>DXDU01000120.1 GCA_019115285.1 Candidatus Acutalibacter pullistercoris
ACGCCGGCGCCGCCGAACAGGCCGATCTTGCCCCCCTTGGGGTAGGGCTCCAGCAGGTCGATGACCTTGATGCCCGTCTCCAGGATCTCCCCCATGGGCCGCTGCTCGGCGAAGGCGGGGGGCTTGCGGTAGATGCTGTGGCGATCCGCCTCCGGGGAGACAGGGTCCCCGCCGTCGATGGGCTCCCCCAGCACGTTGAACATCCGGCCCAGGGTCTCTTTGCCCACCGGCACGGTGATGGTCTCTCCCGGGGCGGTGACCTTCATCCCCCGGGCCATGCCCTCGCTGCCGGCCAGCATGATGCACCGCACCATGTTGTCCTCTAAGTGCTGAGAGACTTCCATGACCCGCCGCTGTCCGGCCAGGTCCAGATACAAGGCCTCCCGGATCTTGGGCAGGTTTCCGGGGGCGAATTCCACGTCGATGACAGGACCGGAAATTTGCACGATGGTTCCAGTGGTCACGGCGCTTTCACTTCCTTTCTGCGGGCGCGCTGGCGCTTTTGGGCCTTGGCCCCCGCGGTGATCTCGGTGATCTCCTGGGTGATGTTGCCCTGCCGGATGCGGTTGTACTGGGTGCCCAGCGTGGCTAAGAGCTCCTCGGCGTTGCGGTTGGCCGCGTCCATGGCGTTCATGCGGGCGTTTTGCTCACTGCAGAAGCTGTCGATCAAAGTGCTGTAGATAAAACCCGAAAGGTAGCTGGGGATGATGTTGTTGAGCACCCCGGTGACCGACGGGTAAAACTCAAAGGGGTTGCGCACCCGTTTCTCCTGGGTGGGGGAGATGAACTGGGCCCGGTGGAAGGGCAGCAGCCGGGTGGACCGGGCCACGGTCTCCACGCTGCTCTTCAGGTCGGTGTAGACGATGTAGATCTTCTTCAGCTCCCCCCGGTCGTACTTATCTAGAAGCAGGGAGCTGATCTCCCTGGCCCGCTCCATAGTGGGGTTTTGGGCGGTGTAGAGAAAGGTGTGCTCGATGGGGATGTGGTGCTGGGTGAAGAAGTGCCGGCCGTACTCCCCCACCACGAAGAGCTGCATGTCCCCGTGCTCTTCCATAAGCTTCTGGGCCTCTTTGATCACGTTCTGGTTGTAGGCCCCGGCCAGGCCCTTGTCGGCGGTGATGACCAGGCAGCCGTAGGGGCCCTCCACCACCGGTTCCCGGTCGGGGGGGTAGAAGTACCGGCTGTCCACGTCCCGCACTGTGCGGAAGATCCGCTTGATCTCCGCCTGGAGGGCGTCGAAATAGGGGCGTGTCTTATCCAGGTCGTTCCTGGCCCGGCGCAGCTTGGTGGAGGCGATGAGGTACATGGCGTTGGTGATCTTCCTGGTGTCCTCTACGCTGCGGATGCGGCTTTTGATCTCTGCTGTGCTGGCCACAGGCCGTCACCTCGCTTCCTGGGTAAAGTCCTGCAGGAACTTCTCCGCCAAGTCCAGAATGGCCTCCTGGTCCTCCTGGGTCATCTGGCCGGTCTGGTCGATCTTCCGGGCCAGGGCGGCGCCGTGGACTTCCATGTACTCCAGGTACTCCCGGCGGAAGTCGTCGATGCGTCCAAGGGGCAGGTCCTGGAGCAGATGGTGCAGGGCGGCCACCAGCAGGAACACCTGCTCGTGCTGCTGCATGGGGTGGTACTGGGGCTGGCGCAGCAGGCGCATCAGCCCCTGGCCGTAGGACAGCTGCTGGCGGGTCAGGTCGTCCAGGTCGCTGGAGAACTGGGTGAACACCTCCATCTCCCGGAACTGGGCCAGGTCCAGGCGGATGGCGCCGGCGGCGGTTTTCATGGCCTTGGTCTGGGCGTCGCCGCCCACACGGGACACGGACAGGCCCACGTTCACGGCGGGGCGCTGGCCGGAGAAGAACAGCTCGCTCTCTAAGAAAATCTGGCCGTCGGTGATGGAGATGATGTTGGTGGGAATGTAGGCGGACACGTCCCCGGCCTGGGTCTCCACAATGGGCAGGGCGGTCATGCTGCCGCCGCCCTTTTCCTCAGACAGGTGGGCAGAGCGCTCTAAAAGCCGGGAGTGCAGGTAGAACACGTCCCCGGGGTAGGCCTCCCGGCCGGGGGAGCGTTCCAGCAGCAAGCTCAGGGCCCGGTAGGCGATGGCGTGCTTGGTCAGGTCGTCGTAGACGATGAGCACGTCCTTGCCCCGGTTCATAAAGTACTCGCCCAGGGCGCAGCCGGCGTAGGGGGCGATGTACTGCATGGTGGCGGTGTCGCTGGCGGAGGCGCTGACCACGATGGAGTAGTCCATGGCCCCCCGCTTTGCTAGGTTCTGCACCAGCTCCGCCACGGAGCTGGCCTTCTGGCCGATGGCCACGTAGATGCAGATGACCCCTTTGCCCTTCTGGTTTAAAATGGTGTCCAGGGCGATGGCGGTCTTGCCGGTCTGGCGGTCGCCGATAATCAGCTCCCGCTGGCCCCGGCCGATGGGGAACATGGTGTCGATGGCCAGCAGGCCGGTCTCCATGGGGGTGTTCACAGGCTGCCGGTCGATGATGGAGGGGGCCGCCGCCTCGATGGGGCGGTACTCGGTGGAGGTAATCTCCCCCTTGCCGTCGATGGGCTCGCCCAGGGCGTTGATGACCCGCCCTAAGAAGTCGTCCCCCACGGGGATGCCGGCGGTCTTGCCGCTGCGGTGGACGATGCTGCCCTCTACGATCTCGTCGCCGTCGCCGAAGAGCATACAGCCAATCTCGTCCCGGCGCAGCTCCTGCACCATGCCCTTGACGCCGGAGGGGAACAGGAGGATCTCGCCGTAGGAGGCGTTTTTCAGCCCGGTGACCGTGGCGATCTCGTCGCCTACCGCCACCACGGTGCCCACCTCTTCCGGGGTGGCCTGGGGCACCCAGTTCTCCACCGCCTCTTTGATCAGGGGGATGACCCCTCCCCGGGCGGGACGGACCTGGTCCATCCTGTTTTTAAACTGCCGCAGCCGGCCCTCCAGGCTCCAGTCGTACACGTCGGTGCCCACGGTGAGCAGGAAGCCGTCCTGCAGGCTGGGGTCCTCGAACCAGACCAGCTCCACGGCGCCGCCGTAGCGCTGGCGGAGGAAACGCAGGAGCCTGTCCCAGCTCTCTTGGCTGGGGGCCTGGGCGCTGCGGAGGATGGCCTTGTCATCCTTGTTCATCTTGTCCATGGTTCTCCTCCCCTTCCACCAGATCCAGGAATTGCCCGTAGGGGTCGCCCTGGCTCTTCAGGGCGATGCGCTCCGCGGCGTTTACCACCATCTCGGTGAGCTCTTTGGAGGCCTTGGCCACCATGGCGTCGTGCTCCTGCTGGGTGGCCGACCGGGCCTGGGCCAGCAGGGCGTCTGCCTGCTGGCGGGTCTGCTCCAGCTCCTGCTGGCGCAGCTGATCCATCTCCTTCTGGGCCTGGCGCTTCTTTTCGGCGATCTCTTTGTCCACCTCAGAGAGGCGGGCCTTGTAGTCCTCTGCCATCTGGCGGGCCTCTTCCCGGTCCTTCTGGGCCGCCTGGTCCAGGGACTGGTAGTGCTCTTCCCGCTTTTTGATGAAGTTCTTCACCGGGCGGTAGAGCAGCAGGTACAGGCCCCCTGCCAGAATGGTAAAGTTGAATAGGTGCAGCAGGATTTGCTGCCAGTCTATATTCAGCGGAATTTGCATAGCCTTACCCTACCTTTGCTTACAGCACGAAGATGACCAGGATGACCACCAGCAGGGCGTAGATGATGGCGGTCTCGATAAACACCATGGTGAGCATGAGAGAGGTGCGGATCTTGCTTTCCATATCGGGCTGGCGGGACATGCCGTCGGCGGCCTTGCCGCCTACAATGCCCATGCCGACGCCGCCGCCGGCGGCGGCCAGGCCGATGGCCAGGCCCACGGCCAAAGCCTTAAAGCCGATGGTATTGCCCTCGTCCTCCACGGTCTGGGCGGCGGCGGTGTCCCCGGCGGGGGCGGTGTCGTCGCCGGCGGCGGCCAGGGCGGGCACGGCCAGCAGGGAGAGCAGCAGGGTGACGATGGTAAGAACGAGCAGAAGTTTCTTAGTCCTCAGTTTCATAGCGGATTACCTCAAGCTTTCTTTGAAATGCCGGCGGCCTGGGCCGTGCCGGTGGAGTGGCTTTTCTTTTCCTTTTTCGGGGCGGGCTCGCTCATCTCCCCGTAGAACAGGGCGGTGAGCATGGTGAGCACGTAGCTCTGGATCAGGGCGTGGAGCAGGGTGAACAGCACGGCCACCAGCACCGGCAGCACGTAGCTCAGGGAGCTGAAGTAGTACACCAGCTCTGTCACCAGCAGGCCGCTGAGCAGGGCGCCGAAGAGACGGAAGCTCATGGAGATGAGCAGGGAGACCTCTTTCAGCGCTTTGCCGATGCCCCGCACCCCGTTGCCCGCGATGGCCCCGGAGAAGATGACGCAGTAGGACAGCACCCCCAGCATGATGGCGGCGTTGACGTCTGACAGGGGGGCGGGCAGGGAGATGGACCTGCCTGTGGTGGTGAGGGCCTGGAAGCCGAAGAGCTCGAACAGGGTGCCAAAGAAGATGTAGGCCCCCGCGGCGAAGACGTAAGCTCCCAAAAAGCCGTTGCGCCAGGGACTGTTGGACTTGGCCAGGCCGTCAAACAATCCCACCGCCTGCTCTAAGAGCATCTGGAACTTCCCCGGCACGTACTTGAACCTGGGGATGACGAAGATGCGGATCACCGCCGCCGCCAGCAGCAGGACCGCCGTCACCACCAGGCCGGAGATCAGGGCCGGGTTCACCGGCCGTAGCCCCAACAGGCTGATCTGGTTGGACTCGTGAAGCACGGCGTCCCGCATGGTCTCCTGGATGGATTCCTCGCTGCCGGTGGGGGGCGAGAGCAGCAGCCCGCCAATGAGGAACACGGCGGCCAGCCCCAGCCAGACCACGATGAAGACGCGCCTCTTGCCTTTCACGATTATCACTTCCCCTCTCTTTCTAAAAACACAGCAAAGGGGCGACTTCCACAGCAAATGGCAGGCCGCCCCTTTGTTCCGCGGCTTCCCCCCGTTGGGAAAACCATTTACGATACCTCTATTGTAGCGGTTTTTTCGTCTTTGGCAATGGTGAAAACGCCGTTTTTGCACAAACAGTCCGCGAAAAAATTGTTAGGAATAGACCTGGTTTCCCTCGAAAAACAGAAGAGGGAGGCTCCGCTTTTCCCGGTTTTCCCGAGGCCGCTGGGCTTTTTTCAAGGGGAACAGGCCCCGGGACCGCTTAGACTGGACCGATGCTAAAAAAACTCCCCCGCCGGGAGGCGGGGGAGGGGGCGGTTATTGCCGCAGGGCTTGGGCCACGGCCCGGATGCGGCTCCGGTCGATGTCCGTGGAGAGGGTGCAGTCCGCCCCCAGCAGGAAGTTCTCCGGGCCGTAGGCCTGGGCCAGGCGCTTTACCTCGGCGGTCAGGTCCTCCACCGGGCCCTCCGCCAGGGGGGCGGCGTGGTTGGCAAGGCCTCCCATCACCGGTTTGCCGGGGAACAGGGCCCGGCCCTCCTCAATGGAGCAGGGAGCCTCGTAGACGCCCCAGTTCACCGCGTCGCAGCAGCTGTTGTAGGAGCGGTACCGCTCCATGTCCAGGTGGTCCTTGCAGATGTGGAGGAAGGCGGCGCAGCCGGCCTTCTGGATCTCCGACAGGATCAGCTGGTCCAGGGGGGCGATCCACCGGGCGAACTCCTGGGCGGTGAACCACCGGTCCCGCTCCCCGCCCAGGGAGGCGTAGTAGATGCCGTCCATGCCGGCCTCTTTGTAGCCCCAGGCCAGGGCGCACATGCACTCGGCGATGCGTTTCAGGCCGTCTAGGACCTTCTCCTCATTCTGGCGCAGGCAGTTTACCAGCAGGTCCCGGGCGGCGTCGTAGCCCACCCGGTGCTCGTAGGGGTGGATGCCCGAGGCGGTGATGCCGTGGAGGGTGCCCAGCCAGTAGCCCTCCTCCCCGTCCCACCGGTCCCGGATGGCCTTGGCCAGGGCGATCTGGTCCTGGATAAAGGGGGCGTCGGGCCGCAGGGCCTGGAGGTTCTTCCAGTCCTCGGGGCCTTCGATGGGGCCGCAGTCCGGCACCAGGTTCTCGTTCATCACCTTGTAGAGGTCCGTGTCCGTCTCTTTGAAAAACCGCAGGTGGGCGGCCACGGCGGCCTCTCCCGCCTTCTCCTCCTGGGGGAAGTGGAGGGAAAAGCCGCAGGGCACGTGGTCGGGCCGGCGGCCGGAGAGGGCGGCCAGCACACGTTCTTTTTTCGTCATGGGGAACAACTCCTTTCCTGCTTCCTATTGTAATAGGAGGAGAGCGGGATGTAAAGATTTTTTTGTTCCCCCTTGACGGCGATACGATATGATAGTATAATGATATCAAAATTAGAGCTCAGAAAAGGAGTTGTGCTCGATGGAGACAGGAGAGAAGATCGTCAACCGCTATACGGAAAAACCTGTGAAGACCAAAAACGGCTTCGCCATGCTGGCCCTGATTTTGCTGCTGCTTTTGGGCAGCATCGCTGCGGCTGTCTGTGGGCCGGTGTTTGTCAGCTCTTTCAACACGGGCCTGGCAGTGGCCATGGTGGTGCTGGGGGTACTGGTTTTTATCTTCGACCTGTTCCTCATGGCGGGGCTGAAGATTTTAAACCCCAACGAGGCGCTGGTGTTCACCCTGTTCGGCAAGTACCACGGCACCCTGAAGGGGGACGGCTACTTCTGGGTCAACCCCTTCTGCGAGGGCATCAACCCCGGCGGGGCGCCCACCACGGTCACCATCAACGGCAACACCTCTGTCAACCTCGGGGCCAAGAAGATCTCTTTAAAGACCATGACCCTGAATAACGAGAAGCAGACGGTCAACGACGAGCGGGGCAACCCCATCGTCATCGGCACCATTGTCATCTGGCGGATTGTGGACACCACCAAAGCCGTGTTCAACGTGCAGAACTACCGGACGTTCCTGGGCACCCAGTGCGACTCCGCCACCCGGAACATCGCCCGGATGTACCCCTACGACCTGATGGACGACGACGACCAGGGGGAGAAGACCCTGCGGGGCAGCAGCCAGGAGATCGCCGAGATGATGAAGAAAGACCTGCAGGAGCGGGTTTCCATGGCCGGCCTGGAGATTTTGGAAGTGCGCATCACCCACCTGTCCTACGCCCCCGAGATCGCCGCGGCCATGCTCCAGCGGCAGCAGGCAGAGGCCGTGGTGGCCGCCCGGAAGAAGATCGTGGAGGGCGCCGTGGGCATGGTGGAGATGGCCCTGGACCAGCTGGGCAAAGACCAGGTGGTGGAGCTGGATGAGGAGCGCAAGGCCGCCATGGTCAGCAACCTGCTGGTGGTGCTCTGCGGCAATAAGGACGCCCAGCCCATCGTCAACAGCGGGTCCATCTATTGACCTTTGTCCCGATGCGGGAACCCATAAGCAAGGAAAGGGGGAGAGACCATGGAGGAAAAGGAAAAAGCGAAAAAGCAGATCCTCCTGCGGATCTCTCCCACCTTGTGGAAAGAGCTGGCCGCCTGGGCGGAAGACGACTTCCGGTCCCTCAACGGGCAGATTGAGTACCTGCTCACCGAGTGCGTGCGCAAGCGGAAAAAGAAAGACCTCTAAAAAAGAGCCGTCTCCCTGCAGGGAGACGGCTCTTCCGCGCGTTACGGGGAGGAGGGCTCTTCCTCCGGCCCTTCCCGATAAAAGACCAGCACCCCCTTGGCGGAGGGCATGGGGGCGAAGGACACCAGCCGGAAGCCTTCCCGCTCCATGTCGTTGGCAGTTTTTTCCACCTGGGCGGCCATGTCCTTGGCCTTGGCGGCGTATTTGATGACCACAGCGCGGTACATGGTTCCTCTCCTTTCCCAGGCGGCGGTTTTTACTCGGGCCGGTGCGGGGTTACAGGTCCCGGCGGCCCTTGCCCCGTCTGGCCAAAGGCGCCCCGATGGACACCGCCAGCACCACCGCCAGCAGGGCCCAGGTGGTCCCGTGGACCAGCGGGCCCCCTGTAGCGGCCAGGAACCGGCCCATTGCTTCCAGAAATCCCACCATACTACCGCCTCCTCTCTGGCTCCATTCTAGGGGAGGGGTGGGGCGGCTGCCACCCCAAGGGGGTAAAGGGCGGGTTAAATTTGGGAAAAGCCCCAGCCCCTGGAGAAAATTCCCTTGTTTTTCACACAAATTTACGATATGATGAGTTGAGTGAAAAAGGAGGGGATTTTTGTGAGACAGGGCAAAGGCGGCTGGGACTGGCGGCGGGTGTGGGGCGTGATCCTCCTGGTGGTGGGGGCGGTGCTTGTGTTCCTGTCCCGGCTGGGGAACCGGGCGCCCCTCCAGGAGTTTGTGTCGGGACTGCTGCTGGGCTTGGGCCTGGGGGCGGCGGTGCTGGGGTTGTTTTTCCTGCTGCGGACCCTGCCCTGGAAGTAGGCCCCGGGAGGCCCTGGCCCCGTCCGCGCCCGGCGCGGACGGGGCGCCGCCTGAAAGGCGGCCCCCGCCGGAGGCAGGGCCTCCGGCGGGGCAGGGCCTCCCGGAGCCGGCGGCTGGCTGACATCTCCTTCGCGCCGCCTTGCCCTCTCCCTTGACAACCCATACCCCTATTGGTATAATACAGGCAGATCAAACCGGGAGGGATCGTTGTGAAACAACTGGCGGCGAAGCTGGAAGATCTGCTGGCCCTGGGGGGCGTGAAGAAAGACGTGGCCCTGCTTATTTTGTCCGGGGCGGCCCTGGCTCTGAGCCTGGGCGGGGTGCCCTTTGTGACGGACTGGGCCTGGGTGGCCATCCTTCTCTGCGGCGTGCCCATTGTGCTGGAGGCCTTCATCGGCCTGGTGACGGAGTTTGACATCAAGGCCGACGTGCTGGTGAGCCTGGCCCTGATCGCCTCGGTGTGCATCGGGGAGTACTTCGCCGCCGGGGAGGTGGCCTTCATCATGCAGCTGGGAGGGCTCTTGGAGGAGCTCACCGTGGCCCGGGCCAGGGCAGGCATCGAGAAGCTGGTGCATTTAACGCCCCAGACCGCCCGGGTGCTGCGGGACGGGCAGGAGCGCGTCATCCCCGCGGAACAGGTACAGGTGGGGGACAAACTCCGGGTGCTGCCCGGGGAGACCGTCCCCGTGGACGGGGTTATCCTCTCTGGCCAGACCTCCATCGGCCAGGCGGTGATGACCGGGGAGTCCCTGCCGGTGGACAAAGGCCCGGGGGACCCGGTGTCCAGCGGCACGGTGAACCAGTTCGGCGCCTTTGAGATGGCGGCGGAAAAAGTGGGGGAGGACAGCTCCATCCAGCGGATGATCCGGTTGGTGCAGAGCGCCGACGCGGGGAAGGCCAAAATCGTGGGCCTGGCGGACCGGTGGGCCACCTGGATCGTGGTCATCGCTCTGTCCGCCGCGGCGCTTACCTGGCTCGTCACCGCGGAGATTATCCGGGCGGTGACCATTTTGGTGGTGTTCTGCCCCTGCTCCCTGGTGCTGGCCACCCCCACGGCCATCATGGCGGCCATCGGCAACGCCACCAAGCACGGCTTCCTGGTGCGGGAGGGCGACGCCCTGGAGCGCCTGGCCAAGGTGACGGTGGTCACCTTTGACAAGACCGGCACCCTGACCTACGGCACGCCGGAGGTCACCGGGGTGCACAGCGCCGGGGCCTTTTCTGAAGACCGGCTCTTCGCCCTGGCGGCCGGGGCGGAGCAGTTCTCCGAGCACCCCCTGGGCCGGGCGGTGGTGCGCTGCTGGAAGGACCGCCGGGACAAAGCCCTGCCCCAGGCGGAGAACTTCCGCATGCTCCCCGGCCGGGGGGTGGAGGCCCTGGTGGAGGGCCGCCAGGTGCTGGCGGGGAACCAGGCCCTGTTAGAGGAACAGGGCGTTCCCCTGGGGGACAGCGGGGACGCCCAGGGCTACCTGGACCAGGGGGCCATGGTGATCTACCTGGCGGTGGATGGGGCCTTCGCCGGGTTTCTGGCCCTGGCGGACACCCTGCGCCAGGACAGCGCCGCCATGGTTGCCTCCCTCCACCGGCTGGGGGTGACCCCTGTCCTGCTCACCGGGGACAGGGAGGCCGCCGCCAAAGCCATCGCCGGGGAGCTGGGTATCCGCCAGGTGTACGGGGAGTGCCTGCCCCAGGAGAAGCTGGACAGGATCGGGGCGTTTCAGGAGAAGGGCCAGCTGGTGTGCATGATGGGGGACGGGGTCAACGACGCACCGGCCCTGAAGAAGGCCCACGTGGGCATCGCCATGGGGGGCGTGGGCAGCGACATCGCCGTGGACGCGGCGGACATCGCCCTGGTGGACGACGAGGTGAAAGAGCTGCCCCACCTCATCGCCCTGTCCCGGCGGATGATGACCACCATCAAGGTGAACCTGACTTTCTCCATGGCCCTGAATTTCGTGGCCATCGTCCTGGCCATGACCGGGATCTTAAACCCGGTGGTGGGGGCCCTGGTGCACAACGCCGGCAGCGTGCTGGTCATCGTCAACTCCGCCCTGCTGCTGCGCTTCCGCGCCTCCCCGAAGGCGTAAAGCGCCAGGGGGTGCACAGCTCCGTCACACTTGCCCGGGCAGTGCCCACCCCCTGGTCTCGCCTGGCGGTCCGCTTGTTTGGAGAGCTTTCATATGCCCACCCCCTACCCCCTCCCGCGCCTATACACAGGTGGTATATCTAACCTTACAGACGCGGGAGGGGGATTTAATTTTTAATATTTAATAGGATTTTCAAGGGGGCAAGCCCCCTTGCACCCCCATGCCAGGTAGCCGCTTCTGAGGCAGCAAGCTATAAAACGTGGGGGGTTCACAAAGGGGGGAGGCATTGCCTCCCCCCTTTGGAATTAAACTATATAACTATCACCCCCTCCCGTACTGCAAAGGACGAGACTATAGCTCTCTATCCTTACGGGAGGGGGCAGGGGGTGGGCAGAATCTTGCCAGAGCAATCCGGCAGGCGAGACCAGGGGGGCACTACATAGTTTCCCCAATCCGTTGGAAAGGTGAGGAGAAGCCTGCATAGAATTCGCCTGCCGGTAGGCGGGGGAGGAACGACCCTACTTGGCTTCCCCTTTGAGAGAGCTGCCACGACGCAGTCGTGACTGAGAGGGCTACCTTCAAGGGGGTTCACAAAGGGGGCGCCAGCCCCCTTTGGAATTAACCTATAGTACTTTCTCCCCCTCCCATGCCGGAAGGCTATCTTCCTTAGGAAATGTTTGTGCATGGGAGGGGGTAGGGGGTGGGTACCGCTTAGCTCGCCCACGCGGCAGGCGGGACCAGGGGGTGGGGCGGTTGGCACCGCAGGCCAATAAAATCCCTCCGCTGAGGGGCGCTCCGGGTTTTTCAGCCGCTCTCACCTCCTAAGTTGCGTAGACCATCCCCGAAAACCCCGGTGAGTGAGCGAAGCGAACGGATAGGGGTTTTCCCTGGCCCGTCCGGCCACGGACTGGGCACGCGCCGGACCCGGGCTTGATTTTTGGGGCGGAATCTTTATAATGGACGGAGAAGAGTTGGAAAGAGAGGAAGTGTCCCAGATGAAAGCCCCTATCACCTTTGCCATCGCCGGGTTCGGCGACCGGGGGAGCACCTACGCCTCTATGGAGAAGCTGTTCCCCGACAAAATGAAAGTGGTGGCCGTGGCGGACCTGCTCCCCCAGAAGGTGGAGAAGGCCCGGGCCCTGTACCACATCCCCCAGGACCGCTGTTTCTCCAGCGCTGAGGAAATGCTGGCCGCCCCCAAGTTAGCCGACGTGATGGTCATCTCCACCATGGACCGGCAGCACGTGGACCAGGCCATCCCCGCTCTGGAAAAGGGCTACCACATCCTGCTGGAAAAGCCCATTTCCCCAGAGCTCTCCCAGTGCTGGAAGCTGCTGGAGGTGGCCCGGCGCTGCCCGGGGAAGATCATCGTGGGCCATGTGCTGCGCTACACCGTATTCTACAACACCCTGAAAGACCTGCTGGACAGCGGCCGCATCGGGCAGGTGGTCTCCCTGTGCGCCAACGAGAACGTGGGCTACTGGCACCAGGCCCACTCCTTCGTCCGGGGGAACTGGCGGAACTCCCAGGAGACCAGCCCCATGATCCTGCAGAAGTCCTGCCACGACATGGACATCTTCACCTGGCTGCTGGGCAGCCGGTGCAAGACCGTCTCCTCCGTGGGGGACATCGCCCTGTTTAAGGCCGACAAGGCCCCGAAGGGGGCGGCCCTGCGCTGCCTGGACGGCTGCAAGGCCAAGGAGACCTGCCCCTTCGACGCGGAGAAGATCTACCTGACTAGCCCCAAGACCGGCCTGCTCCACGGGGACAGCTGGATCAGCTCGGTGCTCAGCGTGGAGCACACCGTGGAGAGCACCCGCCAGGCCCTGGAGACCGGCCCCTACGGCCGGTGCGTGTTCCACTGCGACAACAACGTGGTGGACCACCAGCAGACCCAGCTGGTCATGGAAAACGGCGTCACCGTGTCCTTTACCATGTGCGCCTTCACCCAGGACTGCTACCGGCACTTTAAGGCCATGGGCACCAAGGGGGAGATCGAGGCGGACATGAAGCGCAACCTGATCCACATCCGGGAGTTCGGCAAAGAGGAAGAGGTGCTGGACGTGAACACCCTCACCTCCGACCTAAAGGGCCACGGCGGCGGGGACAGCGGCATCGTCAAGGAGTTTTTGGAGATGCTCCTCACCGACGCCCCGCCCAGCCAGCGGGCCACCACCCTGGAGCACTCCATGGAGAGCCACTACATGGCCCTGGCCGCGGAGCAGTCCCGGCTGCAGGGCGGCGCCCTGGTGGAGGTAAGCTCCCTGCGCCGAGAATCAGAATAAGCGAGCGAAAAAAAAGCCTCCCTGGCCGGGAGGCTTTTTTCGCGTCGATCAGCCCTGCTGGGCTTCCTGGAGGGAGGAGAGCTTCTTCCACCAGCGCAGCAGGAAGAACAGGGAGGGGACAAGGCCCAGCACCCAGCCGGAGGGCGCGGCCAGCCAGATCCCCATAGAGCCCAGCAGCTGGGAGAGGGTGACGGACACCCCGATCTTGCACACCAGCTCCACCACGCTGGAGACCAGGGCCGCCTTGACCATGCCCATGCCCCGCAGGGTGGAGTTCACCGCCCAGATGGCCCCCAGGGCCCAGAAGAAGCAGGCCTCGGTGCGGATCATGGCCACGGCCCCGTCCAGCACGGCGGCCACGTTGTCCTCCAGGAAGATCTGGGCCAGGGGCCGGGCGAAGAGGAGCATCACCACAGAGGACAGCAGGGACAAGCCGATGATGATCACCAGGCCTTTTTTCAGGCCGTCGCCGATGCGGCGGTAGAGCTTGGCCCCGTAGTTCTGCCCGGCGTACACCGAGAAGGAGAAGGCCAGGTTGGAGAAGGACAGGGTGGCCAGCTGCTCCACCTTGCCGCCGATGGTGTAGGCCGCCACAATGTCAGAGCCGAAGGAGTTGATCACCGCGGTGATGACGAACATGCCCACCCCCAGCACC
Source organism: Candidatus Acutalibacter pullistercoris (assembly GCA_019115285.1). Lineage (GTDB taxonomy): Bacteria > Bacillota > Clostridia > Oscillospirales > Acutalibacteraceae > Acutalibacter > Acutalibacter pullistercoris. The sequence goes on from DXDU01000120.1 coordinate 13,383, forward strand.
GCGCTTTGAAAACACATGGGCAGGCCGATGGACAGGTATTCCTTCAAAAGGGCGGGATCCAGCCGGAAGGCGGCGGCGTCCGGCCGGAGCCTGGGGTATTTCCGGATCATATACAGCACGCACAGCACCACGGACACCGCCTGGGAGATCACCGTGGCGATGGCCACCCCGGGCACGTCCCAGTGGAAGGCGATGACGAAGACCAGGTCCAGCGCCACGTTCAAGAGGCTGCACAGGATCAGGAAGTACAGGGGGGTCTTGGAGTCCCCGATGGCCCGCAGCACGGCGGACACCCCGTTGTAGCAGATCAGGGCCACAGAAAGGCCCCCGGTGATCTGGACGTAGGCCACGGCGTCGTCCACGATGTTTACGGGGGTGCCTAGCAGCTCTAAGAACGGCCTGGCCCCCAGGAAAGAGGCCAGCCCCAAAATCAGGCTGCCCGCGGCCACCAGGTACAGGGCGTGGGCCACGCAGCGTTTCATCCGCTCCTGCTGCCCGGCCCCCTCCGCCTGAGAGATCACCACGCTGACGGCGTTGGTCAGGCCCTGGCCCAACATGATGATCAGGGAGGTGGTGGAGCTGGTGGCCCCGATGGCCGCCAGGGCGTCCACACTGGCGAACCGGCCCACCACCAAGGTGTCGGTCATGTTGTACATCAGCTGGAACACGCCCCCGATGAGCATGGGGATGGCGAAGAGCACCAGCAGCCGCGCGGGCTCCCCCTTCGTCATGTCCAGATTGGCGGCCTTCCGCCGTCCGTTAGCCATTGCGATCCTCTCCTCACTTGCCGGAAATTTCCGGCGAACAAAAAAAGTATAGCACACCCTTTCGCCGCTGTGTCAAGAGAAACTTTAGCGCAGCGGCTGGCGCCCCACTCCCGTCTCGCCTGCCGGGCGGGTAAGCTTTGCAAAGCCCACCCCCTGGTCTCGCCTGCCGGCTCGGGCGCTGGTCGCCGGTGGCGACCGTTCAGCGCCGACCGAAGCGGGAGCTGAGACCGGTTCGCGGCAGAGCGCCACCGGCGCTCGCTCACCCCCTCCCGTAAGGATAGAGAGCTTAAATCTCAACCTTTGCAGTACGGGAGGGGGAGAAAGTTATATAGTCTAATTCCAAAGGGGGAGACTCACGTCTCCCCCTTTGATAACCCCCTTTTAAGGGCAGCCCTCTCAGTCGCCTGCGGCG
>DXDU01000121.1 GCA_019115285.1 Candidatus Acutalibacter pullistercoris
ATGATGGTCTGGCCGGTCTCCTCGTCGGTGTAGCACTTAAAGGTGGGGTCTTCCTCCGCCAGCTTCGCCAGGGCGATGCCCATCTTCTCCTGGCCGGCCTTGGTCTTGGGCTCGATGGCCACACGGATCACAGGCTCGGGGAATTCCATGGACTCCAGGATGATGGGATGCTTCTCGTCGCACAGGGTGTCGCCGGTGGTGGTGTTCTTCAGGCCCACAGCGGCGGCGATGTCGCCGGCGTAGACCCGGTCGATGTCCTTCCGGTCGTTGGCGTGCATCTGCACGATACGGCCCATGCGCTCGTTGTCGTCCTTCACAGAGTTGTACACCGTAGCGCCGGCCTCCACGGTACCGGAGTACACGCGGAAGAAGCAAAGCTTGCCCACGAAGGGGTCGGTGGCGATCTTAAAGGCCAGAGCGGAGAAGGGCTCTTCGTCGGAGGAGTGCCGCACTTCCTCTTCCCCGGTCTCGGGGTTGGTGCCCTTGATGGCGGGCACGTCGGTGGGAGCGGGCATGTAGTCCACGATGGCGTCCAGCAGCTTCTGCACGCCCTTGTTCTTGTAAGAGGTGCCGCAAGTGACGGGGACCATGTGGTTGGCGATGGTGGACTTGCGGATGCAGTCCTTGATCTCATCGATGGAGATCTCCTCGCCGGAGAGGTACTTGTCCATGATCTCGTCGTCCTGCTCGGCCACGTGCTCTACCATCTCGGTGTGGTACTTCTCGGCCAGTTCCTTCATGTCCTCGGGGATCTCCTCGCAGCGGATATCCTTGCCCAGGTCGTCGTAGTAGACGTAGGCCTTCATCTCCACCAGGTCGATGATGCCCTTGAAGGTGTCCTCGCTGCCGATGGGCAGCTGGATGGGCACGGCGTTGCACTTGAGGCGGTCCTTCATCATCTGGACCACCCGGTAGAAGTCGGCGCCCATAATGTCCATCTTGTTGACGTAGGCCATGCGGGGAACCTTGTATTCCTCAGCCTGGCGCCACACCGTCTCGGACTGGGGCTCTACGCCGCCCTTGGCGCAGAACACGGTGACGGAACCGTCCAGAACGCGCAGAGAGCGCTCCACCTCTACGGTGAAGTCCACGTGTCCGGGTGTGTCGATGATGTTGATACGGTTCTGCTTGCCGTTGCGGTCGGGCCAGAAGCAAGTGGTGGCGGCGGAGGTGATGGTGATGCCGCGCTCCTGCTCCTGAGCCATCCAGTCCATGGTGGCGGACCCCTCGTGGGTCTCGCCGATCTTGTAGTTTACGCCTGTGTAGAACAGAATGCGCTCTGTAGTAGTGGTCTTACCGGCGTCAATATGAGCCATGATGCCGATATTTCGTGTAAGTTCCAGTGGTACCTGCCTGGCCATATATTCCTCCTTAATACCTTACCATCTGTAGTGCGCGAAGGCCCGGTTGGCCTCTGCCATCTTGTGGGTGTCTTCCCGCTTCTTCGCGGCGCCGCCGGCGTCGTTGCAGGCGTCCAGGATCTCGCCGGCCAGTCTTTCCTTCATGGTACGCTCAGAACGGTTTCTGGAATAGGACGTGAGCCACCGCAGGCCCAGGGTCTGCCGGCGCTCGGGCCGGACCTCCATGGGCACCTGGTAGGTGGAGCCGCCCACACGGCGGGCCTTCACTTCCAGGCTGGGCATCACGTTTTCCATGGCCTGCTCGAACACCTCCAGGGGCTCTTTGCCGGTCTTCTCCTGTACGATCTGGAAAGCGCCGTACACGATCTTCTGGGCAACGCCCTTCTTCCCGTCCAGCATGATGCTGTTGATCAGGCGGGTGACGAGCTTGGAATTATACATAGGATCGGGCAAAACGTCCCGCTTTGCCACATTGCCTCTTCTTGGCATAATCTTCCCTCCTTCATAAAATGAATTCATCGGTACTCGAAAGCACAAAACTCCCGCTGGCCAAATCTCGGGCAAATTACGGTCCCATGGGGGAACGGATGTAATATGCCAACAATTTCCGCGCTCTCACGCGGTCAGCCATTTGGATCTTGTCTTACGATGGCCTTGCGCTGCAAGCAGGGGCTGCTTACTTCTTAGCGCCGGCCTTGGGCCGCTTGGCGCCGTACTTGGAACGGGCCTGCATGCGCTTGGCCACGCCCTGGGCGTCCAGAGTGCCGCGGATGATGTGGTAACGCACGCCGGGCAGGTCGCGCACACGGCCGCCGCGGATCATCACCACGCTGTGCTCCTGCAGGTTGTGTCCCACGCCGGGGATGTAGGCCGTGACCTCGATGCCGTTGGACAGCCGGACTCTGGCGATCTTGCGCAGAGCGGAGTTGGGCTTCTTGGGGGTCTGGGTCTTCACGGTCGTGCACACGCCCCGCTTCTGAGGAGAATCCTGGTCGATGGCCACGCGCTTCTTGGAGTTCCATCCTCTCAGCAGCGCAGGGGCCTTGCTCTTCTTCTCCGCGACGGAACGGCCGTTGTGAATGAGCTGGTTAAAGGTTGGCATATTGCACCTCCTTGCTTGAAAAGTGGTTTTTCCCAAATCAGGACAGTGTTACCATGTCCCGCTGGGGCTTTGCTTATGCGTCCTCCGGCGGAAAAACAAGGAAAAGCGCCCCGGACTTCTGCCCGGAGCGCGGTCTTCCCACTCTTCCCGGTCCCGGGCCCAAAGGACCGCAAGAAACCAGGGAGTCCAGCCGAAAGCCGCTCGAGTGGTATTATAGCACCGGGCTTTCGCTGTTGTCAAGTTTTTTCCCGGAGTTCCGGGGTTTTTCTCACATTAGAGCTCCGCTTCGGCAGAGGGGGTCTCCTCGCTGGGGGGAAGGAGCACTTCCTCCTCCCGCTCCTGGCCCTCTTCCAGCCCCTCTTCCTGAGAGAAGTCCTCTTCCCCGGGCTCTTCCACAGGGGCGGGCTCTTCGGGCACAGGCTTCTCCACAGGCTCGATCTCCACGTCGCTGTAGCACTTCATGCCCGTGCCGGCAGGCACCAGCTTGCCGATGATCACGTTCTCCTTCAGGCCCAGCAGGGTGTCCACCTTGCCCTTGATGGCGGCGTCGGTGAGGACCCTGGTGGTCTCCTGGAAGGAGGCGGCGGACAGGAAGGAGTCGGTGGCCAGAGAGGCCTTGGTGATGCCCAGCAGGATGGGGGTGTAGCTGGCTTCCCGCAGTCCCTCTTCCCCGTTGGCGATCCGCTCCCGGATCTCCTCGTTGGCGGTGAGGACCTCGTTCTTGTCAGCCAGGGAGCTGACCAGCAGGTCGGTGTCCCCGGCGTCGTCCACCCGGACCTTCCGCAGCATCTGCCGGACGATGATCTCGATGTGCTTGTCGTTGATATCCACACCCTGCATCCGGTAGACCCGCTGCACTTCCTGGATCAGGTAGTCCTGTACCTCCTGGGTGCCGGAGATGGCCAGCACGTCGTGGGGATTGACGGAACCTTCGGTGATCCGCTTGCCCCGCTTGATGTACTCGCCCTCCTTCACCGTCAGCCGGGAGCCGAAGGGGATGAGGTAAGAGCGGCTGTCGCCGGTCTCGTCGTTGGTGACCACCACGTGGCGGTTCTTCTTGATCTCCTCGAAGGTAACCTTGCCGTCGATCTCGTTGATGATGGCCACGTGCTTGGGCTTGCGGCCCTCAAACAGCTCGTCGATACGGGGCAGACCCTGGGTGATGTCCTCGGCGCTGGCCACGCCGCCGGTGTGGAAGGTACGCATGGTCAGCTGGGTGCCGGGCTCGCCGATGGACTGGGCCGCGATGATGCCCACGGCCTCGCCCACCTGCACGGGCTTGCGGTTGGCCAGAGAGGCGCCGTAGCACTTCTTGCACACGCCGTTTCTGGCACGGCAGTGGAGCACGGAACGGATCTTGATCCGCTCCACCCCACGGTCCACAATGAGCTTGGCGTCCTCCTCGTCCATGAGCTTATCCTTGGACACCAGCACATTGCCGTTCTCGTCGCAGAAGTCCTCCACCAGGTACCGGCCCACCAGGCGCTCGCTCAAAGGCTCGATGGACTCGGGGCCCGCGGTGATGTCGAAGACCTCCAGGCCTTCCTTGGTGCCGCAGTCGTCCTCCCGGATGATGACTTCCTGGGAGACGTCCACCAGGCGGCGGGTCAGGTAACCGGAGTCCGCGGTGCGCAGGGCGGTGTCGGCCAGGCCCTTCCGGGCGCCGCGGGAGGAGATGAAGTATTCCAGAATGTTCAGGCCTTCACGGTAGTTGGCCTTGATGGGGATCTCGATGGTCTTGCCGGAGGTGTTGGCGATCAGGCCGCGCATACCGGCCAGCTGGCGGATCTGGGACATGCTGCCTCGGGCGCCGGAGTCCGCCATCATGTAGATGGGGTTGTAACGGTCCAGGCCCCGCTGCAGGGCGTCGGTGACGTCGTTGGTGCACTTTTCCCAGGTGCGCAGCACGGCGTTGTAGCGCTCCGCCTCGGACAGGAAGCCCTCGGCGTACTCGTTGCTGATCTCGTTGATCTCTTCCTCCGCCGCCTTCAGCATGGCCTTCTTCTCCGCGGGGATGGTGGCGTCGCACACAGCCACGGTGATGCCGCTGATGGTGGAGTACTTGTAGCCCTGGGCCTTGATCTCGTCCAGGATCTCGGAGGTGTGCTCGGTGCCGTGCACCTTGATGCACCGGTCGATGATGTTCCCCAGCTGCTTCTTGCCCACCAGGAAGTCCACTTCAAACTTCAGGGCCTCCTCGGGGGTGGAGCGGTCCACGTACCCCAGGTCCTGGGGAATGGGAAGGTTGAAGATCATCCGGCCCATGGTGGTCTCCACCAGGCCGGTGACAGGCGTGCCGTTGAAGTCCACGGTGCGCCGGACCTTGATCTTGGCGTGGAGGCTGATAATCTTGGCGTCGTAGGCCATCATGGCCTCGTTCATATCCCGGAAGACCTTGCCTTCTCCCAGCTCCCCGTCCTTGTCGAGGGTCAGGTAGTAGGAGCCCAGCACCATGTCCTGGGTGGGCACGGTGACAGGTCGGCCGTCAGAGGGCTTTAACAGGTTGTTGGCCGCCAGCATCAGGAACCGGGCCTCGGCCTGGGCCTCGGCGGACAGGGGCACATGCACGGCCATCTGGTCGCCGTCGAAGTCGGCGTTGTAAGCGGTGCACACCAGGGGGTGGAGCTTCAGGGCCCGGCCTTCTACCAGCACGGGCTCGAAGGCCTGGATGCCCAGGCGGTGCAGGGTGGGGGCGCGGTTTAAAAGCACCGGGTGGTTCTTGATCACCACTTCCAGGGCGTCCCACACCTCGGGCTTGGCACGCTCCACAGACTTGCGGGCGGCCTTGATGTTCCCCACGGCGCCGGTCTCCACCAGGCGCTTCATCACAAAGGGCTTAAACAGCTCCAGGGCCATCTCCTTGGGCAGGCCGCACTGGTACATCTTCAGCTCGGGGCCCACCACGATAACGGAACGGCCGGAGTAGTCCACGCGCTTGCCCAAGAGGTTCTGGCGGAACCGGCCCTGCTTGCCCTTGAGCATGTCGCTCAGGGACTTTAAAGGACGGTTGTTGGGCCCGGTGACAGGGCGGCCCCGGCGGCCGTTGTCGATGAGGGCATCCACAGCCTCCTGGAGCATGCGCTTCTCGTTTCTCACAATGATGTCGGGGGCGCCCAGCTCTAACAGGCGCTTTAACCGGTTGTTCCGGTTGATCACCCGGCGGTACAGGTCATTCAGGTCGCTGGTGGCGAACCGGCCGCCGTCCAGCTGCACCATGGGGCGGATATCCGGGGGAATGACGGGCACGGCCTCCAGGATCATCCACTCGGGGCGGTTGCCGGAGAGGCGGAAAGACTCCACCACTTCCAGGCGCTTTAAGATGCGCACCCGCTTCTGGCCGGAGGCGGTCTCCAGCTCAGCCTTCAGCTCGGCGCTGAGCTTCTCCAAGTCAATTTCTTCCAGCAGGGTCTTGATGGCCTCAGCGCCCATGGCGGCCTGGAAGTCGTCCTCGTACTTCTCCTTCAGGTCCCGGTACTCCTTCTCCGTCAGGGTCTGCATCTTGGAGAGCTCCCGCACGTCGCCGGGATCGGTGACGATGTACACGGCGAAGTACAGCACCCGCTCCAGCACCCGGGGGGAGATGTCCAGAATCAGGCCCATCCGGGAGGGGATGCCTTTAAAGTACCAGATGTGGGACACGGGGGCGGCCAGCTCGATGTGGCCCATGCGCTCCCGGCGCACCTTGCTGCGGGTGACCTCCACGCCGCAGCGGTCGCAGATCTTGCCCTTGTAGCGGATGCGCTTGTACTTGCCGCAGTGGCACTCCCAGTCCTTGGTGGGCCCGAAAATGCGCTCGCAGAACAGGCCGTCCCGCTCGGGCTTTAAGGTGCGGTAGTTGATGGTCTCGGGCTTTTTCACTTCGCCGTGGGACCATTCCCGGATCTGCTGGGGAGAAGCCAGGCTGATCTTGATCGATTCAAAGGTGTTAAATTCCATAGTATCGCTCCCCCTTACAGCAAATCGTCGTTGTCAAAGTCGAAGTCGTTGTTGTCCTCGTCCTCGAACCCGAACTCGTTTTCGGACTCGTCGCTATAGTCGTCCACCAGGGGCTCGCCGTTCTCATCTTCCATGGAGTAGCCCTCCAGGTCGTCGGCCACGTTCTGCTCCTCAAAGTGGTGGAAGCCCATATCCTCGTCGTCGTCGAAGTTCTGCTTCAGGTCGATCTCCTGGTTGTCCTTGTCCAGGACCTTCACGTCCAGGCCCAGGCTCTGCAGCTCCTTGATGAGCACCTTGAAGGACTCGGGGATGCCGGGCTTGGGAATGTTTTGGCCCTTGACGATGGCCTCATACGTCTTCACGCGGCCCACCACGTCGTCGGACTTCACCGTCAGGATCTCCTGGAGGGTGTAGGCGGCGCCGTAAGCTTCCAGGGCCCACACTTCCATCTCGCCGAAGCGCTGGCCGCCGAACTGGGCCTTGCCGCCCAGAGGCTGCTGGGTCACCAGGCTGTAGGGGCCGGTGGACCGGGCGTGGATCTTATCGTCCACCAGGTGGTGGAGCTTCAGGTAATACATATAGCCTACGGTGACCGGGTTGTCGAAGTACTCGCCGGTGCGGCCGTCCCGCAGGAAGAACTTGCCGTCCTCGTGGAGGCCGGACATGCGGAAGCACTCCCGGATGTCCTCCTCGTGGGCGCCGTCGAACACAGGGGTCATGATCTTCCACCCCAGGGCCTTGGCGGCCATGCCCAGATGGACCTCCAGCACCTGCCCGATGTTCATACGGGAGGGCACGCCCAGGGGGTTCAAAACGATGTCCAGGGGGGTGCCGTCGGGCAGGAAGGGCATCTCCTCCTCCGGCAGGATGCGGGAGAC
>DXDU01000122.1 GCA_019115285.1 Candidatus Acutalibacter pullistercoris
GGATTTCAACTCCCCCAGCCGGGTGCGGTAGCGCAGCCCCACGCCACGGCCCGCTTTCACGGCAATCAGCGGGAACACCACGCTGACTACCAGGTACACCGGCAGCAGCACGGCGGCGAACAGGGGGTGAAACCACAGCGCCAGCCCCAGGGTGACGCAGGGCAGGATTATCACGGTGAACAGAGGGCCAATGGTGTGGGCAAAGAAAAACTCCACCGTCTCAATGTCGGACACGGCGATATTCAGGATGTCCCCCTTTTGCCGGTCCATCAGGCAGGCGGGGGCCAGGGCCCGGATCTTCTCAAACAGGGCGACCCGCATGGAGGCCAACAGCTTGTAGGCCCCGGCGTGGGAGACCACGCCCTCCACATACCGGCCTAGCACAATGAGCAGGGCGGAGAGGGCCATCAGACCGGCAAACACCCAGAGGGAGCCCTCCACCCACCCGGCGCAGCGGAGCAGCAGCAGGGCGCCAAAACCCATAATCCCCATCTGGGCCAGGTTCCCCAGGATGCTGGCCAGGGTGGACACCGCCAGCGTCCCCTTCACCGGGGCGGCGATGCGCAGCAGCCGCCCCGTCATCTGGGGAATGGAATAGGAAAACCGCTTAGGCATGGGCCAAGCCCTCCTCTCCTTTGCGTTCCAGCCGGGCCTGCTCCTCCACCAGGCGGCGGTAGAGGCCCGGCTCCGCCATCAGCTCCCCATGGCTGCCATGTTGGGCAATGGCGCCGTTTTCCAGCACATAGATCACATCGGCGCTGCGAATGGTGGACAGCCGGTGGGAGATGAGGACCAACGTCCTGGTCTGGGCCAGTTCCTCGATGCAGTTCCAGATTTCCCGCTCGCTCTCCATGTCCACGCTGGAGGTAGCTTCGTCGAAAATGATGTACTCCGCCCTGCACAGCAGAGCACGGGCGATGCCCAGCTTCTGCCGCTGGCCCCCGGAGAGCTTGACGCCGGCGTCCCCCACCGGTGTGTCCAATCCCAGGGGCTGGGTGCGGACCCAATCCCCCAGCCGCACTTGGTCCAGGGCTTCCAGCATATCCCCACGGGTGGCGTTGGGGGCGGCCATGCGCAGGTTCTCGGCAATGGTGCCGGAGAACAGGCTCACCGACTGAGGCACTAAAATCACCCGCTTTCGCAGCTCCTCCGGCGGGAAAGAGGTGTAGTCCCACCCCTCCAGCAGGATGCGGCCCTGTTCCAGGTCGTAAAACCGCATGAGCAGACTGGCGATGGTGGACTTCCCGCTGCCGGAAAGCCCCGCCAGTGCCACTGTTTTCCCCCGGGGAACGTCCAGGGACACGTCCCGCAGAGCCGCCTGTCTCCCCTGGTAGCCGAAAGAGATGTGCTCCAGGCGGATTCCGTCAAAGGGGCGGTTCTGACGGGGCAGGCCGGGATGGCAGGGCCGGGCGGTGTCGATGTCAAGGAGTTTTTCCACCTTGTCCGCGGCGGAGACCCCGGCCAGGGCGGAGTGGGTGGCGTTCATCAGCTGGCGCACGGAACCGAAGAAGCCAAAGGACAGAAGCAGCACCATCAGCGCGCCGGAAAAGGACAGCTCCCCTGTGAGCAGCTGCCCGGCGGCCAGCACCGCCGCCACCGCTACCGAAGCGTAGATGAGCCCATCCGTCAGGAGGAAAGAGGAGAAGTTCACCTTCATCACCCCCATCACTTTGCGGTTGAAATCCTGGGACTTTTCCTCTAAAAGCCGCTGCCGGTCCCCGTCCCTGCCAAAGAGCTTGAAGGTGCTCAGTCCCCGAACATTCTCCAAGTAGGTGCCGGTCAGGTCCTCCATGGAGGCCCAATAGCCGGCTTTCAGCTTCTCAATGTGCCCCCGGAACAGGTTGTTCACCGGCAGCAGCACCAGGGACACCAGGAACAGCACCGCCGCAGGAAGAAGAGACACCCGGCCCATCCGCCAAAAGAGGTAAAAGGGCGCCGCCAGGCAGTAGAGCAGCCCCGGCAGGTATTTGCTGTAGTAGACCTGCATGGCCTCCACACCGTCCACGGCGGAGGTGATGGCGGACACGGGGCCGATCTTTTCAATATTGCCCACGTCCAGCTCCAACGCTTTGGAGAAAATGGCCCGCCGCAGGGAAAGCCGGGCTTTAGCGGTGCAGTGGTACTCCGCCTCGCCGGTGAGGAGCTCCGCCCCCAGAAGCAGCAGGGCCGTCAGCAGCGCCGAAAGGACGGCCTGCCCCGCAGCGGCCGCCGTCATCTGGGGGCTGACCAAATCTCCCAGAAACCCGGAGATAATCTGGGCAAAGGCCGCCGTGCCCACCAGCGTCAGCAACTTGAGCGCTGTGATGAGAAAAATCCACCCCCACAGGCCCTTGGCCATCCGCAAGAGGGTTTTGTTGAGCAAGAGCATGATTTCGCCTTCTTTCATAACCTTGGCTTTCCCCGTTGGGAAGCCGCTAGTTAGTTATAACTAATTACAAAGGATAGTATACGACCTTCCCGCCGTCTTTGTCAAGGGCGGGAGGAAAGCTGGGTTTTCTCCTAGCGCGAAACGGTTCTTCGCACTTCCATCATGTAGAAAGATCGTGAAAAAACTTGCTGCTGCTTTTATACTTCAAAAGATGTATAGACCGTCCTTCTGAAGGAAAAAAAGAGCTGCCCCCCACCGGGAGGCAGCCCTTTTCGCTGGAAACTGTCAGAAGAGAGTTTTTTCTGCCGCCTCACCCACGCTGGGAATTTCACCTTCCTGGGGAGAAACGTCACCCGTGGCGTAGCTGGCGGAAAGCCAGGCCTGGTAATGGGCCCTAGTGAGCAGCAGGAGCTCACAGAAGGACTCCATGGTCATACTGAGGGCCACGTGGTTTTCCGGTTTCTTCCCGAAGCGGGGCACTATGAGTCCCTTGGCGTCCCGCTCTCCTGGGCCACTGTCTGCAACCAGGAGAAAATCGGACCGGCTGCCGGGCAGCAGCTGAAAGACCCTGGAAAGGCTCATGCTGTCGGGCCTGGGCTTCCCCAACTGCCGCAGCCGTTCCGCGGAGGTGCCGCCCATGCACTGGTACAGAGGGCCTTTGTCCTCGTCCCTCTTTTTGGCCTGCACCGCTTGGCGCAGCTCCCCCGACTCCGCCTTCCGGCAGAGCTCCAGCAGCTCGGCAATATCCGGATAGATGTGGATGTTGTCGGTCTGCCGCTGGCCGGCGGGGCTGTGCAGGTCGTAGGCCACAAAGGCCAGGTGCGCCTTACCGATGGAGAACACATCGTTTAGGCTCTCCACAAAACAGCCGCGGGCGTCTTTA
>DXDU01000123.1 GCA_019115285.1 Candidatus Acutalibacter pullistercoris
GACACCATCCGCATGATCTCCGGCTACGCGGACATCGCCGCCATGCGCCACCCCAAAGAGGGCGCCCCCTATGTGGCGGCCAGGTACGCCGGCATCCCCGTCATCAACGCCGGGGACGGCGGCCACCAGCACCCCACCCAGACGCTGACGGACCTGCTCACTATACGCCGGGCCCGGGGCGGCATGAACGGGGTGACCATCGGCCTGTGCGGCGACTTGAAATTCGGCCGCACGGTCCACTCCCTCATCAAGTCCCTGGTGCGCTACGACGACGTGAACTTCGTGTTCATCTCCCCCGAGGAGCTGCGGGTGCCCAGCTACATCTTAAAAGAAGTGGTCATCCCCTCCGGCCACCCCTGGAAGGCGGTGCAGGCCATGGAGGAGGTCATGCCGGAGCTGGACATCCTCTACATGACCCGGGTGCAGCGGGAGCGGTTCTTCAACGAGGAGGACTACGTCCGCTTAAAGGACAGCTACGTGCTCACCAAGAAGAAGCTGGACCAGGGCAAACGGGACCTGGCGGTGCTCCACCCCCTGCCCAGGGTCAACGAGATCGCCCCCGAGGTGGACGAGGACCCCAGGGCTATGTACTTCACCCAGGCGAGAAATGGCGTCTATGTCCGCATGGCCTTGATCCTCACCCTGCTGGGGCTGGCAAAAGGCATTCTGGAAAAGGAGGGCTGAGCTGTGCTGAACATCGACAGCATTGAAAACGGCATCGTCATCGACCACATCACCGCCGGGCTGGGGATGCGGGTCTACGAGCTTTTGGAGCTGCACAAGCTGGACACCTGCGTGGCCATCATCAAAAACGCCAAGAGCGAGAAGTTCGGGAAGAAGGACATCATCAAGATCGAAGGGGTCACCGACATCGACTTGGACGTGCTGGGCTTTATCGACAACAAGGCCACCGTCTGCGTCATCCGGGACGGGAAGCTGGCGGAGAAGAAGCAGCCCCCCCTGCCCCAGCGGCTGGTGAACATCGTCTCCTGCAAAAACCCCCGGTGCATCACCAGCGTGGAACAGGTGGACCAGATCTTCACCCTGTGCGACAAGGAAGCCCACCGGTACCGGTGCATCTACTGCGAGCAGGAGTATAAGAAATGAGGCCCCGGGAAGCGGGCCGCCGCCGGTCCGGCACCGCCGGGAAACTGGCCCTTGCCCTGGTCACCCTGTTACATGTGTCCCTTTCCCTGGCCCTGGCGGTGTACAACCGCCGGGAGACCTTGAAGGTCCTGCGCCGGCAGGACGGGACGATGCTGGTGATCTCCGCGCAAAAAGAGACAAAAGCCGGGAAAACCCCTTGACTTTGCCCCCGGGCCATGGTAAGCTATATAAGCCGCTTATTGCGGGTTGCGGGAGAGCTATGCCCTTTCGCGGAAACGGCCGGGCCCAAAGGCCCGCCTACCTGACAGTAGCGAGATTCATGTAAAGGCAGGAAAGAAAATGTTCGCAGTCATCGAGACCGGCGGGAAGCAGTACAAAGTGCAGTACGGCGACGTGATCTACGTGGAGAAGCTGGACGCTGAGGACAACGCCACCGTGGAGTTCCCCGTGGTAGCTGTGTTCGGCGAGGACGGCACCAAGATCGGCACCCCCTATGTGGAGGGCGCTACCGTCACCGGCAAGGTGGTCAAGACCGGCAAGGCCAAGAAGATCACCGTGTTCACCTACAAGCCCAAGAAGAATTCCAAGCGGAAGATCGGCCACCGTCAGCCCTACACCAAGGTGCAGATCGAGGCCGTCAACGCCTAAATGATCCGTATCGAGTTTCTCACCCCGCCGGAGGGCGGGCTCCTGGGGTTTTCCATCCGGGGCCACGCCGGGCTGGGGGAAGAGGGCAGCGACATCCTCTGCGCCGCCGTTTCCTCGGCAGCGTATCTGGTGGCCAACACCGCCACCGAGGTGCTGCACATTTGCCCCCTTTCCCTGCGGGCCGGAGAGGGCGAGATGTTCTTCCGGGTAGAGGCGCGGGACGAGCCCGCCTGCCGCGTGCTGCTGCAGGGGCTCAAGCTCCACCTCACCGGATTGGAGGAACAGTACCCCGACCACATGAAAGTCGGGTATTTGGAAGTGTAACAAGCTACCAGAAAGGAAGAGGTCACTATGCTGAAGATCAACATCCAGCTTTTCGCCCATAAGAAGGGCATGGGCTCCACCAAGAACGGCCGTGATTCCGAGTCCAAGCGCCTGGGCGTCAAGCGCTCCGACGGGCAGTTCGTGCTGGCCGGCAACATCCTCGTCAAGCAGCGGGGCACCAAGATCCATCCCGGCGCCAACGTGGGCCGGGGCTCTGACGACACCCTGTTCGCCCTGGTGGACGGCAAGGTGAAGTTCGAGCGCATGGGCGCCGACCGCAAGAAGGTCAGCGTGTACGCCGAGCAGTAAGCAAGTCTCGAAAAACGGGACAAGAGAGCTTCTTCGGGCCCAGCCTGGAGAAGCTCTTTTTGCAGGAAACGGGAAAGGAGCGGCACGAGTATGTTTATCGACATTGCCAAGATCAAGGTAAAGGCCGGGGACGGGGGCGACGGCGCCGTGTCCTTCCACCGGGAGAAGTATGTGGCGGCCGGCGGCCCCGACGGCGGCGACGGCGGCCGGGGGGGCAGCATCGTCTTCCAGGTGGACGACAATCTGTCCACCCTGGCGGACTTCCGCTACAAGAGAAAGTATGTGGCCCAGCGGGGCGAGAACGGCCGGGGCAAGCGCTGCGCCGGCAAAAGCGCCCCGGACCTGGTCATCCGGGTGCCCAGGGGCACGGTGGTAAAAGACGCGGACACCGGCCGGGTCATCGCCGACCTCTCCGGGGACGAGCCACAGGTCATCGCCAAGGGGGGCAGGGGCGGCTGGGGGAACACCCACTTCGCCACCCCCACCCGGCAGGTGCCCCGGTTTTCAAAGCCCGGCACCCCCGGGGAGGAGCTGGAGGTGCAGCTGGAATTAAAGCTCCTGGCGGACGTGGGGCTGGTGGGCTTCCCCAACGTGGGCAAGTCCACCCTGATCTCCGTGGTCAGCGAGGCAAAGCCCAACATCGCCAACTACCACTTCACCACCCTCAGCCCGGTGCTGGGCGTGGTGCGCCAGGGAGAGGGCCGGTCCTTCGTCATGGCGGACATCCCCGGGCTCATCGAGGGGGCCTGGCAGGGGGTGGGGCTGGGCCACCAGTTTTTGCGCCATGTGGAGCGCTGCCGCCTGCTGGTCCACGTGGTGGATGTGTCCGGCAGCGAGGGGAGAGACCCCAAAGAGGACTTCCGGATCATCAACGAGGAGCTGCGGAAGTTCAACCCCGAGCTGGCGGAGCGCCCCATGCTGGTGGCGGGGAACAAGTGCGACCTGGCCACCGAGGAGCAGGTGCGGGACTTCAAAGCCTTTGTGGAGGGCCAGGGGTATGAGTTCTACCCCCTGATGGCCCCCATCCAGGAGGGGGTGGGAGACCTGCTCAACGCCATCTCCCGCAGCCTGGCCCAGCTGCCGCCCATCCGCCGGTTCGAGGCCGAGGCCCCTGTGCTGCAGCCTATCGAGGAGCTGCAGCGGGGCCAGGTGGAGGTGCAGGACCAGGACGGGGTGTTCTTCGTCAAGGCCCCCTGGCTGCTGCCCACCCTGCGCACGGTGAACTTCGACGACAGCGAGTCCCTGCAGTACTTCCAGCGGGTGCTCATGGAGACAGGGGTCATCGACGCCCTGCGGGCCGCCGGCTGCCAGGAAGGGGACACGGTGGACCTGTACGATCTGGAATTCGACTTTGTAGAGTAAGGAGCGGTGGGCTTGGAAACACTGTTGCAGGAGGGGGGCGCCCCCCAGGGGCTCAGCCCCCTGCCCCTGGCCTTTGTGGGGGACGGGGTCTATGAGCTGCTGGTGCGGGAGTACCTCATCGCCCGGGGAAACTGCCCGGTGAAGAAGCTCCACAGCCGGAAGGTGGAGCTGGTGCGGTGCCAGGCCCAGGCCCAGGCCCTGCGGGAGGCGCTGTGGCCCCTGCTCTCGGAAGAGGAGCGGGAGATCTGCCTCCGGGGCCGGAACGCCCACGTGGGCCACGTGCCCAAAAACGCCAGCGTGGCGGACTACCACGGGGCCACCGCCCTGGAGGCGCTGTTCGGCTGGCTGTACCTGGAGGGGAAGCTCCCCCGGCTGCGGGAGCTGTTCGCCAAAGTGGTGGAGCACTGGGGCTGACCCGGGAAGGAGGAGTACCATGGACCGGAACAAGGGAAAACAACTGCTGCTGGACTTTCTGTTCCTGCTGGCGGGGGCGGCGGTGTACGCCGCGGGGGTGAACGCCTTTACCGCTCCCAACAACATTGCCGCCGGAGGGGTCACCGGCGTGGCAACCATGCTCAACTATGGGTTCGGCACCCCTATCGGCCTGGTGGTGTTCCTCATCAACGTGCCCATTGTGGTGTGGGCGGTGCTGGAGATCGGCTACAAGCTGGTGGCCAAGACCATGGTGGCCATCGTCCTCTCCTCCGTGCTCATCGACCTGTTCTCCCACTTCATCCCCGCCTACCGGGGGGACCCCATCCTGGTGGCGTTGTTCGCCGGGGTGTGCGAGGGCGTGGGGCTCTCCCTCACCTTTATCCGGGGGGCCACCACCGGGGGCACGGACATGGTGGCCCGGCTGCTGGGCCGGCGGCTGCCCCACCTGTCCATGGGCAAATTGATGCTGGCGGTGGACGGCCTGGTGGTGGTGGCCTCCGCCTTTGTGTTCGGCAGCGTGGAGAACGCCATGTACGCCTGCATCGTCATCTTCGTGTCCACCCGGCTCATCGACGCCATCCTCTACGGCACCGACGTGGGCACGGGGAAGCTGTATTTCGTCATGTCCCCCAAGGTGCGGCAGATGGGGGAGCGGATCATCGGGGAGATGGACCGTACCGTCACCTATCTGGACTCCAAGGGAGGCTACTCCGGGGACGCCGGGGAGACCATGCTCTGCGTGGTGCGCCGGTTCGAGGTGTACCGCCTGCAGCAGATCATCCGGGAAGAGGACAAGGACGCCTTCGTCATCGTGGGGGAGGCGGGAGAGATCACCGGAGAGGGTTTCCGCTCGATGCACAGCGACGACAAGTCTTTGAAAGAGCTGGTGCAGGCTTTGCGGGACAAGGGAAAGAAGCCGTAAAAAAAGCACAGCCCGGCAGCGTGTGCCGGGCTGTGGGGAGAGAGGCTCAGCGCAGGTCCTGTTTGTCCTGCGCCCCTTTGCCTCCGGGGCAGGAGCGGCAGGGCTTGCCGTTTTTGGCCTGCTGCCGGTCCTGCTTTTGAGACTGGTTCTTCGTCTGTTCCATGGTCGCACCATCCTTTCCGGGAAGGGGCGCCGGCCCCTTCCGTTCCTAGTGTGAACCGGGAGGGGCCGCTTATGCGAAGGGAGAGAAAAAATGTCTGTCACACTGCCCCAGGCCTTTGAAAAGGCCATGCGAGAACTGCTGGGAGAGGAATTCCCCGCCTACCAGGCGGCTCTGGAGGAGCCGGCCTTCCGGGGGCTGCGGCGAAACCCCCTCAAGTGCCGGCAGGGGGAGCTGGAGCCCCTGCTGCCCTTCCCCTGGAAAGAGACGCCCTTTTCCCCTCTGTCCAGCTACGCCCCGGCGGACTGGAAGCCCGGGGCCCTGCCCGCTCACCACGCCGGGCTGTTTTACGTGCAGGAGCCTTCGGCCTGCTCCGCCGTCACCGCCCTGGACCCCCAGCCGGGAGACCGGGTGCTGGACCTG
>DXDU01000124.1 GCA_019115285.1 Candidatus Acutalibacter pullistercoris
CAGTATCACCAGCCCCAGCAGCAGGCCCTGCTCCTCGCACAGCAGGCCAAAGACCAAATCGCTGTCCGCGGCAAAGACCGAGGCCAGATAGCTGTTGCCCAGGCCCACGCCGAACAGGCCGCCGCTGGCCAGGTAGGTCAAGGTGCGGGTTTGGGAGTAGCCCAGGTTGTCGTTGATGTGCTCCCACACATGGCCCCAGCCCATAAAGCGGTCCAGGACGTAGGGCTTCACCGTCAGCACCACGAACACCGCCAGCACCGCCCCGGCCAGCACCAAGGCGATGGTGCGCACGCTACCGGAACGCATAAAGGCGATGATGAGGAAGGTGGCGAACAGAATCAGCGCCATGCCGAAGTCCGGCATCAAGGCCAGCAGGCCAATGCAGGCGCCGGTGAAAATCAAGAACTCGCCGATGTTCTTTTTGGTCTGCAAGCGGTCCAAGGTGGAGGTGCCCACAAAGATAAAGGCGATTTTCACAAACTCCGAGGGCTGCACGCTGAGGGGCCCAATGCGAATCCAGTTGGTGGAGCCATAGGTGTTGGTGCCCAGCACCAAGGTGGCCCCCAGCAGCAAAATGGCCCCCAGGCCAATCCACAGCCGGCACTTGGCCACCCGGTCCATGTCGCCCATAAACCAAATCATAAAGCAGAACAGCAGCATGCCCAGCAGCATGGCCGCCAGCTGGGTGGTGATGCCCTCGATGTCAAAGGCGGAGAGCAGCTGGACGCCTATCCCCGAAAGGAGGAAGGCCACGGTCTCAATCTCAAAGCTGACACGGTGCATCACGCCGATGGAGAAGATGTACAGCCCCCAGCCCATCACCAGCACCGCGGCAAAGGGGATGAGCTGCTCGGGGTGGAGCTCCCCGTCCATGCACAGGCCCTGCAAAGCCACCAGCAGCAAGGTGAAGGTGGCCGCCAGCATCAGCCGCAGGGGGGAGGCCGCCTCCCGGGAGAAGCCTGTGAAGAACCGGCGGCGCTCCAAGGGTTTCTGGTCGGCGTTCCACATGGTCAGCGTGGTGGAGCCCATGGTGATGGTGTCCCCAATGCTCACCAGCTTCCGGTCCTCAATCTTCTTCCCGTTTACCAGCACCCCGGATTTGGAGCCGGTGTCGCAGATAAACCAGCCCTCGTCCCGGCGCAGCAGCACTGCGTGGTCCCGGCTGGCGGAGGGGTCCGGCAGGTAGATGTCGCAGCTGCGGCTGCGGCCGATGGAGTTCTCCCAGTACAGCACGGGGAACCGCGTGCCGGAGGCCTCGTCCCACAGCATGATCACAGGGTCCCGGCGGCGCTGGCCTTTTTTAAAGGAGGTGTAGCACCGCCACACCACGTACAATGCCAGCAGGGGCACCAGGGCCCGCACAATCAGCAGCACCGTGGGCAGCACCCCCGATTGCAGGAATTCCAAAATCACGTCCACGGGTTCATCCCCTTTCCCAAAAAGCTTTCATTTCCCAAAGGGCTTACCGCCGCTCCTGCAGGGGGACTGTCTCCCCGCTGTTTTTGTGAATCATCCCGCTGGGCAAAAAGCCCCGCATCATGGACAGGGGGTACACGTGGGAGCCCCGCCCCACCACGGTGCCGGGGTTCAACACGCTGTTGCAGCCCACCTCCACGTGGTCGCCCAGCATGGCGCCGAACTTCTTCAGCCCGGTCTCCAGCCGCTCCTCCCCCACCCGGACGGTGACGGGGGTCTTGTCCTGCTTCACGTTGGAGGTCAGGGCCCCGGCGCCCATGTGGGACTTGTACCCCAGGATGGAGTCCCCCACGTAGTTATAGTGGGGCACCTGGACGTTGTCGAAGAGGATGACGTTTTTCAGCTCTGTGGAGTTGCCCACCACGCAGTGGGCCCCCACCAGCGCCTTCCCCCGGATGAAGGCCCCGGGGCGCACCTCGGTCTCCGGCCCGATGATGCAGGGCCCGGCGATATAGTTGTTGGGGTAGATCTTGGCGGTCTTGTGGATCCACACGTCCTCGCCCCGCTGCTCGTACTCCCCGGCGGGCAGAGTCTTCCCCAGCTCCACAATATAGTCTCCCAGCTGGGACAGGGCCTCCCAGGGGTACTGGGTGTTCTCCAGCAGGGGGGCGGCGGCGGTGTGGCTCAGGTCGTAAAGTTCTTTGGTGCGCAGCATGTCCTTGTTCATCCTGTGTCTCTCCTTTTCTCGTGTCTTTGCGCAGAGGGGCGGGCCCTGTCCCCGGAAAGGGAGGCAGGCCCGCCCCGGCCGGGTCTCAAGAGGCCAGGCGCAGCACAGTTTCGTCGATGGTCTTGATCTGGTTCATATCCAGCTGCAGCTCCCCTTGGGAAGTCTGCCGGATGTCCAGGGCGATGGTCTGGGGGGCCGTGTCGTACTGCAGCTGGGACAGCTGCTCCTCGCAGTAATCAAGGACCTTCTCCAGGTACAGCTGGTTCACGTCCACGGTGACCACGTCCCCCTCCTGGGAGACGCCCTCCACCGAGGTGGCCTCCTCATGGGCTTCCTCCTCCAGCTCCTGGAGCCTGGGCTCCAGCCCCTGGTAGTTGAGGATAGGGGTGATCTCCACCTCGATGTAGTAGCCCGTGTCCACCTTCTGCTCTTCCTTCACGGTGTACCGGGTCTGGGCCAGCGCCTCCCCCAAAATCTCCTCCAGCCGGCCCATCTGGGTCTCATCCATGGCCAGGTTGTAGGTGTTGCAGAACTCCACCGCCGTGTTCTCCACGGTGGTGTCGTTGTTGGCCTGGGCGGCGGAGGCGTCTCCCCCCGCCACTTCCAGGAACTGGGCGTGGGAGTTCTTGTAGCTGCTGTCCAGCAGCGCCTGGAGGTAGGCGGACACGTCGTAATCCGCGAAGCCCAGCATGGGCAGGTCGCAGCCCGCCAGCCCCAGGGTGAGCAGGGCGCACAGAGCCGCCGCCGCCCATCGTTTCATCCTGTTCCCCATGGCTCCTCCTCTCCGGCTCACTCGTTGCGGCCGCAGCACTTTTTGTATTTCAGCCCGCTGCCGCAGGGGCAGGGGTCGTTCCGGCCGGGTTTCTTCTGCTTTCTCACCGGCTGGCGCTTCACGGTCTTGTCCCCGGCGGTGCCGGCGCTGGTCTCTTTGGCCACCTGCTCCCGCTGGGGAGCCTCCTTCTGCCGCAGCCGCACGGTGAGGATCATCTTGGCGGTGTTCTCCCGGATGGCGGCGATCATGGCGTCGAACATGTCGAAGCCTTCCAGGCGGTACTCCACCACCGGGTCCTGCTGGGCGTAGGCCCGCAGCCGGATGCCGTCCTGGAGCTGCTCCATGGCGTCGATGTGGTCCATCCACTCCTGGTCCACCACCCGCAGCAGCACCACCCGTTCCACTTCCCGCATGACGTTGGGGGTGAACTCCTGCTCTTTCTTCTCGTACAAGGCGGCGGCCTTCTTCTGCAGCTCCTCGGTGACGAACTGGGGCTCCAGGTCCTCTATCTCAGAGGGGGCAAACCGCAGGTCCCCCTCCCCGATGACCCAGCCCATGTAGTGCTCTCTCAGGCCGGCCAGGTCCCACTGCTCGTGGGGGGTGTTCTCCGGCAGGTAGGTCTTCACGTTGGCCTGGATGGACTCCTGGATCATCTTCTGGATGGAGTCCTTCATGTTCTCCCCGTTTAAGACCTGGTCCCTCTGGCTGTAGATGATCTGCCGCTGGGAGTTCATCACTTCGTCGTACTGCAGCACGTTCTTCCGGATGCCGAAGTTCCGGCTCTCCACCTTGCGCTGGGCGCTCTCGATGGACCCGGAGACCATGCTGGCCTCAATGGGCATGTCGTCGTCGATCTTCATCCGGTCCATCAGGTGCTGCAGCCGCTCCCCGCCGAACAGGCGCATCAGATCGTCCTCCAGGGAGATGTAGAACCGGCTCTTGCCCGGGTCTCCCTGGCGGCCGGCACGGCCCCGCAGCTGGTTGTCAATCCGGCGGGACTCGTGGCGCTCGGTGCCGATGATGTACAGGCCGCCCAGGGCCCGGACCCGGTCCGCCTCGGGGGCGATCTCGCTCTTATACTTCTGGTTCAGCTCCGAGAAGGTCTTCCTGGCCTCCAGGATCTCCTCGTTATCTGTGTGGCTGAAGGCGGAGGCCTCCGCCAGCATCTCCTCGTCGTAGCCCATGCGGCGCATCTCCGCCTTGGCCATGAACTCCGCGTTGCCGCCCAAGAGGATGTCGGTGCCGCGGCCCGCCATGTTGGTGGCGATGGTCACCGCCCCCTCCCGGCCGGCCTGGGCCACAATCTGGGCCTCTTTCTCGTGGAACTTGGCGTTTAAGACCTCGTGCTTGACGCCCCGCTGCTTTAAAAGCTTGGAGAGCAGCTCGCTCTTCTCGATGGTGATGGTGCCCACCAGCACAGGCTGGCCCTTCTCGTGGTGCTCCACAATGTCGTCGATGACCGCCTT
The DNA here is from genome assembly GCA_019115285.1 of Candidatus Acutalibacter pullistercoris. Taxonomy (GTDB): domain Bacteria; phylum Bacillota; class Clostridia; order Oscillospirales; family Acutalibacteraceae; genus Acutalibacter; species Acutalibacter pullistercoris. The sequence continues at coordinate 4,382 of DXDU01000124.1, forward strand.
GTACTTGGCCTGGGCGGTCTTGTACACCACGTCGGGGCAGTCCTCCCGGATCATGGGCCGGTTGGTGGGGATCTCCACCACGTCCAGCTTGTAGATCTCGGAGAACTCCTCCTCCTCGGTCATGGCGGTGCCGGTCATGCCGGAGAGCTTGTCGTAGAGCCGGAAGTAATTCTGGAAGGTGATGGTGGCCAGCGTCCGGCTCTCCCGGGCCACCTCCACGCCCTCCTTGGCCTCGATGGCCTGATGCAGGCCCTCGTTGTAGCGGCGGCCGTACATCAGGCGGCCGGTGAACTCGTCTACAATAATGACCTGGCCGTCCTTCACCACGTAGTCCTGATCCCGGTGCATGGTGCCCCAGGCCTTGATGGCCTGGTTCACGTGGTGCTGGATCTTGATGTTGTCCGGGTCGGTGAGGTTCTCGATGCCGAAGAACTCCTCGGCCTTCTTCACGCCCCGGCGGGTGAGAGAGCTGGTCTTCAGCTTCTCGTTGACCACGTAGTCGTACTCTTTATACAGCTCGTCGTTGTCCTGCTTCTCGTCGGTCTCCTTCACCCGGATGAACTTCAGCCCCCGGGCGAAGGCGTTGGCCCTGGCGTACAGGTCGTCGGCCTTGGCCCCCTGGCCGGAGATGATCAGCGGGGTGCGGGCCTCGTCGATGAGGATAGAGTCCACCTCGTCCACGATGGCGTAGTGGTGGCCCCGCTGCACCTTGTTCTCCTTGTAGATCACCATGTTGTCCCGCAGGTAGTCGAAGCCCATCTCGTTGTTGGTGCCGTAGGTGATGTCGCAGGCGTAGGCCTCTTTCTTCTCCTTGGACTTCATGCCGTTGAGGGCCAGGCCCACGGTGAGCCCCAGGAAGTTGAACACACGGGCCATCATCTCCCCCTGGTACTTGGCCAGGTACTCGTTGACGGTGACGATGTGCACGCCCTGTTCCGTCAGGGCGTTGAGGTAGGCGGGCAGGGCCAGGGTGAAGGTCTTGCCCTCGCCGGTCTTCATCTCGGCGATACGCCCCTGGTGGAGGATGACGCCGCCCATGACCTGCACGGGGAACAGCCGGATGGACAACACCCGGGCCATGGCCTCCCGGCACACGGCAAAGGCGTCGGTGAGGATGTCGTCCAGCGTCTCCCCCTTTTTCAGCCGCTCTTTCAGAACCCCGGTCTGGGCCTTCAGCTCCTCGTCGCTCAGTTTTTTATACGTCTCTTCCAGGCCCAGCACCTTGTCCACCAAGGGCTGGATCCGCTTCAGCTCTCGTTTGCTGTAGTTGCCAAACAGCTTGGTCAGAATATTGTTCGCCATATCAAGACCCTCTTGCCTTTCGCTTTTCTCTCAGCTGGGGGGAAGGCTTCCCGCCCGGCGCAGTCTTACGGGCTATTATACCACGTCCCGCCGGGAGATTGCAAGAAAAGCCACAGTTTGTTTACAAAATCGCCCCGGGAGAAAAAAGTTTTTCCCGCCCCTTTTCTTTTTTCTCAAAAGGGAGTATGCTAGGGCGGTACGCGTCTTTTCCTGGGGGACCAGGGGGAAAGGGGAAGATCTTATGGCAGTGGAAAACGATCTGGGCCGGGACAGCGTCCGGTCCCTGGTGTGGCGCATCGCCATCCCCAGTATGCTGGGGCAGTTCGTCAGCGTGCTTTACAGCATTGTGGACAGAATCTACATCGGCTTCATCCCGGAGGTGGGGGACCTGGCATTAGCGGGGGCCGGGGTCTGCGGCCCGGTGGTGACCATGATCGGCTCGGTGGCCTCCCTCATCGGGGTGGGTGGCGCGCCCTTGGTGAGCATCCGCATGGGCGAAGGCAACCTGAAAGAGGCCCGGCGGGTGCTCTCCAACTGCGTGCTCATGCTGTGGGCGGCCTCCCTTGTCATCACCCTGGGCATCCTCCCCTTCCGGGAGCCCATGCTCACCTTGTTCGGGGCCAGCGCCGCCACCTACCCCTACGCCGAGTCCTACTTCACCGCCTACGTCTGCGGCACCCTCTTCGCCCTGACGGCCACGGGGCTGAACCAATTCGTGATCTGCCAGGGCTTCGCCAAGGTGGGCATGGCTTCCGTCATGCTGGGGGCGGCCCTCAACATCCTCCTAGACCCGGTGTTCATCTTCGCGTTGGACCTGGGGGTGCAGGGGGCGGCCATCGCCACGGTGATCTCCCAGGCGGCCAGCGCCCTGTTCGTGGTGCTGTTCCTCTTCGGCAAGCGGGCGCCGGTGTCCATCTCCTTCGGGGGCTACAGCGGGAAGATCATGGCCCGGGTGCTGATGATGGGCTTTACCCCCTTTCTCATCATCGCCATCGACAACGTGATGATCATCGCCGGCAACGCGGTGCTGCAGGCCTACGGCGGCCCCGGGGAGGGGGATGCCCTGGTGACCTGCAACACCATCGTCCAGAGCTTTATGCTGGTGGTCACCATGCCCCTGGGGGGCATCAGCGGCGGCACCCAGGGGATCCTGGGCTACAACTACGGGGCGGGGAACACCCGCCGGGTGCTCCAGGCCCAGAAGTACATCGTGGGGCTGTGCGTGGGCTACACCGCCCTGCTGTTCCTGCTGGCCCGGCTGGCGGGGCCCCTGTTCGTCCAGCTGTTCACCAGGGACCAGGCCCTGTCCCAGCAGGCCCTGGAGGCCATCCACATCTCCACCCTGGCCATCCTTCCCCTGGGGGTGCAGTACGAGCTGGTGGACGGCTTTACCGGCATGGGACAGGTCCAGTTCTCCCTGCCCCTGTCCTTCTGGCGGAAACTGGTGTACTTTGTGGCCATCTTCTCCCTGCCCGCCCTGTTCGGGGCCCAGGCGGTGTTCTACGCCGAGCCCATCTCCGACGTGCTGGGCCCCCTGGTGACCATCCTGGTCTACGCCTGCACCATCCGGAAGGTCCTGCGAAAGCGGGAGGCCCTGCTGGCCAGCCACCGGGCCTGAGCCGCAAAAAAAGGAGCTGCCAAGGCAGCTCCTTTTTTTCGCGCTCTAAGTCTTCTCACCAGGCCTCCGGCTCCCCGGTGAGCCAAGCCACCGAGTCCTGCAAAAACTCCAGCGTCCTGGGGGAGCCGTAGAACTCCAGGGTGTAGGCGCCCTGGTAGCCCCCCTGCCCCAGGCGGCGCACCACTTCCCCCAGGGGCAGGTCTCCCTGGCCCACCGGGGCGGGGTACAGCAGCCGGCCGTCCTGGGCGGCCGCGCCGTTTTGGGCGAAGGTGGGGGCAAAAGCCCGGTCCTTTAAGTGCACGTGGGTCACCCGGCCCTGGAGCCGGCCCAGCGCCTGGAGCACGTCCTCCCCCGCCGGCAGGAAGTTCCCCGAGTCGAAACAGCAGCCCAGCTCCGGACAGGCCTCCAGGAAGCGCTCCACCCCGGCGGTGTTGCAGAAGGGGGCCTTGGGGTCGTCGTACTCCTCCATGGCCAGGGCCACCCCGTAGGGAGCCGCCAGCTCCGCCAGCTGGGCCACCCCCTCCACCATGGCCTGGATCTGGCTCTCCCGCTCCTCCGGGCTGTCCGACAGGTCCAGGAATCCGGGGATCACCAGCAGCCGCTTGGCCCCCAGGTACTGGGCGGCCTCCAGCGTGGGCAGGGCCTGGCGCTTTACGTCCCGGTCCCTGCCGAAGTTGAAGTAAGAGGGGATGGACGAGACGCCCATGTCGTAGGAAGCCAGCTCCTGGCCCACCTCGTCCTCCCGGCCGATCAGGTTGTTCTGGGAGATCTCCAGCGCCTCCACCCCCAGCTCCCGGGCGGTCCCCAGGGCGTCCATCAGGCGCATTCCCTCCTGCCTGGCTATGTCTTTGATGTGGTCGTAAAAAGTGGCGATTTTCGCCATGTTCGGTCAACTCCTCCCAAAGTGTTCCTGCAGCTCCTTGCCGGTCTCCAAGGCGGCGGCAAAGCATCGTTCCGAAACAGAGGCCCCGTGGCGGTTCAGGTCCCTGGCGTCCCACTCCGGGGCGTCCAGGTTGTCGGCGGACCAGAAAAACTGGGCGAAGGGCGCCCCCCGGAACCGGGCCACCGCCGCCAAAGAGGCGCACTCCATCTCCACACACAGGCAGCCCTGCTCCTTCCGTCGCCGCACCTTCCCCCGGGTCTCCCGGAAGAAGCCATCGGTGGTCCAGGTCTTGCCCTCCACGAAGGGGAAGCCCAGGCGCTGCAGTGCCCTCCGGCAGGCGGCCACGCAGTCCGGGTCCAGGACGATCTCCTCCGCCGGGGGCAGGTAGTGATAAGAGAGCCCCTCGTCCCGCACCGCGGCGGTGGGCAGGATGAGATGCCCGGCGGCGATGTCCCGGCGCAGCACCCCGCAGGAGCCGCTGAACACAAAGTACCGCCCGCCCCAGGGGATGAGGTTCTCCACAAAGCTGGCGGCGGCGGGCCCGCCCACGTGGGGCAGGAACAGGGCGGCCTGGGTGCCCCCTGCCCGCACCCGGTACACAGGCACCGTGCCGGTGCAGAACTTCACCTGGGCGATGACCTCCCCGCCCAGGCGGGCGGCGGTCTCCTCCACAATGTGCCTAGAGAAAATTCCGATGCAGATCTCCGGGAAGCCGGGGAGCGGGCTGTAGGCCTCAAAGGGGTCGATGCCCCCCCGCCGGTCCGGGTCGTAGGTGTCTGGGAGCACAGCAGCGCCTCCTTTAGGTTTTTGTCCATTGTACCAGGGGCGGGAGCCCCGGTCAACCCCGCCTTTTCCCTCTCCCCTCCGAAACGGGCGCGAAAAAGCCGGAAGCTCCCGCTCCCGGCTTCTCTCTCCTTACTTTCGATTTGGAAAATCACCGCGGGCAGTGCTTCAAAGCCTCCCGCACCAGGGCCCGCTTCTTGGTGGACACCGGCACCACCGTGCCGTCCACCAGCCGCACCCCCTCCGCCGTCAGGCTCACCGCGTGGGCCAGGTTGATGGCGTAGGAGTCGTGGCAGCGGAGGAATCCCTTGGGCTCCAAGGGAGCCAGCACCGTGGCGAAGGACACCCGCAGACACTTGGTCTCCAGGTCCTCCCCCTCCAGCAGGGAGAAGGTAATCCGGTGGCCCCGGCTTCTGGCGTAGGTGATGTCCCACAGCCGCAGGTTCACCACCCCCTGGGTGGAATTGAGGGCGATGCGGCTCTCCCGGCCCAGGTCCCGCTCCCAGGCGGCCCGGTCCATGGCAAGCCACAGGGACCGCTCCTCCAAGGGGTAGGGCAGGTACTGGGAGGCCCCGGCCCGGAAGGCTTCCAGGGCCCAGGCGGGGTCTTGGGTGGAGGAGTAGTACAGCAGGGCCGTCTCCGGGCAGCGCCGGCGCAGCTCTTTGCCCGCCTCTAAGTGAAGGGGAGCTTCCACGTTCACCAGGCAGATGTCGAAGCGCAGCTGGCCGCAGCGCCCCATCTCATCGGAATTGGCGAACAAGGCCACCCGGCCGGACACGCCTCTTCGGTTTTCCAAATACCGCGCCGCCAGCCCTCCTGTCTGCTGCCGCCGCTGGGGGTCTCTGTCGCAGACCGCCACCCAGATCATGGCATTTCCTCCTTGGTCGTTTTGCGTCCTATTCTGTGCACCGGTCTTATTTTACAACACTTCCCCTTATTTTTCCCGGCAGATTTCGAGCAAATTCACCCCTTTTCTGTGTATTCTCGCAAAAAAGGCCAAAATGTCCGAAGATAGGCAGTTTCCACACACAGAATTCCTTGCCTTTTTCCGGGGAAAGCTTGTATAATACTAGCTAGTATACAAGACCTCCGGCAGGGCTTGCCCCCGGACGGGAAGGAGGAAAGCGGGCTTCTCGCCCGATCCGAAACATGCCTACCATTGCCATTTGCGAAGACGATCTGACCACGTGCCGGCAGGTGGAAAAGCTGGTGCGGGAGTATGAGAAGGACCGCCCTGGGCAGATCGCCCAGATCGCCGCGTTCCCCAGCTCCAGCCAGCTGTTGGAGCACACCGCCCAGCACGGCGGGTTCGACATCTACCTGCTGGACGTGCTCATGCCGGGGCTCTCCGGCATGGAGGCCGCCCGCAGGCTGCGGACCCAGGGAGGCGGCACCTTCATCTTCCTCACCGTCTCTCAGGATTTCGCGCTGGATGCCTTCCGGGTGGGGGCCATGCAGTACCTGGTAAAGCCGGTAGGGGCCAAAGACCTCTATCCGGTGCTGGACCATGCCCTGGACCTGGCGGAGCGGAAAGCTTCCCGGTCCATTCTGGTCAGCACGGTGCGGGGAAAGGAAAACCTGCTGTTCTCCTCCATCGTCTACGTGGAGTGCCGCAACCACATCCTCACCTACCACCTCACCGACGGCACCGCCCTGCTGGGCCGGACCATCCGCACCTCCTTCGAGGTGGCCATGGAGCCGCTGCTCAAGGCCCCCAACTTCATCCATCCCCACAAGTCCTTCATCGTCAACGCCGACCACGTGGACCGGCTCACCTCCCAGGCCTTTTTGATGAAAGGCGGCGCCCAGGTGCCCATCACCAAAAGCCGCTACAGCCAGGCCCGGGCCCGGTACCTGCAGTATTTCGACCTGACCCCAGGGCTGTAAGGGCAGGGAATAGGGAATAGAAAACAAAAGCCCCCAGGCATCCGCCCTGGGGGCTTTTTTGTGTGAACAGGGCGGGCAGTGCATCCTAAAATCCAGGAGCGCCCCTCAGCAGAGGGATTTTCCTGCCTCGTGGCGGGCAACCACCCCACCCCCTGCCCCCTCCCGTAAGGGGACAAAATGCTATAATCTCATTCTTTTCTGTACGGGAGGGGGAATAAGTTTTTTAATTTAATTGGATTTTCAAGGGGCTTCGCCCCTTGGACCCCAACGGCAGATGGTCGATATTGCGGCAGAAAGCCACCAACTGTGGGGGGCAAAGGGGGTCGCTGCGTGCCGGTGGCACGCGTCCAGCGACCGGTCTCACCTCCCGCTTCGGGTCCTGCGCCCCGGTGGGGCGCGTCCAGGACCGACGGTCGTGGCAACTTAGGCCGGTTCGCGGCAGAGCGCCACAGGCGCTCGCTCACCCCCTCCCATGCACCCACCGTGAAGAAGAGAATAGCCTACCGGCATGGGAGGGGGAGAAAGCTATATAGTTTAATTCCAAAGGGGGAGCTCCCGCTCCCCCTTTGTGAACCCCT
>DXDU01000125.1 GCA_019115285.1 Candidatus Acutalibacter pullistercoris
TGCTCATCCCCGTGAACCGGTGTTCCGTCACCGTGGTGGGCGTGGCCGAGCTGCCCCTGGGGGAGTACGTCCGCCTGGCCGTGCAGGCCGCTAAGGAGCAGCTGGAGCAGGAATAAAAAAATTTGAAAAAGGCTGTAACATTTTCCGGTTCCGGCCGTCTAATAGATATGAGAAAGGGGAAACCGCAGGCGGAAGGCTTGCGGTTTTTTGCGTTTTATGGTTTAATGATAAGATAAAGGAAAGCGCCCGTCTCCGGCGAAACCGGCGGATGGGAAACCGCGGGCCGGGCCCTGCTTTTCTTCCCCGGCCCCGCCGCGATACTTTTCCCCAAAAGGAGCGTATCCATGGAACTTTGGGACCTATACGACAAAGACCGCCGTCCCCTGGGGCGCACCCACCAGCGGGGCCTGCCCGTGCCCCCGGGGGCCTATCATCTGGCAGTGATTGTGGTCATCCTCAACCCCAAGGGGGAGGTGCTTCTCACCCGGCGGGCGCCGGAAAAGGACGCCTGCCCCGGCTGGTGGGAGAACACCGGCGGCTCTGTGCTGGCGGGGGAGACCTCCCTGGAGGCCATCACCCGGGAGCTGCGGGAGGAGACGGGCCTCGCCGCCCGGCCGGAAGAGTTCACCCTGCTGCTGCGGGAGGACTGCCGCACCGACGCCCACTTTGACATCTACGCCCTCACCTGGGAGGGGGCGCCGGAGGACATCCGCTTCCAGGCCGGGGAGACGGACGCCGCCCGCTGGGTGCCCCTGGCGGACTGGGAGGCCGTGGCAGGCACCGAGGGTACCCTCTGCCCCGCCCGGAAAGAGGCGTACAAACAGGAGCTGTACCGCCGCATTGCCCTGTATCTGCAGGGCCAGCGGGAGTTTTCCTAAAAGGAGGCACGCTATGCCAGAGCTGTGGGACCTGTATGATATCGACCGTCGACCTCTGAACCGCACCATCCAGCGGGGGGAAGCCCTCCCAGAGGGGACGTACCATCTGGCGGTGGGGATCGCGGTATTCAATACAAAAGGGGATATCCTGCTGACACAGCGGGCCCAGGTAAAAAGCCAATATCCCGGCTGCTGGGAAATTCCCGGCGGCTGTGCCCAAGCGGGGGAAACCTCCCTGGAAGCCGCCTGCCGGGAGCTGGGGGAGGAAACAGGCATTGTAGTCCAGCCGGGGGAGCTTGTCCCGCTGCTGCGGGAACTCCTTCCCGGCGCGCATTTGGATATGTTCGCCGTTACAAAGGATGTGCCCCTTTCCCAGCTCGCCCTTCAGCCGGGGGAAACCACTGCCGCCCAGTGGCTCCCCTTTGGGGAATGGCTGGGCCGGGTAGGGGACGGGCTCTATCTAACCCCCTCTTGGCATAAGGAGCCCGACGTCCCCCTGTACCCACGGTTACAACAGTACCGGGATGGGAAGCGGGATTATATACTGTAAGGATAAGGAGAGAATCACATGGCATATAAAGTAGGGATGGTCAGCCTGGGCTGCGCCAAAAACCAAGTGGACGGGGAGGTGCTGATGGCCTCCCTGGAGAAGGCGGGCTTCCAGCCGGTGGACGACGCCGCCATGGCGGACATCGCCATTGTAAACACCTGCGGCTTTATCGAGAGCGCAAAGAAGGAATCCATCGAGGAGATCCTGGAGCTGGCCCAGCTGAAAAAAGAGGGCAAAATCAAAAAGCTGGTGGTCACCGGCTGCCTGGGGGAGCGCTACCAGGCGGAGATGCACAAGGAGCTGCCCGAGCTGGACGCCGTCATCGGCATTGGCGCCAACGGGGACATTGCCCGGCTGCTCACCCAGATGATGGAGGAGGACCAGTATGTGGAGTCCTTCCCGGACAAATCCAACATGCCCCTGTGCGGGGAGCGGGTGCTGACCACCCCCAGCTACTTCGCCTATGTGAAGATTGCCGAGGGCTGCGACAACCGGTGCTCCTACTGCGCCATCCCCCTTATCCGGGGCGGGTACCGCAGCCGCACCATGGAGAGCATCGAGGAGGAGTGCCGCGCCCTGGTGGCAGACGGCGCCAAGGAGCTTATCCTCATCGCCCAGGACACCTCCCGATACGGCATCGACTTGTACGGGGAGTACTCCCTGGCCAAGCTGATGCGCCGCCTGTGCGCTATTGAGGGCCTGCGCTGGCTGCGGGTGCTGTACTGCTATCCCGATTCCATCACCGACGAGCTGCTGGAGACCATGGCCAGTGAAGAGAAAATCGTCCCCTACATCGACCTGCCTCTGCAGCACGCCTCCGGGAAGGTGCTTCGGGCCATGAACCGCCGGGGCGACAGGCAGAGCCTCACCGCGCTGATGGAGCGCATCCGGGAGAAGGTGCCCGGCGTGGTGCTGCGCACCACCTTTATCACCGGCTTCCCCGGGGAGACAGAGGAGGACTTCACCCAGCTGGCGGAGTTCGCCAAGGACGTGCAGTTTGAGCGCATGGGCTGCTTTGCCTACTCCCAGGAGGAGGACACCCCCGCGGCCTCCCTGCCGGACCAGGTGGAGGAAGAGGTGAAAGAGCACCGGGCGGAAATCCTCATGGACCGGCAGATGGCCATTATGGAGGCCCAGGGCCTGGAGCTGGTGGGCCAAACCCTGGAGGTGCTGGTGGAGGGCTTCGACCGCTACGCCGAGTGCTGGTTCGGCCGCTCCTACCGGGACGCCCCGGACATTGACGGCAAGGTGTTCTTCACCACCGAGGGCAAGCGCCCCCGGCTGGGAAGCTTTGTAAAGGTTACCGTCACCGGCTGCATGGACTGCGACCTCACCGGGGAACTGGTGGAGTAAGGGGGGCAACGCCATGAATTTACCCAACAAGCTGACTGTGCTCCGCATTGTGATGGTGCCCTTTTTCGTGTTCTTTATGCTGGGGTCGTTTGTCCCCCACCGGTATTTGTGGGCGCTGCTGCTGTTCTGCGCCGCCTCTTACACCGACCACCTGGACGGGAAAATCGCCCGGCGGGACAACCTCATCACCAACTTTGGCAAGCTGATGGACCCCCTGGCGGACAAAATCCTGGTGATGAGTGCCCTTATCTG
>DXDU01000126.1 GCA_019115285.1 Candidatus Acutalibacter pullistercoris
TAACTTTCTCCCCCTCCCATGCCGGTAGGCTATCCTCCTACGCATAGTAAGGGCATGGGAGGGGGTAGGGGGTGGGCACCCCAAAGCTTCCCCACACGGCAGCGGAGACCAGGGGGTGGGCTGAAGCCTACCAGAGCAACGTGGCAGGCGAGAGGGGGGTGGGTTTATATTAACCTTATCGCCCGGCAGCCCCGGGCCCCCTCACTCCCTGCTGTTGATGATATAGATGGGGTCTGTGCGGAGGCTGCGGGAAACCAACCAGAGGGAGAGGGCGAAGATCAGCGCCAGGAACAGAACAGAAAGCCCGGCGATGGGCAGCAGGAACTGAGAGCCTTCCATCGCCTCCACCTCCGCGGGGGCTTCCGCCTCTTCCCTAGTCCACAAGCTGTACTCCGTGCTGAAGTACTCCTGCTCCTCCTGAGCCAAACGGTCTTCCACCGCGGTCCCGATGCCCAGGTTGATGGCGGCGGCCCCCAGAGAGGCGGCCACGCACAGGACCATCAGCCCTCCCACCAGGGACAGGAAGCACTGCCTCTTGGTCATTCCCAGAGAGCGTTCCACGGCGGTGCGGTGGGCTTGCTTGACGATAAAGAAGTACAGAAGCAGGACAGAGATCACGGCCGTGACCACGGCCCCAATGGCGAACAGGATGGCGGCTTTCAGCTGGATCTCCCGAAGGTTTGCCACGATCTGGGAATAGCCCCCGTCATCGAAAGTGATCTCCAGGTTCTCGCTTTCCGGAACGTTTTCCCGGAATTTCTCCAGATACTCGGTCGCGGTGCCGTTGGGGATGATAAACGAGGTGGTGGTGGACAGCATGGGGCCGGTATCCAGCATGTTTTCGGCCGGAACAGGTCCCACAGAAGCGCTGGGCAGGATCAAAAGGCCGTTGGTGATCTCCGACTCGTCACGGGTCGCGTTCTGTACGCCCGTGGTGAGGTAGGCCCCAACGATTTCGTACTCCTCTTCCCAAAACACGTCGGGCACCTGGTACTGGTCATCCAGCAAATTCATGCAGGAATAGTTGACCACTCCCCGATCCCCGTATTCCACCCGGGGGGAGAAAAACGAGTCGGCGTAGTAGAGGGACACGGGGAGGGTGTCGCCTATCTCCAGCTCCTGCTCCAGCAAAAAATCCATGGGGGCAAGGCAGACCCTATCTCCGGCCTGGAATTCCTCCTCGGTGATCTCCCTGCCAAATTTGACGCTCACCAGCCCTTTGTGAAAGGTAGGGAGCAGATCCAGGCTGTCGGTGGGCAGCACCGGGTAGGTGGATCGCTTTCTCTCCAGGGCCTGGACCAGGTTTTCCCACACTTTCCCCCACTGGGTGTCGTAAAAGTTCTCGGTCACTTCGGCGTAGTACGGACATTGGGAATTGGGATGGCCATAGATGGGGAAGGGATAGATCGGAAACTCCCGCACCAGCTCGTCAGATCCCTCGTGGGCGTATACGACGGATGACCCGGGGATAAAGGCAATATAGGTTTTCCCGGCCTCCAGGGAACGGGGCTCCGGGTTGAAATGGTCGCACAGGTACGCCTCCTCGCCCGGGCTGTTCCCAAACAGGACCCGGTCGATCTTAGCCAGGAAAGGGATCCCGGGGACGGTGTCCTCCACGGGTGTAAATTCCAAGACAGAAAAGAAGCCGGAATATGGCTGCTTCACTTGCAGCTCCGGGATCCACGCCCCGTAATAAGGCCGTTTTTCCGGCCCCTGCACGTAGCCGGCCCCTTCAAATTGGAGGAGATCGGGAGAGAGGTAATCCCGTTCCAACTCTTCCCAGTCCAGGAGTGTGGGCCAAAAATCCTGGAAATACCCTTTCTCTATGGGGGTGCTGTCGGGGTCCGCGTCCTGAGACTTCAGCCAGTTTTCGTTTTGGCTCCACAGGGTGACCTGAGGGAAGGTGTTGACGTTGGTCTGCTCCACAGTGCCCAGGGTGGTAAAAGTGGATTCGACGGCCTCGATTTTCGCGCTGGTCATGCTCCCGATCTTGGCGCCGGTAAAGAGCACCGTCAGGGCGGCCGTAATCAGAAGGAAAAAGAGAACGGTCTTCAGCGGCGTCCGCACTAGAAACTTCAAGCTGTTTTTCATGGCGATCTTCCTCTCTTACAAAAACAGGAGACAGCGTCCTGTCTCCTGCTTTCCGGCTTGTTGGACGGCATCTTTCCTCCACCGGGGCAGTTCCCCTCCCCCAGAGGAGGCGGCCTTCACGGGGCGTCCTCCCAGCGTCCGTCTTTCATCCGGTAGACTACGTCGGCCTGGTCGGCGATGGCCAAGTCGTGGGTCACGACGATGACGCAGTAGCCCTGTTCCCGGGCCAGGCTCATCAGCAGGTCCACAATGATCTTCCCGTTTTCCGAATCCAGGTTTCCCGTTGGTTCGTCCCCCAGGATCACCTTGGCTTTGGAGCCCAGCGCCCGGGCGATGGCCACCCGCTGCTGCTCCCCGCCGGAGAGCATCCCGGGGAATTGGCGGAACTGCTTCTCCTGGATCCCCACCTGGGTCAGCAGGTCTTTGGCGGTCTGCAAAACCTGCTTGCGCTTTTCCCCCTGGATCTCCATGGGGTACAGCACGTTTTCCAAGGCGGTGAGCTGGGGGAACAGGTTGTAGGACTGGTAGATCACAGAGACGTTCTCCCGCCGGTGCCGCTCCAGGCCGGTCTCGGACAGGGGCTTGCCGTAGGCTTTGATGGTCCCCTCCACCGGCTGGGACAGTCCCGCCAGCAGGGAGAGAAAGGTGGTCTTCCCGCTGCCGGACCGGCCCACGATGGCGTAGAATTTCCCCGCCTCAAACTGGCAGGAGATCCCCCGCAGGGCGTGCACCGTTTGATATTTTGTCCTGTAGGAATAGAAGACATTTTCCGCCGAGAGCACCACCATTTTCCTCACTCCTTTTGCGACAGCATAGACAGTACCGAAAAGCGAAGCACCAGGGCGATCCCCACGGTGACGCCCACGATCACACACCCCAGGAATAGCCCACAGGCCCGGGCCATCTGGTCCCAGGGCAGGCCTGTGACGGCCCCCATGGAAAGGGCGGCCGCGGCTCCCCCCAAAAGGCTCACCAGGGTGGAACTGACAAAATAAGTCGCCCCACACTTCCACCGGGGCCTCCCCAGGGAAACGGCGATGGCCATGGTGCGCCGTTCGCTGCGCACCAAGTAGAACGTGCCGACGATCAGCAGGACCGCCACCAGCAGGGCGAAGGCGGGCAGGTACGTCTCCAAGGTGGCGATGTTTTGCAGCAGCTGTTCCGCGCTCTCGATGTACTGCTGGTCGTAAAAGATCACGGCGTTCCCGTAGAATTTCTCCGGGGAAGTCACGTTCACTTCCCCCAGGCCCAGGTCCAGCAGGGAGCCCTTAAACTCGTTGAGAGAAAGGGGGTCTGCCACCGTGGCCTGGAAGGAATCGCACATAGGGGCCGCCCCCGCCTTTCGCTGCGCCTCCCAAATCCACCGGACGGGCACTACGATGTCCCCCCGGGGGTCGCTCCCCTGGAACGTGCCCGCCACTTCCAGGACCTGTTCCCCCACCGGCACGTACTGGGGGAAGACCCCGTCAGGCTTGTACGACAGGGTGTAGCAGGAAAGGGTCAGCGTCCCCCCTTGGGAAAGGCCGTGTTCCTCCGCCCAGGTCTCCTCCAGCAGGCAAAGGGCCTCCTGGCCCTCCAGGCAGCTCTCCTCCCACCCGGAAAGGAACGAGGGATACATGCCTTCCTGCTCCAGGGTCGCCCCGCTGCTGACCCCCAGCATCTGGGTCCCCAGCTGGCCCTTGTCCGGGTCGAAGGTCTCCTGGGGAGCAACGCCCCATCCCACCTCCGTGCAGTGGACCTCCCGGATCCCCAGGTCAAACAGGCCTTGAAACTGTTTCTCGCCGATCTCCAGATTCGTGGTGTGGGAGGCGTTTTTGTTGGTCACCTGCAGGGTGACAGGGACCGCCTCCCCCAGCTGCTGCAGAGTCTGCCGGCTGGCGTAGGCGGAGCCCAGATACCCCACCAGAGAACACAAAAGAGAAGCCGCCATCAAAAACGACAGGACAGTCTTGCCCCTGGCCCGCGTCACATGATAGCCAACCTCTCTCAGGAAAAACATGGGTTCTCACTCCTCAAACCGCCGCCCCCCTTGGGGACTTTTTGTGAGCATCTGATATTTTAGAAAGATAGCACATCAAACTGTTAAAACGATTGTACCACACCGCCAGATTGAAGTCAACCTCATTGATAAAAACGTCAGGCCAGCAGCTTTCCCCGTTTCCTGGGCAGCTCCCCTGCCGCGCCTGCCGCCTTGCTCTGGGCTTGCTTCTGCCCACCCCCCTGGTCTCGCCTGGCGCGTGCCCGCGCGGGGCAATAAAACCCCTCCGCTGAAGGACGCTCCGTGATTTTAAGAGCGGGCACCCTATAAATCTTGCGAATCCCACCCCCTGCCCCCTCCCATGCCCTTACTGAGCAAAAGAGGAGAGCCTACCGGCATGGGAGGGGGAGATAATTATATAGTTTAATTCCAAAGGGGGCTGGCGCCCCCTTTGTGAACCCCCATCTTGTGTAGCTTTCTGCCCCAGAACAGAGTTCCCATAAAGTGGGGGGTTGTCAAAGGGGGGAGCGATCGCTCCCCCCTTTGGAATGAGATTATAGATCTATATCCCCCTCCCGTACAGAAAAGGATGAGATTATAGCTCACCATCCTTACGGGAGGGGGCAGGGGGTGGGAACCACAAAGCTTCCCCACAAGCAGGCGAGACCAGGGGGTGGGCTGAACCCTACCAGAGCAACGTGGCAGGCGAGACCAGGGGCTGGGTGCACTCAGCGCCCTTTGAGGGCCCACTTACGTCACCGGGGCAGAAATGTCTATGGGCACCGTGCCCAGGCCGTCGATGCACAGGCGGTACGAACCCGCGGTCTGGAACAAACCGCTGGGCACGGTATACTCCAGAGTGAAAGATCCCGCGCCGCCGCCTAACACCTGGGCGTACTCCGCTTGCACGTTCCCGTCGTAAACCGTGTACCAGGTGTCTTCACAGAGATAATCGACCCAGTAGTTTGGCCCGCAGGTGGTATCCCCCTCCTTTTCCAAAAGAAGGAAGACAGAATCTGTGCTTTCGCCAGACGCCGGCAGCAAACGCTCCACACACTCCAGGGATAAGGTGAGCCCCTCTTGCGTCTGAGGCGCTTCTCCAGCCACTTCCCATTGGGGAAAATCATGTTGATGATTCTCTTTATGGGAGGACAGGAATAACCCCGCAGCTAAAACGGAAACAAGGGCCAGGGAGACAATGAGGCAGACGAGTAAAACTTTTTTGTGATTGATATTGTTTTTCATAATGCAAACTATAAAGTCTGGATGTTAACTTTGGCTTAGCGCTTCTATTGATGCTTTCGGGGATATTTTATCAAATATACTGTAGGAGGTCAATGTCTCGTCTTTTCGCAAGCCCCGACCAGTACCCACTTTCGGCGCATTCCTTCAGAGCGATCTGCAGCTTGGCGATAAAATCGGCGGTGCCGTGGCCATAGAACGCTTCCCGTATGTTAGCGCCTCCGTTTGTTCC
This sequence comes from Candidatus Acutalibacter pullistercoris, assembly GCA_019115285.1. Classification (GTDB taxonomy): domain Bacteria; phylum Bacillota; class Clostridia; order Oscillospirales; family Acutalibacteraceae; genus Acutalibacter; species Acutalibacter pullistercoris. The sequence goes on from DXDU01000126.1 coordinate 5,544, forward strand.
GCTTCGAACGAGCTGGTTTGTCAGCACGGTCTCTTTCTTCTCCCGTTTGATCTGATTGCAAACTTTGATGATCTGCAAGGCAAATTCCTTTGACTTCGTTATCAATGGACTGTTATTCAAGCTCTCGCCGCCCTTTATGGAATTTGCAAAATGGTGGAACAACTTCGCGTCGCTCCCGATTTCTTTCGTTGATTCGCGCGCTTGCGGCGCGCCGCCGCACCTCTTCCCTCTTCCCTCTTACTTCCCAAAGCCCCAAGGACGACAAAGGAAAGAGAAGCGAAGAAGGAATAGTGAAGAAGTAATAAGTAAAGCCCCAAGAACTCACGTCCTTGGGGCTTTGGTGGGAGAGGGTGGCCTAGTGCTTGCCATGCCGTTGTGGTCGCCTGCTAGGCTGCCGGTACTTGCTGCCCTGGAAGAAATCCACGCCCTAAAAACGTCCCACCGGGACGTTTTCTTAACGGGCTTTCGAATCCACCCTCTCCTTTGACTGCAAAACGAAAAAGCAACTACCAGATGGTAGTTGCTTTTTCGTGGGTGGGGTGGACACTTTCGATGTTGTTTACAGCGCGAGCGCAGCGGCTGGGGAAAAAAGAAAGAGTCCGAACGCGAATTGCGTCCAGACTCAGTCTGGTGGGAGAGGGTGGGCCAAGTGCCTGCCATGGCAGGGTGGTCGCCTGCTAGGCTGCCGGTACTTGCTGCCCCGGAGAAAATCCACGCCCTAAAAACGTCCCACCGGGACGTTTTCTTAACGGGCTTTCGAATCCACCCTCTCCTTTGACTACAAAACGAAAAAGCAACTACCAGATGGTAGTTGCTTTTTCGTGGTGGGAGAGGGTGGATTCGAACCACCGAAGCGAGACGCAACAGATTTACAGTCTGCCCCCTTTGGCCACTCGGGAACTCTCCCCTATGTCCTCTTGTAAAGAGGTATGTGAAAACTGCACATTGCAGGCGAATGGAGCTGGTGAACGGACTCGAACCCCTGACCTGCTGATTACAAATCAGCTGCTCTACCAACTGAGCTACACCAGCGCGTTTGCACGCCGGCCAGCGCAGTTTCCGCAGCTGCGGCCAGCGCAGTGCCGCCAGTGGAACCAGGCAGCTTGCTTATTATACCGTGGCCCGCTGGGAAAGTCAAGCGGAAATTCCAAAAAAACCAGGATTTTTTCACTGCTCTGCCGGGAGGAGCGCATCCTAGAAAAAACAGTGGACTTTTTCCGATTTCGTGCTACAATGGGAGTATGGAGAAATCCGCCGAAAAAGGAGTGAGTGAATATGAAAAAATGGTTCAAGCTGTTGGCGGCAGTGGGACTGGCCGCCCTGACCCTGGCCGGCTGCGGCAACGGGAAAGACGAGAGCTCCGACCCCCAGGCCGGCGCCTCCCCCACCCCGCCTGTGGTGCAGGCCACCCCCCAGCCCGAGCAGAAGGCCAAGGCCGTGAAGGTCAACGCCCCCGACGGGCTGAACATCCGCAGCAAGGCCTCTACCGACAGCGACATCCTTGGTCTGGCCGAGGACGGCTCCCTGCTTCCCCTTTTATTGGAAGAGGAGCAGGACGGCTGGTACCAGGTGGAATATGAGGGCTCTCCCGCCTACGTTTCCGCGGAGTTCGCCCAGGTCCAGGAAATCACCATGACCGAGTACAACGCCCTGCGTAAGGGCGAGACTTCCACAGACCCTGCCGGGCCGCCGCCCCAGGCCGGGGACACGGACAGCTCCAGCTCGGAGACCTCGTCTCAGGAGACCTCCTCCCAGGAGACCCCCTCCAGCCAGACGGAAGAGACCAGCTCCTCTCAGTCGGAGGGCCAATCTTCCAGCACCGCCTCGGTGGATCAGGAGGACGGGGAGTAATCTCTCCCCCGCAAGAGACAAGGTGGCCGCCTACTTTCGGGGACCGCCTGTTGTTGTGTGAGCGGTCGGGCCCCACCAGAGAGCGAAAAACAGCCCAGCCCCATAGATTTAAAAAGCCAGTGTCCCTACCGCTAGGCATGGGGCTTCCCTCTCCTGCCGCGGGCACGAAGGACGGGGAGCCTGCTTCTCGTTCGCAGGTGACAATGCCCCTCCCCCTCTCCAGGGAGCGGGAAGAAGCCCAGCCTCATATAAATAACCAGCGCCCCTGCCGCTGGGCCGGGGGCTTGTAAGGGCGTCCACCTTTTACGGATGCGGGCGAGGGACGGCTCCTTCGGCGGGATGGAAAAGCTTCCTGCCCACCTGAGGAAGGGAGTCCGTGCTTTGCCGGAGATCTGCCCTGTTCCCCCTGCCGCTTTTGGTAAAAAGGGCGAAAGCTAAAATTTGCGAATAATTCCTATTTACAAGTTCTCCGTTCTATGCTATACTAAAGCCACACCAGAAGGGAACACCTTTGAGAAGGCGGCACACGCCGGTGACACAGGAGGCAGGCATGGAGAAACGGGAGAATTTCAGCCGGAAGCGGATGGCGATCCTCAGCGCGCTGCAGGAGACCACCGTCCACCCCACGGCGGACTGGGTGTACTCCCAGCTAAAGCCCAAGTACCCCGACCTGAGCCTGGGCACCGTGTACCGGAACCTGAAGAAGTTCTGTGAGACAGGCAAGGCCGCCAGCGTAGGGGTCATCGGGGGGCAGGAGCACTTCGACGCCAACACCACGCCCCACGCCCACCTGGTGTGCGATTCCTGCGGGGCGGTGGTGGACGTGTTCCAGGAGTTCTTCCCCCAGGAGGAACTGCAGACCCTGTCTCAAGACCTGGCCTGCCGGATCCAAGGCGCCCAGGTGACCTTCCGGGGCCTTTGCCCCAACTGCAGCAAGGAGACGCCCCAGTCCTAAGGGGCGTTGCCCATAAAACCCAAGACCGAAAAATTTGACCAGTGGAGGTAGTTTGTTATGAAGAAGTTCGTATGTACTGTTTGCGGTTACGTGCACGAGGGGGACGCCGCCCCTGAGAAGTGCCCTGTGTGCGGCGCTCCTGCCGAGAAGTTCGTGGAGCAGGCCGGAGAGATGACCTGGGCCGCCGAGCACGTGGTAGGCGTGGCCAAGGGCGCTCCCGAAGAGATTCTCCAGGGCCTGCGTGAGAACTTCACCGGCGAGTGCACCGAGGTTGGCATGTACCTGGCCATGGCCCGTGTGGCCCATCGGGAAGGCTACCCCGAGATTGGCGAGTACTGGCGCCGGGCCGCTCTGGAAGAGGCCGAGCACGCCGCCAAGTTCGCCGAGCTGCTGGGCGAGGTGATCACCGACTCCACCAAGAAGAACCTGCAGATGCGTGTGGAGGCCGAAAACGGCGCCACCCAGGGCAAGTTCGACCTGGCCAAGAAGGCCAAGGAGCTGAACCTGGACGCCATCCATGACACCGTCCACGAGATGGCCCGGGACGAGGCCCGCCACGGCAAGGCCTTCGCCGGCCTGCTCAAGCGCTACTTCGGCGAGTAATTCAAGAACCGCATAGAAGAAGGGACAGAGCGATCTGTCCCTTCTTTTTTTCTGTCATTAAGCTTAAGAAAGCCCCTGGCGCAGCCAGGGGCAGAACCAAAAGCCTTGGCAAACAAACATTGTTTAGAAGAAATGCCCCATTTCCAGGAATGGATAGGAAGCCGATAATAACCGGATTACCAGCGGCGGAGCAAGCGACGCGATACTGGCCCTTCAGGCCCCTTCCAGGGTCGGCAGGTACTGACCCCTCTGGGGTCTGAGCGAACCACTCGTTTCCTAGTGGTTTTACTTATGGGAATGCCCCTCCCTTGCGGTTTTTTGAAAATGGTGGTATGATTCCCAGAGAAACGAGAGGGGGAAAGGGAATGAGAGAGCATGCGGGAGAGTATTTGGTGTGCGAGCGGCGAAGCGTCTTTGCCCTGCTCACCCTGAGCGCCGGGATGATGGGGGCCTACACCTTCAACCTGCGGGGCGGGGTGTTCTGCAACGCCCAGACCGCCAACGTGGTGCTCATGGCCATCGCCTTTGGGGCCGGGGACTGGGCGGGGGGCGCCTACTACCTCATCCCCATCGGGGCGTACTTCCTGGGGGCCTTCCTGTCGGAGATCCTGCCCTCTCCCCTGCGGCGGTTCGGGTTCCTTCGGTGGGACACCTACCTGGTGGCCTTCGAGTGCCTGGTGCTGTTTTCCATCGGGTTCATCCCCCTCACCTGGCCGGACCACCTGGTGCAGGTGCTGGTGAACTTCATCGCCTCCATGCAGTACAACACCTTCCGCCAGGCGGAGGGCATCCCCATGGCCACCACCTTCTGCACCAACCAGCTCCGGCAGGTGGGCATAGGTTTCGCCAAGGCGGTGCGCAAGGGGGATCGGGCGGCGCTGCGCCGGGCCCTGTTCTTTTTAGGCATGCTGGGGTGCTTTTTCGGGGGCGGGGTGCTGTCCACCCTGGCCTGCCGGCTGGTGTCGGTGCGGTCCATCTGGCTGAACCTTCTGCCCCTGGGCATCGTGCTCATCCGGCTGGTCCACGCGGACCTCACCGGCGAGCGGGACCAGCTCTCCCGCAAACCCGCCGGCCACTGATCGCGCGCGGGCACGCCCCCCTTCCCCTGGGGGGAAAACTGTGGTATGCTTTAGAAAACGGCAAAAGGAGCGAGGCCTGTGGAGATCCGCGTGCTGCAATACTTTCTCATGGTGGCCAGGGAGGAGAACATCACCAGGGCGGCCCAGCTGCTGCACCTGACCCAGCCCACCCTGTCCCGGCAGATGATCCAGCTGGAGGAGGAGCTGGGGGTGGCACTGTTCCACCGCAGCAACCACCGGGTGACTTTGACCGAGGAGGGGATGCTCCTGCGCCGCCGGGCCCAGGAGATCGTGGACCTGGCGGACAAGACAAAGATAGACATCCAGCGCCGGGAGCAGGAGCTCTCCGGCACCCTCACCATCGGCGCCGGGGAACTTCTCAGCTCTCAGGTGCTGGCAAAGCTGTTGGCGGGCTTCCGGGCCCGCCACCCCTTGGTGAGCTTCCAGCTCTACAGCGCCCAGGCCGACGACATCAAAGAGCGCATTGAACAGGGCCTGCTGGACATCGGCCTGGTGCCGGAGCCGGTGGACAAGACCCGGTACCTGTTCCTCACCATGCCGGTGACCGAGCGCTGGGGCGCCCTGGTGCAGGAGGGCTCCCCCTTGGCGGGGAAGCAGTCCCTCTCCCCCGAGGACCTGTGCGGCGTTCCCCTGCTCCTCCCCCAGCGGGAGCTGATCCACCGGGAGCTGGCCGGGTGGTTTGGCCCCCACTGGGAGCATTTGCAGGTGGTGGGCACGGGGAACCTGCTCTTTAACCAGGCGGTGCTGGCCCGGGAGATCCCCGACTGCTGTGTCATCACCCTGTGGAAGCTGGACACCCGCTTCCCCGGCATGGCCTTTGTGCCCCTCTCCCCCCAGATCACCGGGTCCTCCCTGCTCATCTGGAAAAAGGCGGAGACCTTCTCCCCGGTGACCTCCGCCTTTCTCCGCCACGCCCGGGCATACCTTTCAGGCATGGAGACCCATCCAAACCAGGTATTCGACAGAGAAGCCCCGCCGGTGTAAAATAGAGGCAGAAAGGAGCGATCTGCCATGAAATACGCGAAACTTGGGAATTCCGACCTGCGGGTCTCCCGGATCTGCATGGGGTGCATGGGCTTTGGCAACGCCGCCACCGGCCAGCACAGCTGGACCGTGGACGAGGCCCGCTCCCGGGAGATCATCCGCCGGGGGCTGGAGCTGGGGGTAAACTTCTTCGACACTGCCATCGGCTACCAGAACGGCACCAGCGAGGAGTACCTGGGCCGGGCCCTGAAAGAGCTGGCCCGCCGGGAGGACGTGGTGGTGGCCACCAAGTTCCCCGGCCGTTCCCCCCAGGAGATCCAGGAGGGCGTCTCCGGCCGGGAACATGTCCGGCGGATGCTGGACGAGAGCCTGTCCCACCTGGGGATGGATTACGTGGACCTGTACATCTATCACATGTGGGACTACGCCACCCCTCTCATCGAGATCCTCCAGGGCCTGGCGGACGCGGTCCAGGCCGGGAAGGCCCGGTACATCGGCATCTCCAACTGCTTTGCCTACCAGCTGGCCAAGGCCAACGCCCTGGCGGAGCGAGAGGGCTTCCCCAAGTTCGTGTCCGTCCAGGGCCACTACAACCTGATCTTCCGGGAGGAGGAGCGGGAGATGGCGAAGCTCTGCCGGGAGGACAACATCGCCATGACCCCCTACAGCGCCCTGGCCGGGGGCAGGCTTGCCAAGCGCCCGGGAGAGACCTCCCAGCGGCTGCGGGAGGACAGCTACGCCAAGCTGAAGTACGACGCCACCGCCGAACAGGACGGGGCCATCCTCGCCCGGGTGGCGGAGCTGGCGGACCGCCGGGGTGTCTCCATGACGGAGATCGCCCTGAGCTGGCTGCTCCGGAACGTCACCGCCCCGGTGGTGGGGGCCACCAAGCTCTCCCACATCGAGGGGGCGGTGAAAGCCGTGGACCTGGAGCTCACCGAAGAGGAAGCCGCCTACTTGGAAGAGCTGTACGTCCCCCACAAGCTGGTGGGGGTCATGGCCCAGAACACCCCTGCCGCCGCCGGTTCCAGCCAGGTCTGGACCGTCCGCTGAAAGGAGGACCCACCATGTTCGATCTGAGAAAAACCGACCCGGAGATGTGGGAGCGCATGGAGGCCTTCGCCTTCCGGGAAGTGCCCGGCGACGAAGGCTTGCAGCTGGAGCCGGTCACCCGGCACCTGGCCATTTTGGCCGCCCTGCTGGGCTGCCAGGGACTGGAGGCCTTCCGGGAGGAGTTCCCCGCCGCCCTGGACGCCGGGGTCACCCCGGTGATGGCCAAAGAGGTGGTCTACCAAGGGGTGGACTACCTGGGCCTGGGACGGGTGTGGCCATTCTTACAGGCCGCCAACCAGATCTTAGAAGCCCGGGGCGTCAGCCTGCCCCTGCCCTCTCAGGCCACCACCGCCTGGGAGGACCGGCTGGAGAAGGGGGCCCAGGCCCAGGCGGAGATCTTCGGCCCCCACATGCTGGAGGCCTGGAAGCAGGGCACGGTCAACCGGTGGCTGGCGGAAAACTGCTTTGGGGACTACTACACCCGCACCGGCCTCACCCTTGCCCAGCGGGAGATGATCACCTTCTGCTTCCTGCTGGCCCAAGGGGGCTGCGAGCCCCAGCTCACCGCCCACGCCAAGGGTAACATGAACCTGGGGAACGACGCCCAGTTCCTCCAGCGGGTGGTGGCCCAGTGCCTGCCCTACGTGGGCTACCCCCGCAGTCTCAACGCCATGGCCTGTATCGGCAAAGCCAGCAAGAGCTGACACCTTTCAAGAGCCGGCCCCGGGCGGCTCCTTTTCGCCCCTCCCCGGCTTTGACTTTTCCCCTGGAAACTGCTTGGGAGTGCCCAAAACTCCCATTTCCCTTCGCGAAACCGCAATTCTCCTGTAGAGGTAGAGGCTCATTCCGGGGAAAAAGCTGGCCGCCGCCGAGGCGACGACCGCCAACGGGACGAAGCGCCGCGCCGCTGGAGGAACAAGGCGAGGGAACACTGCCACTTTCGAGAGCCGCCCCCGGGCGGCTCTTTTTCGCCCCTCCCCGACTTTGACTTTTCCCCGGGAAACTGCTATGATAGGCGGGAATGAGTGCGGGAGGGATGACTGTGAGGGAGACGAAAGCCAAGGCGGTCCTGGGGGCCGTGGCAGGGTTTTTCAAACGGGAGACGGTGCTGGGGGTCGCCCTGGTGCTGGCGGCGGTGTCCGCCTGCTTCGTGCCCCCCGGCCCCGGGTACATGAGCTACGTGGACTGGGACACCCTGGCCCTGCTCTTCGGCCTGATGGCGGTGGTCAAGGGATTTCAGGGAGCGGGGGTCTTCCAGTTTTTGGGCAGCCGGCTGCTGCGCCGCACCGGCTCCACCAGGACCATGCTGCTGGTGCTGGTGTTCCTGCCCTTTTTCTTCAGCATGGTCATCACCAACGACGTGTCCCTCATCACCTTTGTGCCCTTTGGCCTGGTGGTGCTGCGGCTGGCGGGGCAAGAGCGGTTGGTAATCCCCTTGGTGGTGCTGCAGACCCTGGCCGCCAACCTGGGGAGCATGCTCACCCCCATGGGCAACCCCCAGAACCTGTACCTGTACACCCGGTACTCCCTGGGCTTTGGGGAGCTGTGCGGGGCCATGGCCCCCTACGTGGCCCTCTCTGGCCTTGTGCTGCTGGGGGCGGCCCTGCTGCAGAAGGCCACCCCCATCCCCCCGGTGGAGGTCCCCGCCCAGCTGGGCAGCCCCAAACGCCTTGCCCTGTGCTGCCTGGGGTTTGTCCTGTGCCTGCTGGGGCTGTTCTCTGTGGTGCCACCCCTGGCGGTGGCGGCGGTGGTGCTGGTGTTCCTGCTCTTTGCCGACCGCTCCATCCTCCGGCAGGTGGACTACTCCCTGCTGCTGACTTTCCTCGCCTTCTTAGTGTTCATCGGGAACCTGGGCAGTGTCCCCGCCTTCCAGAACTTCCTCACCTCCGCCCTGTCCGGCCACGTGGAGCTGGTCTCCGTCCTGGCCAGCCAGGTGATCAGCAACGTCCCTGCCGCCCTGCTCCTCTCCGGCTTTACGGAGGAGGCCCTGCCCCTGCTCATCGGGGTAAACCTGGGAGGCTTGGGCACCCTCATCGCCTCCATGGCCAGCCTGATCTCCTACAAGCAGATCAACCGGGAGTACTCTGAGCTCCGGGGCCGGTACCTGCTGTCCTTCACCCTGTGGAACCTGGCCCTGCTGGCGGTTCTGCTCCTCCTCTGCCTGGCCTTCCTTTAAATAATGCGAAAAGAGCGCCCCGCACACAGGGCGCTCTCTTTTTTGGGGAGCGGGAACTTCCCCAGCTGCTGCCGCACCAGGCCAGCCACCGCCGCCAAAGCGTCGTCCAGCTTGGATTGGTCCCAGCTGGCGGTTCTGCTCCTCCTCTGCCTGGCTTTCGTTTAAATAACGCGAAAAGAGCGCCCCGCACACAGGGCGCTCTCTTTTTTATGGGAGCGGGAACTTATCCCAGCTGCTGCCGCACCAGCCCGGCCACCGCCGCCAGGGCGTCGTCCAGCTTGGACTGGTCCTTGGCGCCTGCCATGGCGAAGTCGGGCCGGCCGCCGCCGTTGCCCCCGCACAGCTGGGCCACGGCCTTTACCAGCACGCCGGCCTTCAGGCCCCGGTCCTGGGCGGCCTTGTTGCAGGAGGCCGCCAGGGTGGCCTTGCCCTCGGTCACGCCGGCGAACACCGCCACAATGGCCTCCTCCCGCTCTTTGGCCTTGTCGCACAGGGCCCGCAGGGCGTCGGGGCCGGTGCCGGAGAGCAGGGCGTAGACCACCTTCACCCCGTCCACGTCCTGGGCGTTCTGGAACACGTCGTTGAGGCGGTTCTGGGCCAGCTTGGCGTTGAGGGTCTCAATCTCCCGGTCCTTGTCCTTCAGCTCCTGCATGGTCTGCCGGGCGTGGAGGGGCAGCTCCATGGGGTTTAAGACCTTCATGGCCCGGGCGGTCTCCAGCAAGGTGCCGGTCTGGCTGGCCAGCATGGCCAGGACCCCCATGCCGGTGACGCCCTCGATCCGGCGGACGCCGGAGGCCACAGAGGTCTCGCTGAGGATCTTGAAGAGCCCCAAGCGGGCGGTGTTGTCCATGTGGGTGCCGCCGCAGAACTCCTTGGAGAAGCCGTCCTCCACGGAGACCACCCGGACCACGTCGCCGTACTTCTCGCCGAACAGGGCCATGGCCCCGCTCTGTCTGGCCTCCTCGATGGGCATCTCCACCATGGAGACAGGCACGGCCTTGAGAATCTCCTCGTTGACCAGCAGCTCCACCTGGGCCAGCTCCTCCGGGGTCAGGGCGGAGAAGTGGGTGAAGTCGAAGCGCACGTGGCGGTCGTTGACCAGCTGGCCGGCCTGCTCCACGTGGTCCCCCAGGACCTTGCGCAGGGCGGCCTGGAGCAGGTGGGCGGCGGTGTGGTTGCGCATGATGGCCTGGCGGCGCTGGCCGTCCACCTTGGCGGTGACCTTGTCCCCCAGGTTCAGGGTGCCGCTTTCCACCACGGCCCGGTGCAGGTAGATCCCCTCGTGCTTGGTGGTGTCGATCACGTCCACAGAGACGCCTTCCGCCTCCAGGGAGCCGTTGTCTCCCACCTGGCCGCCGCCCTCCCCGTAGAAGGGAGTGGCGTCCAGCACCACAGAGACTTCCGCGCCCTCTCCGGCGCTCTCCACCCGCTGGCCGTTCTGGATGATGGCCACCACTTTGGCCTCTCCCTCCAGCTGGCCGTAGCCGGTAAAGACGGTCTCCGGCAGGCCCGCGGCGGCGGTGCCCTCGCCCTTCCAGGCGTCGGCGCCGGCGTCCTTCCGGGCGCTGCGGGCCCGCTCCCGCTGCTCCTGCATCAGCTGGCGGAAGCGCTCCTCGTCCACGGTCATCCCCCGCTCGGAGAGAATCTCCTTGGTCAGGTCCAGGGGGAAGCCGTAAGTGTCGTTTAAGGTAAAGGCGTTCTCGCCGGAGAAGACCCTGCTGTCCGCCTTGTCGATGAGGGCGTTTAACAGGGACAGGCCCTGGTCGATGGTCTTCTGGAAGCTGTCCTCCTCGAAGGAGACGATCTTCTTGATGGTCTCCCGCTTCTCTTTCAGCTCGGGATAGGCCTTCTCGTTCTCCTGGATCACCGTGTCCACCAGGTCCTTCAAAAAGGCCCCCTGGATGCCCAGCAGCCGGCCGTGGCGGGCGGCCCGGCGCAGCAGCCGCCGCAGCACGTAGCCCCGGCCCTCGTTAGAGGGCAGCACGCCGTCGCCGATCATGAACACGGTGGAGCGGATGTGGTCGGTGATCACCCGGAGGGACACGTCGCTCTTCTCGTCCTCCCCGTAGCGCACCCCGGCGATCTCCATGATCTTCTTCATGATGTTCTGCACCGTGTCCACCAAAAACAGGTTGTCCACCCCCTGCATGACGCAGGCCAGGCGCTCCAGTCCCATGCCGGTGTCGATGTTCTTCTGCTTGAGCTCGCTGTAGTTCCCCTGGCCGTCGTTGTCAAACTGGGAGAACACCAGGTTCCAGATCTCCACGTACCGGTCGCAGTCGCAGCCCACGCCGCAGGTGGGCTTGCCGCAGCCGTACTTCTCCCCCCGGTCGAAGTAGATCTCCGAGCAGGGGCCGCAGGGGCCGGAGCCGTGCTCCCAGAAGTTGTCCTCCTTGCCCAGGCGCTTCATGTGGCTCTCCTCCACGCCGATCTCCCGGGTCCAGATGTCCCAGGCCTCGTCGTCGTCCTGGTACACGGAGATGTACAGAAGCTCCTTGGGCATCTCCAGCACCTGGGTGAAGAACTCCCAGGCCCAGGTGATGGCCTCCCGCATAAAGTAGTCGCCGAAGGAGAAGTTGCCCAGCATCTCGAAATACGTGCCGTGGCGGGCGGTAAAGCCCACGTTCTCAATGTCCCCGGTGCGGATGCACTTCTGGCAGGTGGTCACCCGGCGGCGGGGGGGCGTCACCTCCCCGGTGAAGTACTTCTT
>DXDU01000127.1 GCA_019115285.1 Candidatus Acutalibacter pullistercoris
GCAACTTCGTCTCCAACTTCTACTGGGAGGACAGCGTGGGCCCCGTGGCCCAGCGTCCCCGCCGGCTGGAGCTGGCCTGGCGCAGCACCGAACCCAACCTGGTGGGCGTCAACGAGTTCGCCTCCTGGGCCAAAAAAGCGGATACCGACGTGATGATGGCCGTAAACCTGGGCACCCGGGGCATCGAGGCCGCCTGCAACCTGCTGGAGTACTGCAACCATCCCTCCGGCACCAAGTACAGCGACCTGCGCATCTCCCACGGGGTGAAGGACCCCCACAACATCAAGGTGTGGTGCCTGGGCAACGAGATGGACGGCCCCTGGCAGACCGGCCACAAGACAGCCACAGAGTACGGCCGCCTGGCGGACGAGACCGCCAAGGCCATGAAGCAGATCGACCCCAGCCTGGAGCTGGTGGTGTGCGGCAGCTCCAACACCAACATGCCCACCTACCCCCAGTGGGAGGCCACCGTGCTGGAGGAGGCCTACGACAGCGTGGACTTCATCTCCCTGCATACCTATTACGGCAACCGCTTCCACGATACCAGGAATTTCCTGGCCCAGTCCGACGACATGGACCGGTTCATCCGCACCATCATCTCCACCTGCGATTTCGTCAAGGCCAAAAAGCGGGCGAAGAAGGACATGATGCTCAGCTTCGACGAGTGGAACGTGTGGTTCCACGCCAACGAGTCGGACGACGACCAGATGAAGAACCGCCCCTGGAGCGTGGCCCCCCACCTGCTGGAGGACCACTACGACTTTGAGGACGCCCTGCTGGTGGGGCTGATGCTCATCACCCTCTTAAAGCACTCCGACCGGGTGCGCATGGCCTGCCTGGCCCAGCTGGTCAACGTCATCGCCCCCATTATGACCGAGGAGAACGGCCCCGCCTGGCGGCAGACCATCTTCTATCCCTTCCTCCACGCCAGCAAGTACGGCCGGGGCGTGGCCCTGAACACCGCCCTGCGCTCCTCCAAGCACGACACCATGGACTTCACCGACGTCACCGACGTGGACACCGTGGCCGTGTGGAACGAGGAGGCGGAAGAGGTCACCGTCTTCGCCGTGAACCGGGATCTGGAAGAGGCCATCACCCTGGAGGCGGACCTGGGCTCCTTTGAGGGGTACCAGCTCTGCGAGCACCTGGTCCTGGAGCACCCGGACTTCTTCGCCACCAACTCCGCCGCTGGGGAGACCGTGGCCCCCAAGGCGGTGCGCGATCGAGACTGCCTGGAGGACGGCTGCCTGAAGAGCCAGCTGGCCCCCGCCTCCTGGAACGTCCTGAGGCTGAAGAAGCAGTAAAGGGGAGGGGCCGTGAAGAAGCGGTGCCCGCCGTTTCCCTCCTGGCGGCGCTGTTCCTCTGCGCACTCTATCAACTGGGGGGCAGCCGCCGCTGACGCCACCGGGCGGCTCCCCTAAAAAAAGAAAGCAGGCAAGGCCAAAGGCCCTGCCTGCTTTTTCTGTTTCTCCGGGGGGTTCTGGACAAACAAAACCCGGCGGCGGGAACGCTCCCTGCCGCCGGGCAAACCCCATATGTCTGGCGGGCCAAGCCCGCTGATAAAACGGCCGCTGCCGTTTAGAATGTCTCGCAGTAGTTGGAAAGGATCACACAGGCCTGGGCCCGGGTGGCGGTGGACTTGGGCTCGAAGCTGTTGCCGCCCATGCCGCCCACGATGCCGTAATCCCGGCAGGCGTACACAGCGTCTTTGGCCCAGGAGGCGATGGAGCTGTCGTCGGAGAAGGCGCCGGAGCTGCCCAGGGGCTGGAGGCTGCCGTAGTTCGCCAGAATCTGGCACATGGCCTCCCGGGTGATGGAGGCGCCGGGTTGGAAGGAGGAGCCGTCCATGCCGTTGATGTAGCCCATGCTGTAGGCCCACTGGATGGCCGGGGCGTAGTAGGCGCTGGCGTCCACGTCGGAGAAGGGAGTGGAGCCGTCATAGGCGCTCAGGTCCACGCCGTCCAGGTTGGCCAGGGCCTTGACGAAGTCCCCTCGAGTGATCTGGGCCTCGGGGTCGAAGGTGCCGTCTCCCCGGCCGCCGAAGATCTCATAGCTCACCGCCCGGTTCACGTCCTCGAAGTACCAGTGGTCGGTGGTAAAGTCGACAAAGATGGTGCCGTTGTTCATCACGCTGGCGGTGGCCACGGCGCTGGACTGGCCGTCCAGCACAGTCACGGCCTTGTAGGTCAGGCCCACCATGTAGATGGAGCCGGTGTAGGGCGTGCTGTCCTCGGTGGGGGTGGTGCCGTCGGTGGTGTAGTAGATGGTCTCCTCTTCGGAGTTGGCGGTCATCACCACGTAGCCGTCCTCAAAGGTGATGGTGGGGGTGTCGGGCATGTCCAGCTCCCCGGTGATCTCCACGAACAGGGAGGAGATGTAGCCGGTGGCCCCGTTGCTGGGCAGGACGATCTCGTACCACAGGGTGGAGGTCTGTCCGCCGCTGGTCACGCTCTCTCCCTCGGCCTGGCCGGTGACCAGGATCTGGGTGCCGTAAGACAGGTTGGTGAGGGTGGAGGACTGGGTGGTGGGCTGGGACCGGACGTTGACCCCGCTGCCGGTGACCTGGGCGTTGGTGTGGCTGTCGCCGCTGCCGCCGCCGTTGCTGCCGCCATCGGAGGAGCCGCCGCCGTAGCCGGCGCCCACTTCGTAGCCGATGCCCTGGGACTTTAAGTAATCCCGGACGGTGGCGGCGTTGACGTAGCCCTCGTTCTGCAGGGCGTCGCTGTAAGTAAGGGCGGTGCCGTCGGCGTTGTAGGCGATGCCGTCGGCGCCGATGGTGTAGCCGTCCACCGTGGTGTTCACGTCGTACTGATAGTCGGTGTAGTGGTACATGTTCCCGTCGAACTCATACCAGCCGCTGACGGGGAAGAGCAGGCCGCAGTCGAACAGGTGCCACTCGGACCAGCCCCGGGAGTACACGCTGTCGTAGATCATGTTGGTGCCGTAGGTGCTGTTGTCGGTGACCATGCCGTTGCCCACGTAGATGCCCACGTGGCCGTAGGGGTACTGGTAGTCGTAGGGGTCCACCATGGTGACGGACAGGCCGTGAATCCGGGGGAGCTCCTCTAAGCTGCCGTGCCAGATGGTGTTGTGGCGCACCTGGGAGCTGGCCCCGCCGTAGCAGGAGTAGATGCCGTGGTCGGTGAAGAAGGCGTACAGCAGGCCCGCGCAGTCAGAGGCCCGGGTGCCGTCGTACTGTTCGCCCTTGCCGCCGTAGACGTAGACCCAGCCGTCCCGCCAGGCCGTCAGGCCGTGCTCCGCGAACTCCAGGGAGGTGACCCCCTGGGCGGCGGAGGCGGTGGCGCCGGGGAGGGCCACAGCCATCCCCAAAAGCAGCAGCAAACTAAGTACCAGGCACAAAAGCCGTGAAGATCGAGATCTCGCCATAAAACGGTCCTTCCTTTCTGTTGACGGAGTTTCTATGGTGGAAACAGGTCCCCCAAAAGTCTTGGGACCCCCGGGAAAACCAGGTTTCCCGGCAAAATTATGTAAGCTAACGGTTACAAAGCGGTTACATTTTACCACGGATGACCGGGATTTGCAAGGGATGGGAAAGAATTTCCTGGAGAAAAAGGGTGATTTCGGCGAATCTGACAAAAGCTTTTCCACAGGAAGGGGGAAGGGCTCGGTGAGAAGGCGTTTTTTTGCGGGAATGATTGACAAGGGGGGCGGATTGGGCGATAATTGTAGCAGTTGTCTTTTCGCCCGCCAGGCGCGGGCTGGCTTTCTATACGAATGGAAAGGGGAGCTGAAACGATGCTGTCCAGAAAAGGGAGGGGCCTTGCCCTGGTGCTGGCCCTCATTCTGCTGGTGGGGGCCCTGCCCCTGGGGGCCGCCGCCGAAGAGGGCACCGGCCGCAGCGGCTACACGGTACAGACCTTCCTAGAGGAGGAACAGCCCCAGGACCTGGTGGCCCTGTTCCAGCAGGTATACCGCACCGGCCGGGAGACGGAGGTCACCGGGGCGTGCTACGACCTGCTCAGCGCCAGGCAGCAGTCTTGCTACCGGGCTTTGGAGAACATCCCCCTGGACCAGATCCTCACCGCCGCCCTGGTGGGGGGCTACCGCCAGGTGGGGGTGTCCATTCCGGAACTGCTGGGCCTGACCCTGACGGGGACCATCGACGAGGAGGGGAAGTTCACCGCCGACGAGAACGCCCAGTGGAAAGAGCGGGCCCTGTACACAGATCTTTCCGCGGCGGTGTACGCCCTGCGCAACGACCGGCCGGACATGCTGTGGCTCTCTGACATGCAGGTGGGCTACCGCTGGGACGAGCTGCAGGAGGGCGTGGTGAAGCTGGGGAACACCGTTTTCTACTTCCGGCTGGCCCTGGGCAACGAGGTAAAGGAGCTGTGGGAGCAGTCCTTGGAGGCGGTGGAGGACATCGCCCGGGAAGCGGACCGGGAGCCCGATACCTACTCCAAGCTGAAAAAGGCCTATGAGATCCTGGGCCAGGGCAACGAGTACGGCCAGGAGATCACCTCCGACCGGCAGGCCTACCTGTGCCACCAGGCCTACAGCGCCCTGGTGTTCGACGACGACTGCCTGCCCCAGTGCGACGGCTACGCCAAGGCGGTAAAGCTGGTGTGCGGGGAGCTGGGCATCCCCTGCGTGCTGGTGCGCAGCGAGACCCACATGTGGAACAACGTGCAGATGGACGACGGCTTGTGGTACAACCTGGACCTGACCTGGGACGACGAGGGGGAGGAGCTTTCCTACGACTACTTCCTCATCGGCAGCGAAACCGTGGTGGACGGCCAGGCCTTCTCCCAGCAGGGGGACCACCAGGAGGTGGACGTGTACCAGCTGGCCTCCGGCGCCGACCCGGTGACACTGCCCTATCCCGTCAAGAACCGGGAGGCCTACGAATACCAGGGAGAGGACTACCCGCCCCTGACCTTCCCCGATGTGACCCGGGACGCCTGGTACTTTGAGGCGGTGGAGGAGTCCGCCGCCCTGGGGCTGTTCCACGGCAACGACCAGGGCCTGTTCCAGCCGGAGCGGGACATCACCCGGGCGGAGTTCTGCCAGGTGGCCGCCAACGCCGCCGGCCCTGACTGGGAGGACTTCGAGGGGGAGAACCAGTTTGCCGACGTGGCCGACGACGCCTGGTACGTCCAGGTGGTGGCCTGGGCCGCGGAAGAAGGCATTATGAACGGCGACGGCGACGGCCGCTTCCGGCCGGAGGACCCCATCACCCGGGAGGAGATGTGCCAGGTGCTCTACAACCTCCTGAACCGGCAGCCGGTGGAGGACGGGGGAGACAGCCTGTTCCCCGATGACGGGGAGATCTCCGCCTGGGCCAGGGAGGCGGTGTACGCCTGCCACAGCCTGGGGCTGGTCCTGGGCAACGACGACGGGAGCTTCCGCCCCCGGGAGAACACCCAGCGCAGCCAGGCTGCCACGGTGTTCGTGCGGTACAGCAACGCCGCCTGAGACTTTTTGACAACGGCCGGAAGGTTCCGGAAACGATATGGAGGGAAAGAAAACCATGAGCAAAGAGCTGGCGAAAGCCTACGAGCCCCAGGAAGTGGAGGGCCGCATTTACGACTTCTGGATGCAGGGGGGGTACTTCCACGCGGAGGTGGACCCCGAGAAGCAACCCTATACCATCGTCATTCCCCCGCCCAACATCACCGGGCAGCTGCACATGGGCCACGCCTGGGATGAGACTCTGCAGGACATCCTGATCCGCTGGAAGCGGATGCAGGGCTACTCCGCCCTGTGGCTGCCCGGCACCGACCACGCCTCCATCGCCACCGAGGCCAAGATCGTGGAGGCCATGCGGGAAGAGGGCGTCACCAAGGAGGACCTGGGCCGGGAGGGCTTCTTAGAGCGGGCCTGGGCCTGGAAGGACAAGTTCGGCGGCCGCATTTTAGAGCAGCTGAAGCTGCTGGGCTCCTCCTGCGATTGGGATAGGCTGCGCTTCACCATGGACGAGGGCTGCTCCAGGGCGGTGCGCCACGTGTTCGTCAAGCTCTACAACGAGGGCCTGATCTACCGGGGGGAGCGGATCATCAACTGGTGCCCCAACTGCAAGACCGCCATCTCCGACGCGGAGGTGATCTTCGAGGAGCAGCAGGGCTCCTTCTGGCACATCCGCTATCCTCTGGCCGACGGCTCCGGCTACATCCAGCTGGCCACCACCCGGCCTGAGACCATGCTGGGGGACACCGCCGTGGCGGTCCACCCCGAGGACGAGCGGTACAAGGACCTGGTGGGCAAGAACGTGATCCTGCCCCTGGTGAACAAGGAGATCCCCATCGTGGCCGATGAGTACGTGGAGATGGACTTCGGCACCGGCGTGGTGAAGATCACCCCCGCCCACGACCCCAACGACTTCGAGGTGGGCCGCCGCCACGACCTGCCCGTGATCAACGTGATGAACGAGGACGGGTCCATCAATGAAAACGGCGGCAAGTACGCCGGCATGTCCGGCCTGGAAGCCCGCAAGCAGATCGTGAAAGATTTGGAAGAGGGGGGCTACCTCATCAAGGTGGAGCCCATCAAGCACAACGTGGGCACCTGCCAGCGCTGCCACACTGTGGTGGAGCCCCGGGTCTCCACCCAGTGGTTCGTGAAGATGGAGCCCCTGGCAAAACCCGCCGTGGACGTGGTGAAGGACGGCACCATCCGCTTCATCCCCGAGCGGCTGGAGAAGACCTACTACAACTGGATGGAGAACATCAAAGACTGGTGCATTTCCCGGCAGCTGTGGTGGGGCCATCGCATCCCCGCTTGGTATTGTGAGGACTGCGGGGAAACCATCGTTTCGGAAACCGATGTGGACACCTGCCCCAAGTGCGGTGGGAAGCATCTCCACCAGGACGAGGACACCCTGGACACCTGGTTCTCCTCTGCCCTGTGGCCCTTCTCCACCTTGGGGTGGCCCGATGAAACGGAAGAGCTGAAATACTTC
>DXDU01000128.1 GCA_019115285.1 Candidatus Acutalibacter pullistercoris
GCGAAGGCCTTGATGGCCAGCTCGAACCGCACCTGGTCGTTGCCCTTGCCGGTGCAGCCGTGGCAGATGGCGTCGGCGCCCTCTTTCTTGGCGATGTCCACGATGCCCTTGGCGATGATGGGCCGGGCAAAGGAGGTGCCCAGCAGGTACTTGTTCTCGTACACGGCCCCGGCCTTGACGGTGGGGTAGACGTAGTCCTGGATGAACTCCTCTTTCAGGTCCAGCACGTACAGCTTGGAGGCCCCGGTCTTCTTGGCCTTTTCCTCCAGGCCGTCCAGCTCGGTGCCCTGGCCCACGTCGCCGGAGACGGCGATGACCTCGCAGTTGTTGTAGTTCTCCTTCAGCCAGGGGATGATGATGGAGGTGTCCAGGCCGCCGGAGTAGGCCAGCACTACTTTTTTGATCTCGTTTGCCATAATTGGGTCCCTTCCTTATCTATGTGGTTGAAAGGGCTTCTCAGCAGCCCTTTCCCGTTTGCCAAGGCTATGATACACCCCCCGGCGAAAAAATGCAAGGGGTTTTGCATAAATATTCACGCTTTGTGCAAAAAAGAGAACCAGGTTCCACCTTCTCCCCTGGTTCTGTGTGTTTTTTTGGCATTGCGCTAAACTTCGTGGGCGATTCTGGCCCCTGTCTCTCCCCCGGGAGCCGGGGGCGGCGGGTTTATTCACTTTATGCAGAAGTTATACATCCCGCTCCCCCTGCTCCCGGCGCTGGTGCCGGCAGCGGATGGCCCGGTAGAGCAGCACCCCCAGGCCGCTGACCGCCGCCGTGGCCACAAAGACGATGACGGCAAACAGGTACTCCTGGGTGCCCAGGGCATCGCCTCCAATGGTGGAGGTGACCACCGACGGGATGCGGGCCACCGTGGTGATGAGCAGCCACACCCGGAGCTTCATGGGGGTCAGGCCCACCATATAAGTGAGCACGTCTTTGGGCGTGCCTGGGATGAAAAACAGCAGGAAGACAATGAACTCCAGCCGCCGGGCGTTCTGCAAAAACTTCAGGGAGCGGATCTTCTCCTCCGCCACGAACAGGGTGACGAACTTCATGCCGTACTTCTTCACGATGAGGAAGATCACCCCGCTGGCGAGGGTGGTGGCCAAAAGGCACAGGGCGGTGCCCTCCAGCACCCCAAAGGCGTACCCCGCCCCGATCTCCAACGGCTCCCCGGGGATGATGGCCACGAACACCTGGAACATCATCATGCCCAGAAAGGCCAGGCGGCCGAAGACCCCGTGGCCGTCCACCCAGTCCCGGAACAGCTCCGGCTGGGAGACGAACTGGAGCATGGGCCGGCCCACGAACCAGAAGATCAGCCCCGTCACCCCCAGGGCCGCCCCCAGGCAGAGAAGGGCCACCTGTTTTTTCCGCCGCCGCTCCCGTTCCATGTCCCGTACCGTTCCTTTCCCGCTTTCTCTTTTTTCTAGTATACCTCAGTATACCCCGGAAAGGTGTGAAAATCTTCAAAAATCTGTAAATTCTTTTCCAGAAAAAAGGCACGCCGCCCAGGGAGCAGGCGGCGCGCCGACAAAAGAAAGGAATGAAGAAAAGAGGATTACGCGGTGCGGGTGATGTACTGACAGTACACGTACACGTTCTGGATCTTCTTGGCGGTGACCCCGTCGGCGGCCTCCACCTCCGGCTGGGTCTCCGAGGGGGTGATGTACAGCTTCACCACAATGGCGTCCTGGCCCACCCGCATCTTCCGGATGGGCTTGTAGGCGAAGTCCCGGGGCTCTATGCCCACAAAGTCGTGGAGCACCTGCTCCGTGGCCCGGTCGGTAAAGCACCGGAGGATGTCCCCGGCGTCGTACATATCGATAATGGCCTTGGCCTCCTCAAAGCTCAGGTTGGTGGAGTGGTAGTCCCCCGCCCCGATGACGTACATGGTGCTGTTGTCCAAAAGCAGCAGCTGTTCTTTCTTTTCCGACATGGCATACGCCCCCTTTGAATAGTTTCGTCAGGCTTCCTGCAAATCTCATTTGCTTTTAGGGAACTATCCCAGAGAAACCCGCCGTCCTTGCAAGTAGTATAGCATTAAACTGCAAATTTGACAAGTCACTTTCCCATTTGTTAAAAAATAAATTAGCGCCCCTTCCCCGGCGGGGCGTAAGGCCGGGGAGGAAAAAGGGAGAGACAGGGCAGAGGGGACAAAAGGAGAGATGGACATGGAAGACCGGGAGATCGTAAAGCTGTTCTGGGAGCGCTCCCCCCAGGCGGTGGACGCCCTGGCGGAGGCCTACGGCCCGGACCTGCGGGCCCTGGCCCGGCGGCTGCTGGAGGACCCCCAGGACGTGGAGGAGTGCGTCAACGACGCCTACCTGGCCCTGTGGCAGGGGATCCCCCCGGCAAAGCCCGCTCCCCTGCTGCCCTACGCCCTGCGGGTGGTCCGGAACCTGTGCCTGAAGCGCAGGCGGTGGAACAGGGCGGGCAAGCGGCAAAGCGCCTTCGACCTGGCCTACGAGGAGCTGGAGGAGTGCCTGGGCGGCGGCGAGGGCCCGGAGGGCTCCCTGGACCTGGAGGAGCTGAAAGACGCCCTCAACTCGTTCCTTTCCCGGCTGTCCCACCGGGACCGGGTGCTGTTCCTGGGGCGCTACTGGTACGGCAGCCCCTATAAGGAACTGGCCCAGCAAACGGGACTGACAGAAAACAACGCCATGGTCCGGGTCTCCCGGCTGCGGGAGAAACTCCGGGCCCACCTGAAAAAGAAAGGGGTATTGGAATGAACGCCAAAGACTTGCTTCGCGCCATGAGCGACATCGACCCCAAGTACGTCCGGGAGGCCCAGCCCTGGGCCTCCCCGGTGAAGAAACTCACCCATCCGGTGTGGGCCGCGGCCGCCGCCCTGGTCCTCTGCCTGGGCCTGGGGGCAGGGGCCGCCCTGCTCCTCTCCCCGCCCCAAGCCCAGCCCATCCCAGCAGCTTCTGGGGAACGAGAACCAGCCCTGGCATTTGAACAGCTGGCTATGGGCGAGGAGAAGATCGTCCCCTTTGCCGGCACCTATGGCCCCGCCTATGCCCAGGCCAGCGCCGCGGCGGAAAATGAGGAGACCTATCGGGAACTGTCCCTAACCCGGGAACAGCTGGAGGCTCTCTGGAAGGGGAGTGCCCTCCCCTGGGACGGGATGAGCCTGGAGAACGTCACCCTGGACGCCACCGCCGCCTTTCAAGAGGGGGAACTGAGCCAGGTGTATATCGAGGCCCCGGACCTCTTTACCATCCAGCTGGTGTCCCAAGCTTACGCGGAAGCCTACGCCGCGGATTGGGCCCAGCAGGTAGAGGAGAGTTTCACCATTGCCAACAACTTGGTAGAGGGCACCCCGGTGGTGGCGGTGTCCTATGATGTCACCGCCCTGACCGATGGGAAAGAGGTGCCCCAGACCGACGCCCAGGCCCGCTTCGCCCTGGGGGAGGCCATCGTCACAGTGACCGCTTCCAGCAGCGAGATGGGTTTCCCCACCCAGGAAGGCGCGGAGGCTTTCGTAGCCCAGGTGGTGGACCAGTGCCTGGCTGGGGGGATTGATTTGAACCGGATTCAAGCGCCGCAGGATGACGCAGACGCCACACTGGAATTTGTCCAGTGGGACGAAGCGGAATATGAGACCTTGTTCCAGGAATGGGCCAACCGCTACGCAGCCGATGTAATCCAGCCCCAGGTGGTGGGCGAAAACGGCATCTACCGCACCCAGGACTTGTCCCTGGAGCAGGTAAAAGCCCTGTGGGGTGGTGACTTTCCCTGGGAGAGCAGCCATGAACTGCTCCAGAACCCCAGGGGCTACACCTACAATGCGGAAGACGGGGAACCCGTGTACGCCGTGGTAGAGATGGGCGGCGGGGATGTGGGATTTACCGTCAGCATTCTTCCCCAGGCGCCGCAAGGAGAATGGGGCAAAACCCTCACCGCTGCCCTGGAGCAGGCCAACGAGGAAGTAAACGCCGTGCCGGTGCTCACTAGCTTCGCCCAAGGCCCAGCCACAGTGAGCCAGCACACCCCCGAAGGGAACTCCACGGAAACGTACACCCACACCCGCTTTGAGGCCCTGTTCCAATGGGAGAACACCGGCTGCGTCATCCACGCGGAAGCCCACGTCAACGACACCCAGTCCGACTTCTCCCCTCAGGACGCCAAAGACTTTGTGGAGCAGGTGGTGAAAGGGACGCTTACCGGCGGCATCGACCTGACACCGCTCCAACCCTGACATGATGAAACGCACAAAAGGGAGGCGCCAAGGCGCCTCCCTTTTTCAGTGCAGCTCGTAGTCTTTTACCAGGGCGTACAGGCGGCTGTCCACCTGGGCGGAGAGGCGCAGCCCTTCGGGGACGTACTCCTCTCCCGTCACCGCTCCCTCCTCCCGGAGCTTTGCCGCCAGTCCGCTTTTGGAAAAGGGCAGCAGCAGCTCTACGGGGAAGGTCTTCTCCGGCAGGTTCTCCTCAATGGCCTGGAGCAGTTCCTCCAGCCCCTCCCCCCGCAGCGCGCTGATGCGCACCGCCCCGGGGAGCCTGGGGGCCAGGTCCGGGTCCTGCACCGCGTCCCACTTGTTCAGCACCGGGATCATGGGGTGATCCCCCGCTCCCAGCTCCTCCAGCAGCTCCCGAGTGACCTGCAGGTGCTCCCCGGCCTCCGGGCTGGAGGCGTCGCACACGTTGAGCAGAATGTCCGCGGCGGCGGCCTGCTCCAAGGTGGACTTGAAGGCCTCCACCAAATGGTGGGGCAGCCTGCGCAGCAGTCCCACCGTATCGATGAGCATCACCGTCTTCCCGCAGGGGAGCTTTAACGCCCGGGCGGTGGGATCCAGCGTGGCGAAGAGCTTGTCCTCCGCCAGCACCCCCGCCTGGGTCAGCTGGTTCATCAGGGTGGACTTCCCCGCGTTGGTGTAGCCCACCAGCGCCACGGTGACCACCCCGTTCTTCTCCCGCCGGCGCTGGATCACCCCCCGGGCGGCCTCCACCTCCTGGAGCTGCTCCTTCAGGCTGCCGATGCGCCGCCGGATGTGCCGCCGGTCGGTCTCCAGCTTTGTCTCGCCGGGGCCCCGGGTGCCGATGCCGCCCCCCAGCCGGGACAGGGCCGCTCCCCGCCCGGTGAGCCGGGGCAGCAGGTACTTCAGCTGGGCAAGCTCCACCTGGAGCTTGCCCTCCCGGCTCTTGGCCCGCAGGGCGAAGATGTCCAGGATCAAGGTGGTGCGGTCGATGACCCGCACCCCGCAGATCTCCTCCAGGTTCCGGATTTGGGTGGGGGTCAGTTCCCGGTCGAAAATGACCAGGTCCAGCTCCTCCCGGCGCACCAGCTCCCCGGCCTCCTCCGCCATGCCCGAGCCCAGGCAGGTGGCGGTGTCCGGCGCCGGCCGCTTCTGGGTGAGGAAGAACGCCGCCTCCGCCCCGGCGCTGCGGGTCAGTTCCGCCAGCTCCGCCAAAGAGGCCTCCCCGTCGTATTCCCCTGTGTCCAGGCACACCAGCAGCGCCCGCTGGGGTTTTGTCTCATTTTCAAACAACGCAGCCGCCTCCCCAAAGTTTCTCCCGGTATTATACCAGAAGGGGCCCCGCCCGGCAACCCCGCCGCCCAGAAAAAGAGCCGCCCCCCAAGGAGCGGCCCTTTTCCCTTATTCCGTCTCTTCCCCCGTAAGGGTCAGCTCCCACGCCAGGTGCGCGGGAGCAGCCGGGACAGCGCTAGCCTGGTCTGGCCTTCCCCCGAGGCCGCCCCCGTGTCACCCTGAACCCAGAAAAAGAGCCGCCCCCCAAGGAGCGGCCCTTTTCCTTATTCTGTCTCTCCCCCCGAGAGGGTCAGCTCCCACGCCAGGTGAGCGGGCAGCAGCCGTGCCAGCGCCAGCCTGGCCTGGCCTTCCGTCACGTTCCCCAGCAGAGAGGCCGCCACCGCCAGGCCGCCGTCCTCTGTCTCTGTCACCGTGCCTTGCAAACCGGCGGCAGGGAGCAGGCTCTCAAAGTCCTCTTTGGTGTGCAGGCCCCCGTGGGCCCCCAGCCCAGCCAGCAGCTCCCGGCGGCGGGTCTGGGCCTCCCCGGGGAGCACATCCCCCCACAGGAGCTTCTCCCATCGCTCCAGCCCAGGCCCCTGGGCGGTAGAGACGAACAGCTCCGCCAGCAGGTCCTCCAAAGCATCCTCCACCAGGGCGAACCCGGCGGCGTAGGCTGCCAGCTCTCCCTCCACCTGGGTGGAGCCGCCCAGGTCGTAGAGCCCGGTGGCCTCCAGCACCTGGGCCATGTGGGCCCCGGCGGAGATTCTCCCAACGCTTTGCGTCCCGCCGCTTCGCGGCTCAGCGGCCTGCGCCCGGGCCGTCATGTGGCTTCTCCCAGGAGCACCGTGCCCAGCACAGGCAGCACTCCGTCCGTCCCGGCGATGTCCCGCATGTTGGCAGCGAAACTCAGCTTCTCCACCGCTGCCGCCTCCAGCAGCACCTGGGTCAGGTCTGTCAGGTACACCGGGTCCCCGATCTTCCGCTGGGCGAACCACGCCTCCAGGGCGGTTTCCATCACCTCCGCCGCCTGGGCGGCGTCCCCGCCGTTTTTCGGCTTGATGGTCCCGTACACGTTGACGGCGTAAGACACTGCGCTCTCCACCGAAACCGTCACCCCCAGCTCCCGCTGTGCCTGGATCAGGTCCTCCGCCTGCTGGAGCGCCGCCTCACTGGGAGCGGCCCCCTGGCCCCACAGGTACAGCCCCACCGTGCCGGGGCCGTCCTCCTGGGGCACCGCCTGGGCCAGGGTCACCCCCTCCACCGAGAGGGCCAGCTCCTCGTAAAAGCCGGCGGTGCCGCTGGCGGCCCGACGCGTCCAAGCCGCAAGGATGCGCTCCCGGTAGCTGTCGTCCGGCTCCCGGTCCTCTCCCCCGGTAAAGGCCGCCTCGTTCACCACGTAGTCGATGCCGCTGACCGGGGTCACCAAGGTGTTGATGTACCCCGAGGCCGCGTTGCCCTGGGCGCCGCCCGCCACGGCCCTGGCGGGCACGTCCACCGTCAGCTCCCCGGCGGTGAGGGTCGCCTCCTCTGTGGTCTCGTACTCCACCGCCTCCTCCCCGCCGCTGGCCGCCACCGTCCCGGCGGGGATCACCAGGTTAAAATCCAGGGGCAGGTACCGGCTGAAGGTCAGCACCCCCGCCGCCTGTTTGGCCTCCCGGCGGGGCAGGCCCCGCTGGGCGCCGTGGAGGTCCAGCTCCTCCCCCCAGGCCGTCTGGGGGAAGGCCTGGCGGCCCAGCCACTCCAGCTCCCCTTCCAGCCGGAACAGCGCTCCCGCCAGCACCCGCAGCCGCAGCCCCAGGTCGGACACCGCCGTCACCTCCCGGCCCGTCTCCGCCCGGTAGGCCTCCTCCATCCTGGTCAAGATCCCTTGGTAGCTTTCCATACCGTCACGCTCCCCTCTCCCAAAGGTGTTTGCAGGGTGAACACCACCCCGTCTTCCGTCTCCTGGGCGGAAACCGCCTGCACCCCCGGCAGGGACAGCAGCCCCTCGTTGGCCAGGGCCACCGCCCGCTCCAGGGCGTGCTCCTCCTCCCGGTCCCACAGGTAAAACCTGCTGCCCAGGGACCGGTCATAGGGCAGGCTCCCCTGCCTCATGGCGATGGCCATGGCCCCGTTCTGCAGCAGCTCTTCCAGGCCCTCCACCGTCTCCGGCAGGCCGGTGGGCCCCAGGGCCCAGTCCCCCTGCTCCCATTTCATGTCCATGTGTCACTCCTCCTCTTTGGGCGGGAACACCTGCCCGTTGATGGTCACAGCGCCGTCCCGGCCCAGCAGGATCTCCGCGCCCCCCGCCGAGTACAGCCGGACCTCTCCCGGCTCCAGGGCGGTGTCCGGGGCGTTGGGCAGCCCGGCGCAGTAGCCGTCCAGCAACACCGCCTGCAAGCCCTGGGCGGCGGAGGAGGAAAACCCGTAGGGCAGCAGCTGCTGGGGGGATCGGTACCGGCTCTCCCCCTGCACCGCGAAGCCGTTTTCCTGCTCTACCAGCCCCACCTGGACCTTGGCCCCCTGCCGGGGGAACAACCGCCTGGTCAGCCACACGGGCCATCCCCCCTCTCCAGCACCGCCTGGGTCCGGGCCCCTTGCCGGTCCCACAGCCACCGGGCCTCCCGCACCGGGCAGTTCGCAAACTTTCCCAGCCCGGGGACCTCCACCCAGGCCTTGGCCCCCCGCAGGGGCCAGAAGCTCCCGGGGCACTCCACGGTGAGCTGCCAGCTCTCCCGCAGCCCCTGGGCCAGGGTCTCCTTGGGGTCCTCCCCGCTTTGGGAGCTGCAATACCGCCTGCGCTGTACCGCCGCGCCCTCCCGGCGGTAGGGGGTGTCGTAAGTCCCCCGAAAGCTCTGCTGCCACACTTCGCTCAGCTCCTTACAGGGTTTGAAAGAAAGCTCCCCCCAGGAGGCCGTGCCCAAGTCCACGGAAAAAGAGGGCAGGCCGTCGCAGCGCAGGGCCCCAGCCTCGTCCACATAGGGGACCGTGCCCAGCCACCCCCGGCAGAAGTCCTCCACCGCCTCCCAGCAGCTCATACCCTTTTCCACGGTGAGCTGTCCCTGCTTCTGAGACCAGTCCCCCACCACCCGGGAAAGCCCCAGGCCTTGCAGAACCAGCCGCTCCAGCTTTTCCAGAGAGGGCCGGGAGAGGGTCTCCGGCGGGGCCTCGCTGTCCAGGAGCAGTGCCTCCCCGCTGCGGCACACCAGTTCCGTCTCCCGGCCCTGGGGCCCCACCCGCAGGTTCTGCTCGTCCACCAGCCCCCAAAACACCCGCCGGCCCGAAAGCTCCACCGTCACCCGCACAAGCTCCGGCCACGCCTCCCCGGGGAACACCGCCTCCAGCAGGTCCGCCGGGGCCTCCCGGTCGTAGGTGAGCTCCGCCTCCCTGGGTTCCCCCAAACAAAGTGCGTTGCCCTTTCGGTCTGTCGCCCACACCTTCATGGAATCCACACCTCCTGTCCTTCCTCCAGCACCGCCACGTCCCGTATCTGGGGATTGGCCCGGGCCAGGTCCTCCACTGTCTTGCCGTAGCGCCAGGCGTAGTCCCAAAGGCTCTCCCCCGCCAGGGCCTGGTGCCAGCCCCGGCCCTCGTAGGGGGCGGCGGCCCGGTACTCTGTAAAGCTGAATTTGTACCGCACCGGCCCGGCCCCCGGATCCCCCAGCAGGTCCAAGCCGTCCAGCACCGCCAAAAAGGGAGGCAGCCCAGGCAGCTGCAAACAGCCTGGCCCTCCTTTTCGGAACTCCTCCTCCAAGGCGGACCACTGTTCCCAGCGGTCCTCCCCGGCGAAGTACCCCTCCCCTCGGATCTTCCTCTTGGCCTGTCCCAGGTCTTCCAGGCGGCTGCCCCGATAGGGCAGGGCCGTTTCCTCCACCCGGCGCTCCAGGGTGACAGACAAGGTGCTGGGGTTGTGCTTCCAGGCAAACGCCCGAAAGCGCATGGTCATCAGATTCATCTCTCTCCTCCTAACGCCTGGCGGGGTACCGCCTGCTGTCCCGCTCCAGCTCCCGGGAGATCTCCCGGGCCCGCTCCTGTCCTTCCACAGCTCATCCCTCCAGTCCGCTGCCGTCCTCCGCCGTCTCCCGGCGATAAGAGACAAACACGCCCCTATTCTCCCCGGGAGACAGCTCCTTCCACCGGCAGCCGGTGTACGTCTCCGACCCCAGCACAGCGGTAAAGCTGGCCAGGTTCTCCCAGCCGGTCACGTCCACCCCCTCCAGGGTCACTTGGTACCGGGTCCGCTGCCCTGTCACGGCGAAGGGCACATCCTCCCCCACCGCCCGCAGCTCTTCTCCCTCCTGGGTCATGGCGACGGTCCACCCCGCCGCCTGGCACTGCTTGCCCCCCAGGGTGATCTCCCCCTGGCTGACCCCTCCCACAAAGTCCAGACAGCAGGCGATGGTCCGCAGCCCCGTGTCCCTGTCCAGGGCCACGGCGCCCCGGCGCAGGCCGGAAAACCCGGCGGACAGCTCCCGGGCCGCCGCCTCCAGAGCCTCCAGGGCGGCCTCCCCGTCCTGGGGCTCCCCCGCCCTGGGGAGGAACAGGACAAACTCCAGCGTCCCCTTCCACCGGGACCCCTCCAGCCGCTCTTCCTTCACCTGTCCCGTCACGGTGAGCTTCTCCACCCACCGCTTCCCCGGCTGGTTTCCCCAGGCCGGCAGCACCGCCCCCTGGGGCAGCTCCTCCTGCAGCTTCTCTGTCAGCTCCTCCAGCAGATCATTGGCCCGCACCGTTTTCACCTCCCTCCTCCCAGCGCTCCAGCAGCGCCCGCAGGCACAGCTGGCGTTGGTCCAGTGTCACAGCCTCCACCCGAAGCACCCGGTAGGTTTCCTCCCCCTGCCGCAGCAATTCCCCGCAGGCCAGCTCCTGGGCCCAGCCGGTGAACCAATACAGCGGCCGGGGCAGCCGACCCAGCTGGTGGAACAGTTCCTCCGTCAGGGCCTCCCCGCCGCCCCGGTCCGCCGCGATCAGCCCCCGGCCCTGGGTCTTCTCCCCCTGGGCCGTCTCCCGCTCCACCGGCAGAAAGTACCGGAACAGCCGTTTCGCCACGTCCTCCATGGCTCACACTCCTTTGCAGTAAAACTCCTGGGAGAGCAGAGCCGGCCCGCACAGCCGCTGCTGCTCCTCCGCCAGGGCCCGGGCCTTCTGCTCCCGTCCCGCCCAGTCGATCTTCACCTCCCCGGCGGTGAGGGCCTCCGGGGCCAGGGCCCCGTCGGCCAGCGTCAGCTGGTAAAAGGCCTTGGCCGCCGCCAGGCTGATCAACGCCTCCTCCCACTGGTCCGCCCTGGGGCCCGCCGCCGTCTCCACCCACTGGGCGCACTGGTGGCACAGCGCCTCCCACAGCGCCTGCCGGGCCTCCCCCGCCTGCTGGGGGTTCTCCCCGCAGTAGGTCAAAAACCGCTCCAGCACCTGTTCCCGATCCAGCTTCATCCTCTCAGCTCCCTCCTTTTCCTGCCAGAAAAAAGGAAAGGCGGGGCATCCCCGCCTCCCCCGTCCTTTCTCAGGCCTCGGTGTACGTCAGCCCCTGGGCCGCCCCTTGGTAGATCCGGGCAAAGCCGGTGACCACAGAGATGGAAGCCCGGTCCAGCTGCCGGTCCATCAGCCGGTCGTAGTCGGTCTGGATCTCCCCGGCCTGCACCATCTCCAGGGCGCAGTTCTTGTCAAAGGCCAGGATCTTCTTCTCCTCCATCCCCGGCACGTGGAGGAGCTTGGCGCCCAGAGGCGTCACCAGCCGGCCGGTGCCCTGGAAGTTCATCCCCGCCTGGGCGTCCTTAAACTCGCTGATCTGCAGCAGCTTCTCCATGGCGGCGGTGCCGGCCACCACGGTGTTCAGGGTAAAGGGCGCCAGCTTCCCCCACAGGCCGATAAAGTCCCCGTAGTTGGGGGTGCCGGTGGCGCAGGTCACCCCGGGCTTGCTGCCGTCCCCGTTGAGCAGGGCGTCCACCGCGTCCAGCATCTGAGAGGCCGCCATCGAGGCGCCGATCTGCCGCAGGGCCACGGTGAGCAGGTCCAGCTTCTGGAACCGCAGGGCCTCGTAGCTGGTCATCAGCGTGCGTCCCCGCTTGCGCAGCTTCACCAGGCCGTCGTTGACCCGGATGGTGGTGGCAGGCAGCTGGGCCCCCTGGGCCACTGCCTTCAGGGGAGCGGTCTCCTCCCCCTCCACGGTGATGGTCCTGTAGTCCAGCCCGTCGATCTTGGTCACCGTGGCCACCATGTCCTTCAGCTGGTCGGCGGCCTCCATACCCTGGCCCACCGCCCGGGCCACGTACTCTGGGAACAGGGCCGCGCTGGAGGAGCTCTGGAAGAACTTCTCCACCGGGTCAGAGCCGGGCCCGCTCACCCGGATGCCGAACCGCTTGAGCTGCCGCTGGTAGGCGTCCAGGCCCTCCAAGGGGGTGCCCCGGTACTGCTCCGAGCTGTCCAGCCCCTCCAGCACCTGGGTAAAACTCTTGCCGGGGACGCCGTACATCCCCTTTTCCAACGTGAGATTCTCAAAATAAGCCATGCGCTTTCCCTCCTTTTTTCTCACAGGAACACACCGCAGCGCCCGGCGGCGGCGTCCACCCACACCACCAGGGCGTCACGGCCAGCCGCCGTCGCCTTCTCCAGCTCCCCGTCCGCGGAGGAAGCCACCGCCTGCCAGCCCACCGTCAGGGCGGTGTCGCAGGGGACTTCCACATACCCTGCCACCTGCACCGCGGCCAGGCCCTCCCCCAGGGAGGTCACCACCCCGGCGGGGATCTCCCCGTCTGCGGAACAGGGCCCCACCTGGCCGTTGGCGGTGAGTTTCACCAGGGCCCCGGCCTTCGTGCCGGCGGCTGCCTCAAAGCTGGCCACCACCGCGCCGATCTGCTCAAAACCTACCTTCATTCTGTTCTCCTCCTTTTCTCAGATCCTGTATTCCCCGTTGCTGTCAGGGCGTTTCTCCCGGTCCTCCGGCGCCAGCTGGGGCTTTAAGGGCATGGCCTCCTGCACCATGGCCTGATAGCTCTTTCCCAGCTGGGACAGCTCCCCGAGAGACAGCCCCCGCATGGCGGACTTCATCACACTGGCGGGCAGGTCCGGCTGGGCCAGGGCAGCGCACCGCAGCACGTCCCGCTCCAGGCTCTCCCGGTAGGCTTCCCCCCACCGGGCCTTCTCCTCCAGCTCCCGCACCCGCCGCTCCAGGGCAGCTTCCCGCTCCCCCTGGAGAAAGCTCTTGGTCACCCCGGCCTCCCGCTGGGCGGGCACCGCCACAAAAGAGCACTCGTAGGCGTCGGTGGGCTCCAGCAGCACCAGGTGGCCCAAGCCCTCCGGGTACTCCTTGCCCTTCTCATGGCCGCAGCGCTCTTTGCCGCACAGGCCGCAGACCTTCCGCTTCACGCTGCAGCTGACGCTCACCTCCTTGAGGATCCCGCTCTCGATGAGCTCGATGACCTCCCCGTTCCCCTGGGTCTTGGGCAGGTAAGCCCTGGCGGTGAGCTGTACGTACTCCTCTCCCGCCCGGGTCTTCCTGCCGGGCTCCCGGCGCAGGGCGGTGCGGTAGATCCTGGCGGTCTGGTTCACGCTCTTCTGCTCGTGGTCGAAGATGCAGGTCTTCCCCAAGAACAGCTCTCCCAAAGTCTCTAAGGCCTCCACGGAGAACCGCTCAAAGTCCCGGTCGATCTCGTTGTCGCACAGCGCCAGGGAGAAGGCGTACACCTCCTGTGGTCCGTACTCCCGCCGGGTGTACCGGTTGATCTCCCTCATCTCCTCCTGGTCCGGGACGGCGCTTTTCAGCACAGTTCCCTCTTTCATCTGTCACTCACTCCCCTTTCTCAGCTTCCAGCTCCTGTTCCAGCTTCCTGGCCCTGGCGGTCAGGTACCTGGCGTTGGCGTGGTCCACCTCGTCCTGCATGGTGATCTCCTCCCACTCCACCTGGCACCCGGGCTCATAGCCCTCCAGCGCCAGCCACGTGTCGCAGATCTTCCGCACCACCGGGGTGAGCACCCGCCGGTAGGCGTCCAGCTCGCTGGTGAGCATGTCCGCCTGCTGGCTGCTCATCCGCTCCGTAGAGGACCAGGAAAGCCCCAGCAGGAAGGGGGGCACCCCCAGTTTTGCCACGATCTGCTCCAGCATCTGCCGCACCGGCACCTGGCTGTCCAGAATCTGGTTGTCCGCCCCAATGGCCCGAATGCTCACGTCCCCCACGGCGATAAAGTCGCAGGGCTCCCGGCTGTCCATGGCCTTCTTCCACTCTCTGGCCACCTGCTGGGCCCGCTCCCCCGCCGGTGTCCCGCCAAAGCCGTCGGGCTTGCAGGTCACGGCGAACTTCACGTTCCCCAGCCGCTGCCAGTTCACCCCCAGGGTCTCGTAGATCTGCAGCAGCACCCCGCTGACGAAGGGCAGCCCCCGCAGCACCGAGGTACCCCAGGGCTTCCCCGCCTCCGGGTTCAAAGCCGAGACCAGCAGCAGCTTGGGGAAGGGGCACTCCCTTCTTCCCCCCTGCTCCCGGACCCACACCTTCACCCCCAAGGGGCCGTCCTCCTCCAGATCCAGCTGGTCCAGCCCCGCGTTGTACAGGGCCCCGATCTTCCCTCCCCGGAGCACCATCTCCC
Source organism: Candidatus Acutalibacter pullistercoris (assembly GCA_019115285.1). Classification (GTDB taxonomy): domain Bacteria; phylum Bacillota; class Clostridia; order Oscillospirales; family Acutalibacteraceae; genus Acutalibacter; species Acutalibacter pullistercoris. Next base: position 14,027 of record DXDU01000128.1, read on the forward strand.
CCACGGCCGTGCCGTAGGTGAGCAGCTCCTCAAAGTAGATCCCCAGGAACTCTCCCGCTCCCGCCCCGGCCCCGTTGACCTGCACCGTGTCCAGGAACTCCTCCAGGCCCTCCTGGGCCCGGCTGTCCCGGCAGGTGACGTGAAAGTCCCCCAGCAGCCGGCGAAGCTTGTAGAGGGAGGCGTCGATGATGGGCACATTCTGCCGCAGGGCCCGGTAGAGCTCCCGCTCCCCCGCCCCCTGGGGCAGCCCCGCCCCCCAGCTGCGGGAAGCGGTCTGCACAGTCACCGCCTGGGAGCGGTCCCGCCTTCTCCAGTGAAACAACGCCACCTCACCTCTTTCCCTTTTCCTTCCATGGCTCTCTCCTTTCTGGGCGCCGCCCGTTTTCCTCCCCCTGGAAAAAGAGAAAAAGTTGCCCCGTACTAGGCAACTTTTCCCTCCCTTTTCAAAAAACGTCCTTATTTTTCCTCCCGACTTTTCCATTTCCCTTGTCTTACAAGTCTCTTACATCTCCCTTCCCCGTATTGATTTCCCCCGTCCCGTCGTGTAAGATACAGATAAAGCAATCAGAAAGGAAGGTTCTGCCATGGCAGACTACAACAATTACGACCGCGGCCCCAGCGGGACCCCTATGTACGACCCGCCCCAGTACCAGCCCCAGCCCGGCATGGCCCCGCCTCCCGGTTATCCTCAAAAAAGCCGCATGGCCGCCGGCATCCTGGCCATCCTCCTGGGGACGTACGGCGTCCACAGCTTCTATCTGGGCAACACCTCCCGGGGGCTGCTCCAGCTCCTTCTCACCCTGCTCACCTGCGGCATCGGCGCCCTGATCATGTTCATCTGGGGCGTGGTGGACGGCGTTCGGATCTTAGACGGCCGCATCAACATCGACGCCAACGGCGTCTACCTGAAAGACTGACCCCATTTCCCGGGAAAGGAGCGCGCGCAATGAACGAATTTGACACCCAGGAAGAGAAGGCCGGCAAGCCGGAGCCCTCTTCCGCCCCCCAGAACGAGCGGCAGGTCCCCCACCTGACCCTGGAAACAGACCTGCCCGAAGACCAGCCTAAGGAACAAGACCAGCATTTCCCCGGCTCCTCCGCCGGAGACTTCCACATGCCAGAGCCGCCCCAGGCTCCCCAGCCTCCCGGCTCCCAGCCCTACACAAACCAAGAGGCCTACCAGCAGTACCAGGCCCCGCCCCAGTACACCCAGCCGGACTACACCCAGTCCGCCCAGCCCCACCCGGACTACACCCAGCCCGGCTACGGAGGCTACCAGCCTCCCCAGTACAGCCAGAGTTCCCCCTACGGCCAGCCCTACCAGCAGCCCTATTACCAGTACGTGCCCACCCCGCCTCCGGGCTATCACCAGAAGAGCCGCATGGCCGCCGGCCTGCTGGCCATCCTCCTGGGCGTCCTGGGCGTGCACAACTTCTACCTGGGCTTCACCTCCCGGGGGGTGGTGCAGCTGGTGGTGAGCCTGGTGGGGGGCATCCTCACCTGCGGCATGGCCACCCTGGCCGTGTGGATCTGGGCCTTCATCGAAGGCGTCCTGCTCCTCTCCGGCAGCCGCTCCCGCATGTTCGACGGCAACGGCGTCTCCCTCATCGACTGACCCAATGCAAGCAAAAACCCCGCCTGGCAGGATCTCTCCTCCCAAGCGGGGCTTTTTTATTTTATGCGATTGTTACCGCGCCGCCTTCTCCAGGGCCTGGTCCAGATCGGCCCAGATGTCCTGGGGGTTCTCAATGCCCACAGACAGCCGGATCAGGTCCGCGGGAACCCCGGCTTCCTTCAGCTGCTCGTCGCTCATCTGCCGGTGGGTGGTGCTGGCGGGGTGGAGCACACAGGTGCGCAGGTCCGCCACATGGGTGACCACCGAAGCCATCTCCAGGCTGTCCATAAACTTGGTGGCGGCCTCCCGGCCCCCCTTCACCCCAAAGGACACCACGCCGCAGGTGCCGTGGGGCATGTACTTCTGGGCCAGGGCGTGCTGGGGGCTGCTCTCCAGGCCGGGGTAGTCCACCCAGGCCACCCGGGGATCGGCCTCCAGGCGCTTGGCCATCTCCAAAGCGTTGGAGCAGTGCCGCTCCATGCGCAGGGCCAGGGTCTCCAGCCCCAGGTTTAAGAGGAACGCATTCATGGGCGCGGCCTGGGCCCCCAGGTCCCGCATGAGGTGGGTCCGGCACTTGGCGATGTACGCCGCCGCCCCAAAGTGCTGGGTGTACACAATGCCGTGGTAAGACTCATCCGGGGTGTTGAGCATGGGGAACTTCCCGTTGTCCCAGTCAAACTTCCCAGAATCCACAATGACGCCCCCCACCTGCACGGCGTGGCCGTCCATGTACTTGGTGGTGGAGTGGGTGACGATGTCCGCCCCGAACTCCATGGGCCGGCAGTTCATGGGGGTAGGGAAGGTGTTGTCCACAATCAGCGGCACCCCTTGCTCGTGGGCCGCCTGGGCGAAGACCTCCAGGTCCGCCACCGCCAGAGAGGGGTTGGAAAGGGTCTCGGCGAACACCGCCCGGGTGTTGGGCCGCATGGCCGCCCGCAGCTCCTCCAAAGAGGCGTCGGGGGCCACGAAGGTGGTCTCGATGCCCATCTCCTTCATGGTCTTGTAAAACAGGTTGAAGGTCCCCCCGTAAATGGCGCTGGAGCTCACCACGTGGAAGCCCGCGGGGCAGATGTTCAGCACCGCCATGAGGTTGGCGGCCTGGCCGGAAGAGGTGAGCACAGCGCCCACGCCCCCTTCCAGGGCGGCGATCTTTTTCTCCACCACGTCCAGCGTGGGGTTGCCCAGCCGGGTGTAGAAGAACCCGTCCTTCTCCAGGTCGAACAGGGCCCCCATCTCCTGAGAGCTCTCATACACATAAGTCGTGCTCTGCACGATAGGCGCCACCCGGGGCTCGCCGTTTTTCGGCTGGTACCCGGCGTGGATGCAAAGCGTGTCCAGATTCCGTTTCTCCATTGTCACTCGTCCTTTCCATTTCAGATCCGTCCCCCAAGTTTCCTCAGGCGAACAGTCCTCTCAGCCAGTTGGCGGCCCAGTCGGCCCCGTACACCACCAGCATGATGAGCAAAATAAAGCCGAACACCGAGACGATCTGCACCAGGATCCGCTTCTTCCGGGGCATTTCCTCAAAGTCCTCCGCCCCGGCGCTGCGCTCCTCATCCAGCGTCTCCTTCAGGCGGGCGGAGACAGACTTCCCCGCCTCATAGTCCTTCCAGCGCACCAGCACCATCCGGTCCGTGGGGAGCACATCGCTGTCGTACAGGTACGAGATTCTCCCCCCGTCAAAGGGCTTCATCTCATAGACAATCCCCTCCCGGTCAAATTCCTCCCCCAGGCGCTGGGCGGCGTACTGATCGGCCTTGTGCAGCAGCACCAGGTCCTCCCCGTCCACCTGCCGCAGCTTCCCGCTTTTGCAGTTGGGGCACTTGGCGGTGGCGTCGGGGCAGACGCCGTGGCATTTGGCGCAGTAGAGCATGGTCTCCCCTCTTTTCTTTCCCAAATTCCGCAGCCTCCATCCCGGGGCCGCGCTTTTCTTATCATACCCCAAAACAGGGGAGATGTAAAGCAAGAAGTTTCCCCCCGCCCTTGCCTTTTGGGGCGGCAGCCGGTATAATGGACTTGAATGAGATTCCGCGCCGTTCTGGCGCGACAGGGGGGTTGTGTTGTGGGGATATTAGACGATGACGATTTGATGGAAATTGCGCAACTTGTAGAAGAAGCAAATAAGTTTAAGCCGCAGGAACTCAACGAGGCCAATGTCCAGGCCATCTTCAATCGGTGCATCGCCAAGGAGGGAACACCGGAGGACCAGTGCTTCAACAGCATTTTGTTTTCCCGCCTGCGGGGGTACAGCCCCGACGCGGAGCGCATCGTTGTGTTCGACCGGGAAAAGATGCTGGCCAACAAGAATAATATTCAATACCTCTATGGTCAGTTGAAGAATGTCCATGCTGGGAACGACACCTTGCAGATCAACGAGGCATTCCTCTCCTATTCCGGCACGCACTGGACGACTAACAAGGGCGTTCTGCTGGAATTTTTGTATTTGGGTGCCGCAGTTACTGACTATCAGTTTGTTCGTATTTTTGACAGCAAAACGAACTCCACCAAGTTAAATATGAATAACATCACCCCCACCCTCTCCCAGAAAGACCCGGCGTTCCCGGCGTGGTGGGAGGCCCACAAGGGCGAGTGGGAGGAGCCCAAGTAACCGCCCCTCTTTTCCCGTTGCGGGCGTCCCGTTTTGACGATCCAGAGACAACAAAACAGGCCCCAGGTCTGACCGGCAGTACCGGCCCGACCTGGGGCTTTTGTCAGGGCTCCGTGTGGTTGAGTTTGGTGGTAGTGTGGTGTAAACCGGCGGGGAATACGCTGGAAAGCCCTGCATTGCCAGGCGTTGGGAGTCCTGTGTGACCAGCCTGATAGATTACAACCGCTGCGCTCCCACCCTCTCCCCCAAAGGCCCCAACTCCCCCGCCTGGCGGGCATCCCACAAGGGCGAGTGGGAGCATCCCAAACGAAAAGGGCGCACCCAGCAGGTCGGGCGTGCCCTTTTCTGTCCCTCAGCCCTGGGGGCCGGAGGGCGGCAAAAACACCGGCTGCAGCTGCCGCCCTTCCAAGGCCGCCTCCACCGCCTCCCCCACCAGGGAAAAATCCCCCACCAAGGAGGTGGGCTTCCCCTGGGGGTCGTCCTGCCGCAGGGGCACAAAGAACACCCCTCTGGTGTTCAGCAGCCGCCCCAAACTCTGGGCCGAGCCCCCCAGGGCGTCGTTGGTGGCCAGGCACACCACCACCGGCAGCCTGGCCCGCAGGCAGGACTTGGCCGCCATGGTCACCGCCGTGTCGGTAATTCCCCAGGCCAGCTTGGAAAGGGTGTTCCCCGTGCAGGGGCAGATCACCAAAGCATCCACAAGCCTTTCAGGCCCCCACGGCTCCACCTGGGGGATGGTGTGGGCCGCCTCTCTGCCGCACAGCCCCTCCACCCGTGCCACCCAGTCCCTGGCCCGTCCAAAGCGGGTGTCCGTGGCGTAGGCGTTCTCCGAAAACACCGGCAGAATCTCATACCGCTCCCCCAGCCGCTCCAGCTGTGCCACTCCCTTCTCCAAGGTGCAGAATGACCCGCACATGGCAAATCCTATGGTCCTCTTCACCGCGCATCGTTCCTTTCTTCCCGAAGGGCCCCGCCCTTCTCCATCAGCTCAAGTACAGCCTGCCGGGTCAGCTCCGCCGCCGCTTCCGGGGAAAACCGCCCGGGCAGCCCCGGACCGTCCACCACCCGCAGCCCCAGCTCCCCGGCAGCCTCCCTGTCAATCCCTCCCGGCGCCGAGGCCAGCTCCACCAGCAAAGTCCCCGGCCGCTGGCTTCCCAGCGTCTCCCGGGTGAGCACCCTGGCCGGCACCGTGTTGAAGATCACTTCATACCCCTCTTCCAGCGGCCCAAAGCCCAGCGCCCCGCACCCCAAAGAGACCAGCTCCTCCCGGGCCTCTCTCCTTCTGGCGCAGCAGTCCACCCGGGCCCCCAGCCCCCGGAGCACCAAACACAACGCTTTTCCCACGTTCCCGTACCCCGTCACCAGCACCCGGGAGCCTCCCAGCCGCCCCGGGTGCTCCAAAATGGCCAGGGCCGCCGCGGCCTCCGCCGTCAAATACCCGTTCCCCACCAGGAACCCTGGCTCCTGGCCGTAGTCCCAAACCTCTGCCAGGCTCCAAAAGGGGGAGGTCCGCTCCAAAGCGGCCTTGCCCCCGGCGAACACCCGCTTCCCCCGCCACCGCCTGGCGAAGCCGTCGTCCAAAGCCACTTCCCGCCCCCACAGGGGAGCGTGCAGCGTCTTCCCGTCCCTGGTGACAGGACAGGGCAGGATCACTATCCCGCACTCCCCCGCCGCCTCCAGGGGAAGGGACCCTTCCCCCAGGCAGCAGGCCGTCACCTTCCAGCCGTCCTCCCGAAGCTTCTCCGCCAGGATCTCCTGCCTTCTGTCGCCCCCCACCACAGCCACTGTGCGTGCCACAGCCATCCCTCCTTCCCCGGGCTTTCCCCGGAGTACTCCCATACTATGGGCCCGCTCCCCTGTTGGTGCGCCAAAACTCCCGGAAAAATCCTCCAAATTTGTGGGCCTTTTCCCATTTTCCAAATTGGGTATTTATTTTGTTCCCGGATGGCAGTATAATAGAAAAGTATGGAACCACCCAATCATTGCGATCAGATCGAGGAGGTCTCGGTTTATGGAACAGAACAGCAATCTGCTGGACCGGATCAAGAGGCTGCACTTTGTGGGGATCGGGGGCTCTGGCATGTGCCCCATGGCGGAGATCCTCCACCACCAGGGCTATGTCCTCACCGGCTCCGATATCAACGAATCCGACACCCTGCAGCGCATCCGGGGCTACGGCATCCCGGTGGCCATGGGCCACAGGGCGGAGAACATCGGCGACGCCCAGTGCGTGGTGTACACCGCCGCCTGCAAAAAGGACAACCCCGAGCTGGTAGCCGCCCGGGAAAAGGGCATCCCCACCTTAGAACGGGCGGAGATGCTGGGCCTGCTCACCAAGCGCTTCAAGCGCTGCGTGGCGGTGTCCGGCACCCACGGCAAAACCACCACCACCGCCATGCTCACTCAGATCTTCCTAGAAGGCGGCCTGGATCCCAGCGCTATCATCGGGGGTAAGCTTCCCCTTCTGGGGGCCAACTCCCGGGTGGGCCACAGCGAGACCATGGTGTGCGAGGCCTGCGAGTACGTGGACTCCTTCCTCCACATCCACCCGGCGGTGGCGGTGATTCTGAACATCGACGCGGACCACCTGGACTACTTCAAGACCGTGGACAACATCGTCAAGTCCTTCCACCAGTTCGCCACCCAGACTTCCCAGCTCATCGTGGTCAACGGGGACAACGAAAAGGCCATGGAGTCCGTCCGGGGCCTGACCAACGCCAGAATCGTCACCTTCGGCATGAAGGACACCAACGACTACTACCCCACCGAGATGAACGAGGAGGACACCGCCTGCGAGGACTTCACCCTCACTTGCCACGGGGAGAAGCTGGGCCGGGTCAACCTCATCGTCCCCGGGGAGCACAACATGATGAACGCCGTGGCAGCCGCCGCTGCCGCCCACGCCCTGGGGGTGGCCCCAGAGGCCATCTGCTCCGCCCTGGGCAAGTTCTCCGGCGTCCACCGCCGGTTCGAGGTCCTGGGCAAGTTCGAGGGCGTCACCGTGGCCGACGACTTCGCCCACCACCCCACCGAGCTCACCGCCGTGCTCAACTCCGCGGTGCGTATGGGCTACCGCCAGGTGTGGGCCGTGTTCCAGCCCCACACCTATTCCCGGACCTACAACCTGCTGGAGGACTTCGCCAAAGCCTTGTCCATCCCCCACCACCTGGTGATGACCGAGATCCTGGCGGTGCGTGAGGAGAACAAGTGGAACATCCACACCAGCGACCTGGCGGCGAAGATCCCCGGCAGCGTCTGGTTCGACTCCTTCGAGAAGATCGCCGGCTACGTCATGGAGCACGCCCAGCCCGGCGACCTGATCCTCACCCTGGGGGGCGGCGACATCTACAAGTGCGCCAACCTGATTGTGGAAAAGTACAAGGCCCGGGAGCAGTGACCCATGGTCACCGAAGACTACATTCTGCGCATGATCCAGGACCTGGGCCGGATGCTGGCCCGTCTCCTGCACAGCGGCGCCCTAGAGCCGGAGGCCTTGTCCCTCCCCCTGGAAGAGACTGAGCCCGCCGTTCTCCCCCTGCTGGAGGAGCTGCGCCGCCAGTGCGACCTGGGGCAGATCAACCAAGCGGAGGACCGCCTCTTTGCGGAAGTGGACTTCTCCGACCCGGCCACCCTCCCCACGGTGCTGGGTTTCTACCAGTACCTGAACCACTACACCGACCGCCAGCTGGAATCCTGGGACTACTCCCGGGAAGAGATCTTCGACGGCCTGCGGGACTGCGCCGTCTGCTACGGCGCCGACCCCCAGCTGGCAGAGGCTTTCCGCCCCTGACGGGAGAAAGGAAGCGTATGATCAAAGCCTTGTTTTTCGACGTGGACGGCACCTTGCTGGACCACAGCCCAGAGGGAGGCAGCCGCATGCCGGACTCCACCCGGCGCTCCCTCCGCCTGGTGGGGGAGAAAGGCATCTTCTCCTTTGTGGCCAGCGGCCGCATCCCCAGCTGGGTCACCTTCTTGGGGGACCTGTACCCCTTCGACGGCTACCTCAGCGTCAACGGCCAGTACGCCATAGACCGTTCCGGCCAGGTCCTGTACCAGTCCCCCCACTGCCCGGAGGACATCCTCCAGCTGGTGGAGCTGGTCCGCCAGGACCCCTTCCCCTGCCTGATCATCGAGGAGAAGGAATGCTTCTCCGTGGCCCCCTCCCCCCTCATCGACCAGCACTTCGCCTGGGCCAGCCTTCCCCCGCCCCCGGTCTACGACCCCGCCCGGCTCCGGGACCACCCCGTCCTCCAGTTCTGCCTGTACATGACGAAGGAGGAAGGCGCCCGGCGCCTGGCCCCCCTCCAGCACGTGGAGATCACCTCCGCCGGCGGCGAGATCCTGGACGTGATCCCCAAAGGCGGCGGCAAAGAGGTGGGCATCGCCGCCGTGGCCCAGCGCTTCGGCTGGAAGCGGGAGGAGATCATGGTCTTCGGCGACGGGGACAACGACTGCCGCATGCTCTCCTGGGCGGGCACCGGCGTGGCCCTGGGCAACGGCACCCCCGCCGCCAAAGCCGCCGCGGACTACGTCACCGCCCCCATCGGAGAAGACGGCATCCAGAAAGCCCTCCTCCACTTCGGCCTCCTCACCCCGAAAGATCTTACTACATAAAAAAAGCCCCCTCGGGGCTTTTTCTTTTTCCCAACACACCCAGCGCCTTTCCTTGATCGGCCCTCCCTTGCCGCCCAAAAAGCGTTTTGCAGCTGTTTTTTCGAACGAGCTAGCCAAATTATTAACTTATGTAAACTAGCTCCGAATGCCCAGACACACCCGGCCACGTTCGTGTTTTATGTTAACTTGTCCAACCTCTCTTGCAGCTAGCAGCCGCCTTGCAGCCGTTTTTTCCGGCCGGATTCACCCCACGCAGTCTTATGTAAACTTAATCCAGCTCCCCCTCTGCCACCTCACCCCAGAAGATCTTGCTACATAACAGAAAGCCCCTCGGGGCTTTTTCTTCCCTTCACGCCTACAAAAAAGCGGGCCCTTTTCCAGGGTCCGCTTTCGCTTTGCTCGATCAGGTGTACGCCACCAGGGGGTTGAGCTTCCCATGCCCCCGGCTGTCGATCTTGTCGATGTACTTGATGGCCTTCCCGGCCCCCAGCACCACACAGTTCTCCGGGTTGTCGAAGGTGACCACCGGGATCTTGGTCTTTTTCGAGAGCAGGGTGGAGAACCCATACAGGCTTGCCGACCCGCCGGTGAGATAGATCCCGTCGGTGAAGATGTCCGCCAGCAGCTCCGGCGGGGTCTCTTCCAGAGTCTCCTGCACCGTGCGCACAATGGAGATAGCCGGCTCGATCAATGCCTCGATCATCTCGTCAGAGTTCATCACCACCGTCTCCGGCAAGCCGGTCATGGCGTGGCGTCCCTTGAGCAGGAAGGTCTCCAGCTTCTTCCTGGGGTAGGCGCAGCCAATGGCGATCTTGGCCTCCTCCGCCATCCTGTCCCCAATGAGAAGGTTGAACTTCTTGCGCACGTACTTCACAATGGCGTCGTTAAAGTTGGCCCCGGCAATGTGGGTAGAGTTGGCGATGGCAATGCCGTTTAGGGAGATCACCGCCATGTCGGCGGCCCCCTCGCCAATGTCCACGATCATGGTGCCGTGGGGCTCGGCGATGTCCACCCCCGCGCCGATGGCCGCCGCCACCGGCTCCTCGATCAGGCACACCTTCCGCACTCCCGCCGCAGTGATGGCGTCCACCACCGCCCGCTTCTCCACCTCGGTAATGCCGCAGGGGACGCTGACCACCACCCGGGGCATAAACATCCGGCTGCCGCTGACCTGCTTTAAATAGTGGCTGATCAGCAGCTCCGCCATGGAGAAGTCGGAGATGACCCCGTTATTCAAGGGGCGGCACACGGTGATCCGGTCCGAGGTGCGCCCCAGCATGTCGTAGGCTTCCGACCCAATGGCGATCACTTCGTCGGTGGCGTTGTCCACCGCCAGAATAGAGGGCTCGCTGAGGACGATGCCCTTCCCGTCCAGATAGATCTTAAACCGGGAGGTCCCCAGGTCAATGGCAATATCCGTTCCGATCATGCTTCACCTCATCCTATCGTCGCGCAGAATCTCCTAAAGGGGCGCTCCTTTTATTATACAGCTTCTCCCCGCCTTTTTCAACAGGGGAAATGCTTCCTTGCCTTTTCTTTCCCAGCGTGCTATAGTAAAGACAATTTTTCACAAAGGAGGAAGCTGCATGACATCCTTTCCCCAGTCCTTCCAGGGCAAGACCCAAACCTTTACCCTCCGCCTGCCCCAGGTAGAGGACGCCGCTGCTCTTATCGCCTACATGGAGGTCATCGACCGGGAGACCACCTTCCTGTCCCGAGAGCCCGGGGAGTTCGCCCAGAACGTCACCCTGGAAAAGGAGCAGGCCTTCCTCCGCTCCTGCCTGGAGGACGAGGGCCAGCTGTTCCTCATCGCCTTCGACGAAGCTGGCTCCATCGCCGCCACCTGCAACTGTTCGTCCATGGCCCACCGGCAGCGCTACCGCCACCGGGCGGAGCTGGCCATCTCCGTCAAACAGGCCTACTGGCGCCAGGGCCTGGGCCGCCGGATGATGGAGCTGCTGGAGGCTTGGGCCAAAACCCACGGCGTCGAAAAGCTCTCCCTGGAGGTGGACACCCAGAACACCCGGGCCATCGGCCTGTACCTGCGCCAGGGCTTCACCGTAGAGGGCACCCTGCGCCACGCCGCCAAACTGGCCGGCGGCTCCTACCGGGACTACTACGCCATGGCCAAATTCCTGTAACTCCCCCGCCGCCCCCACCCGGGCGGCTTTTTTTATTCCTCCTCCCTTGTAAGGAAGTATTTCAGCCCCGTATAGCGCCGGGTCTTTCTGTCGTTTTCTATCATGGCGGCCAGCACCTCCCGCCGGCCCACCAGGATCAGCAGCTGCTTGGCCCGGGTGACCCCGGTGTACAGCAGGTTCCGGTAGCACAGCTGGGCGGGCACCCGCAGCAAGGGCATCACCACCGCGGTGAACTCGTTGCCCTGGCTCTTGTGCACGGTGACGGCGTACGCCGGCTCCAGCTCCGAGGCGGCGTGGTCGAAGTCGTACAGCACGTTCTTGTCATCGATGCGCACCTCGATGGCCCCCGCAGCCCGGTCAATGCGGGTGACAACCCCCATGTCCCCGTTGAAGACCCCTTCCCCGCTGGTGTCGTCATCCTTGGTCCAGGGGAGCTTATAGTCGTTCTTCACCTGCATCACCTTGTCCCCCAGGCGAAACAAGTTCCCCCGGATCTTCACCTCCGCCTTGCCCTTTTCCGGGGGATTGACCGCCTCCCGCAGGAGCTTGTTCAGCTCTCCCGTCCCCAGTTCCCCCTTCCGCCCGGGGCACAGCACCTGGATGTCCGACACACTGGAGTACCCGTAGCTTCTGGGCAGCCGCTGGGCGCACAGGGACACAATGAGCCGGGCCGCCTGCTCCGGGTCCTCCTGGGGCAGGAAGAAGAAATCGCTGTCGTGCCGGCGCAGCTCAGGCAGGTGCCCCTCCACAATCCGGTGGGCGCTGAGTACAATCAGGCTCTCCTGGGACTGCCGGAAAATCTCCTTGAGCTCCACCGTGGGGAACAGCCCGGAGGCCATCAGGTCCCCCAGCACGTTGCCCGCCCCCACGCTGGGCAGCTGGTCCTTGTCCCCCACCAGGATCAGCCTGCAGGACAGGGGCAGGGCCCGCAGCACGCTCTCAAACACATAGGCGTCCACCATGGACAGCTCGTCGATGACCAAGCAGTCGCACTCCAGGGGATTGCGCTCGTTTCTGGTGAACACCGGCCGGTCCTGCTCGTCCCAGTCCACCTGGAGCATCCGGTGGATGGTCTTGGCCTCCTCCCCGGTGAGCTCGCTCATGCGCTTGGCCGCCCGGCCGGTGGGCGCCGCCAGAAACACCTTCTCCCCCGCCTCCTTCAGCAGGTGGATGATGGCGTTGAGGGTGGTAGTCTTGCCGGTGCCGGGCCCGCCGGTGAGCAGCAGCACGCCTTGCTCCATGGCCGCCCGGATGGCCTCCTTCTGCTTGTCCGCGTAGCGGATGCCCCGCTCCTCCTCAATCTCCCGGATCTTCACATCCGCCCCGCCCAGAGGGTTGGGGGGCATGCGGAGCATGGCCTTCATCCTGGCGGCGATGTAAGACTCGCACAGGTGCTGCTGCTGCAAGAAGAGAAAGGTCTTTCCCCCGATCTCCTCCCGCCCCAGGGACAGGTTCTCGCACAGCTGGTAGATGGCGTCCTCCACCAGCTCCGGCTCCACCTGGAGGGTGGCGGCCGCCGCGGCCCGAAGCTTGTCCTGGGGCAGGCAGGTGTGGCCGTTGTCCAGGTTGTGCCGGAGCACGTACAGCACCCCGGCCTGCAGCCGCCCCCAGTCGTCCCGGGGCTTCTCCACCGACTCCGCGATGCTGTCCGCCACGGGAAAGCTCAGCCCGATCTCCGGGTCGCACAGGCAGTAGGGGTCCTCCTGGATGCAGCTCACTGACTGGTTGCCGTACTGCTTCCACACCAGCACCGCCGACTCCGGGGACACCCCGTACCCCCCTAAAAAGGTCATCAGCTCCCGGATGCCGTACACCCGGTTGAGCTCCGCCCCGATCTCCCTGGCCTTTTCCAGGGTGATGCCCTTCACCTGGGCCAGCCGCTCCGGCTCCTGCTCCATCACTTCCAGCGACTTGGCCCCGAAGGTCTGTATGATCCTCCTGGCCATGGCGGGGCCCACGCCCTTCACCGCCCCGGAGGAAAGGTACTTGAGCATGGCCGCGGTGGTGGCGGGCCTGGCCCGGTCGAAGGCCTGGGCCATAAACTGCTCCCCGTAGGTGGGGTGCTCTCCCCAGGTGCCGTACACCCGCAGCTCCTCCCCCTCGCTCACAAAGGGGAAGGCCCCCACCACCGTCACCAGGTCCCCCTGGGGCGTGGCCAGCTGCAGCACCGTGTATTGGTTTTTCTCGTTGTGGTACTGCACCTCTTCCACCGCCCCGGTGAGTTCCAACAGTCCCTGTTCCTCCAAGTCAGCCGTCCTCCTTTTCAGGCGTTCTCGCCCTCTTCTTCCGCGCTCTCTATATGATACACCAGATCTTCCCGTTTGCAAACCACCAAACCCGGGTACTGCAAAGAAAGGTACCGGCAGATCCGCTCCACCTCTGGGTCCTCCTCCCGGTTCAGGCAGATCAGCCTGCAGGGCCCTTCCAGGTCAAGCCACCGCAGCCGCTCGGCCCCGGCCCGCACCGCAGCCTCGCAGTCCTCCGGCCCCTGGGGCGCCACCACCAGGGCGAAGGCCCGCCTGGTGTCCGGCTTCCTCCACCAAAAGGCGATGACCCGCCCCAGCTCCGTCACCCCGAACACCATGAGCACCGCGCACACCACGCACATCACTGTCTCCACAGGGCTCACCTCCACCCTATCCTATGGAGGCCCCACCCCGCCGGTACCTTGTCCCCTGCAAAAAGCCCCTTTCCCGCAGCGGGAAAGGGGCGCCCCAAGGGCTTATTGCACCGCGTTCAGCAGCTCTTCCACCCGGTCGGTGTTCTCCCAGGGCACGCCCAGGTCCTCCCGGCCCATGTGGCCGTAGGCCGCCAACTGCCGGTAGATGGGCCGCCGCAGGTCCAGGGTGTTGATGATAGCCGTGGGCCGCAGGTCGAAGACCTGCTGCACCGCCTGGGCCAGCTTCTCGTCAGACACCGTCCCCGTGCCGAAGGTGTCCACCATAATGGACACAGGCCGGGCCACCCCGATGGCGTAGGCCAGCTCCACCTCGCAGCGACGGGCCAGCCCCGCCGCCACAATGTTCTTGGCCACCCACCGGGCGGCGTAGGCCGCGGACCGGTCCACCTTGGTGGGGTCCTTGCCGGAGAAGCACCCGCCCCCGTGGCGGCCGTACCCACCATAGGTGTCCACAATGATCTTCCGCCCGGTCAGGCCGGAGTCCCCCACAGGCCCGCCGATGACGAACCGCCCTGTGGGGTTGATGTAGATCCTGGTCTGCTGGTCCACAAGCTCTGCGGGCACCACCGGCCGGATCACGTACTTTACCATGTCCTTCTTCAGCTTGTCCAGCTTCACGTCCTCGTCGTGCTGGGTGGAGATCACAATGGCGTCGATGCGCTTGACCTGCTCCCCGTCGTACTCCACGGTGACCTGGGTCTTCCCGTCGGGCCGCAGGTACTTCAGGGTGCCGTCCTTGCGCACCTGGGCCAGCTGCCGGGCCAGCTTGTGAGACAGGGAAATGGCCAGGGGCATGTACTCCGGGGTCTCGTCGCAGGCGTAGCCGAACATCATGCCCTGGTCCCCGGCGCCGGTCAGGCTGTTCTCGTCAGTCTCCCCGTTCTTGGCCTCCAGGGACTGGTTCACCCCCATGGCGATGTCCGGGCTCTGGGTGTTGATGGAGGTGAGCACCCCGCAGGTGTTGCCGTCAAAGCCGCACTTGGGGTCGTTGTAGCCGATGTCGTTGACCACCTGCCGCACAATGCCGGGAATGTCCACATAACAAGAGGTGGTGATCTCCCCCATCACGTGGATGACCCCTGTGGTAGCCGTGGTCTCGCAGGCCACGTGGGCCTCCGGGTCCTTCTCCAGGATGGCGTCCAGAATGGCGTCGGACACCTGGTCGCAGATTTTGTCAGGATGACCTTCCGTCACGGATTCCGAAGTAAACAATTTCATAAGGCAAACTCCTTTCGTGTGATGTCATCTCCCTAAAAAGAAAAGGACCGCTCGAAAAACGAGGGTCCCAAAAACCTCATCTTTCGGTTCTCACCGCAGGAATTGGCACCTTGCTTCCAGAAGATCGCTCAACTGTTCCGCAGGTTGCCGGGCATCACAGGGCCTGTCCCTCCGCCTCTCTTGATAAGGAGATATTCACTTTGTCAAGAAGGGAGTATACCACACTCCCCGCCCCTTGTCAATGGGCAAAGCGCCTTACTTGTGGTACCTGGTGTTCCCCAAAATTTGGAACCCCCGGTAAATCTGCTCGCAGAGCATCACCCGGGCCAGCTGGTGGGGGAACGTCATGGGGGACATGGAGATGCCCTCCCCCGCCAGCTTCACCCTGTCCGCCAGCCCGTATGAGCTGCCGATGACGAAGCTCACCTGCCCCGGGTAGTCCATGGCCTTGCCCAAGAGCTTCCCAAGCCCCGGGGAGTCCAGCTGCCGCCCCTCGATGCAAAGGGGATAGACCACCCCCGCCGCCTTTTCCAGCAGGGCGGCCCCCTCCTTCTCCAGCGCCGCCTTGATCTCCCCCGGGGAGGGGTCCTGGGGCAGCCGGGCCTCCGGCAGCTCCAAGATCTCCAGCCTGCAGAAGGCCCCCAGCCGCTTCTCATACTCCGCCACGGCCTCCCGCCAGTAGCGCTCCTTCAGCTTTCCCACACAGAGGATCTTCACCCCCAGCACAGCCTCTCCCTCCTTTAAAACAAAAATGACTTCCCTGTCCTGTTCTCCGGGGGAGCGGTCTTAAGCAGGAAGTCCACCTCCGGCACGTACCCCGCCTGGACCAGCGCCCCCAAAGCCGCCTGGTAAGCCAGGTCCGGGGTGTTGTTCTCGTGGCTCAGGTGGGCCAGCAAAAACCGCCTGGTGCCCGCCCCCAGCAGCCGGGGGAGCAGCCCGGCGCAGTCCTCGTTGGAGAGATGCCCCCGCTCCGACAAGATCCGCCGCTTCAGCGGCAGGGGGTAGCCCCCCAGCCGCAGCATCTCCTTGTCGTGGTTGGATTCCACCACCGCCAGGTCCGCGCCCCACAGCCCTTCCAGAGTCTCCTCCAGCAGGGTCCCCGTGTCTGTGGCCAGGGCGAAGACCCTGCCGTCCCCGGTGCGCAGCCGGTACCCGGTGGGCTGGGCGCTGTCGTGGCTCAGAGGGAAGGACCACACCTGCATCCCCCCAAGCTCCATGCCCTGTTCCACAGGCCGCAGGGTAAGCCCCGCCAGACTCTGGCGCAAGACCTCCAAAGTCCCCTGGGAGCCATACACCGGCAGCCCGAATTTCTTGGCGAACACCCGCAGCCCCGCCACGTGGTCGCTGTGCTCGTGGGTGACCAGCACCCCCTCCACCGCCAGAGGGTCTATGCCGCACAGCCGCAGCATCCCCTCCAGCTGTTTGGCGCTGCGCCCCGCGTCGATGAGCACCCCCCGGGACCTGTTCCCCACGTAATAGCTGTTTCCTGCGCTGCCGGAAAACAGCGGGCAAAGCCTGGCCATATCTGCTCCTTTCCAGAGGGGCGTCCCCTCCCAAACGGCGAAAAGAAAGGAGCCTTTCCGGCTCCCTTTCTTTTTATCCTACGTTTTCCGGGGCTTCCTCGCTGAGATCCTGCCGCCGGTAAATGTCCGCTCCCAGCTGCACCAGCTTCTCCACGATGTTCTCGTAGCCCCGCTCGATATACTTCACGTCCTCCACCTGGGTGGTGCCTTCCGCCACCAGCCCGGCGATGACCATAGCCGCGCCGGCCCGCAGGTCCAGGGCCCGCACCGGGGCGCCCTTCAGGTGGTCCACCCCTTCCACAATGGCCACTTTCCCGTCCACGGTGATCTGGGCGCCCATGCGCCGCAGCTCTCCCACGTACTTAAAGCGGTTGCCTTCCCACACGCTCTCGTTGACCATGCTGGTGCCCCGGGCAATGGCCAGCAGCGCCGTGATCTGCGGCTGCATGTCCGTGGGGAAACCGGGATGGGGCTGGGTCTTCACGTTGCACTTGCGCAGGGGCTTGTCGCACACCACCCGCACGGTGTCGTCCCCCTCTTCCACGGTGACGCCCATCTCCTCCAGCTTGGCCGAGATGGACTCCAGGTGCTTGGGGGTCACGTTCCGCACCGTCACATCCCCGCCGGTGGCCGCCGCGGCCACCATGTAGGTGCCCGCCTCGATCTGGTCCGGGATGATGGAGTAGGTGCAGCCCCGCAGCTTCTGCACCCCGTGAATCTTAATGGTATCCGTGCCGGCGCCCCGGATGTCGGCGCCCATGGTGTTCAAAAAGTTGGCCAGGTCCACGATATGGGGCTCCCGGGCGGCGTTCTCAATCACCGTCAGCCCCCGGGCCTTCACAGCGGCCAGGATGATATTCATAGTGGCTCCCACGGTCACCACATCCAGGTAGATGTTGGCCCCGTGAAGCTCCTCCTGGGCGGTGACGGCGATCATGCCGTTGTCCAGGCTGTAATCGCAGCCCAATGCCGCGAAGCCCTTCAGGTGCTGGTCGATGGGCCGCACGCCGAAGTTGCACCCGCCCGGCAGCGGCACGGCGGCCTTGTGGTACCGGCCCAGCAGCGCCCCCAAAAAGTAGTACGAAGCCCGGATCCTCCTGGCCACGTCGGCGTCCACCGTGTCGGTGCTCACCGGCCGGGGGTCAATCTCCACCGTGTGCCGGTCCAGATAGTCCACCCTGGCCCCCATGCTGTCCATAATGTACAGCAGGGTCTTCACGTCAGAGATGTCCGGCAGGTTCTCCAAGCGGCAGGGGGCGTCCGCCAGAATCACCGCGGGGATGATGGCCACCGCGGCGTTCTTCGCCCCGCTGATATTCACTTCGCCGGTCAGGCGGTTCCCGCCTTTGATCACGTATTTATCCAAAATTACACTTCCTAACGGCGTATTTCCAGGCCCTCCCAGAGAGGGCGTCGTCGATCCCGTTTGGTTGACAAAACTAGTATTTGACTGTTGCTTATCATAATACATCCCCCGGGAAAAGTCAATACAGAGCCGCCCTTCTCCCAGTTGACAAAACCAATTTCTGCCGCCTATGTGAAAAACCGCGGGATACCGACAAAGAGGACCTTATTTTTTCTTCCCGAAGATCACCGGCTTCTCCTCGCCCCGCAGCAGCCGCCCGATGTTGGAGCGGTGCTTGACGAGCACCGTCACCCCCACGAACAGGGCCGCCGCCGTCACGAACAGCAGCACCCACAGCGGCGCCCCGTCCCGGCGGTAAGAGAGGAAAAAGGTGAGGAGGAAGGCGTACACCGGGTAGGTGGCCGCGCTGACCACAGAGGCCAGGGACACAATGCGCTTCCAGATAAAGACCACCGCGAAGGTGAGCAGCACCAGCAGGAACACCCGCCAGTCCGTCAGGGCGATCATGGCGGCGGAGGTCACCACCCCCTTGCCCCCCCGGAAACCGTAAAACACCGGGAAGATGTGCCCCAGCACGCAGGCCACTCCGGCCACGTACTTGCCCACACTGTAAAGCTCCGGGGTGACCCCGGCCCCCAGCTGTCCCGCCAGGGCCAGAAAAGCCTGGGACAGCAGCACCGCCGCCACGCACTTGAGGAAATCCCCGGCGAAGGTCAGCGCCGCGGGGACCTTCCCCACAGACCGGAGCACGTTTGTCATGCCCGCGTTGCCGCTGCCGTATTCGCGAATGTCCTCCTTGTTCTTGAAAAACCAAGTGAGGATGATGGACCAGTTCACGCTGCCCAGCAGATACCCTGCCACAGCAGCCAGTGCCATTGCCAAAATCGTCGTTGCCATACCGCTCAAACCGCCTTTCGTCCCCCGCCGGGGCTGTTATTTTTTCTCTCCCCGCTCCCGGATTACCATCCGCACCGGGGTGCCCTCCAACCCAAAGTTCTCCCGGATCCTGTTCTCCAGATACCGCTGGTAGGAGTAGTGGAAGAGCTCGTGGTCGTTGCAGAAGCATACGAAGGTAGGGGGCTTGGTAGAAGCCTGGGTCATGTAGTAGATCTTCAGCCGCCGGCCCTTGTCGGTGGGAGGCTGCACCCGGGCGGTGGCCCGGGCCAGAATGTCGTTGAGGGTGCCGGTGGTCACCCGCATGGCGTTGTTGGCCGCCGCCTGGCAGATGAGCTGGAACATCTTGTCCAGCCGCTGCCCCGTCTTGGCGGAGATGAACAGGATGGGCGCGTAGGACATGAAGGAGAAGTCCTCCTCTAGCTTTTTGCGCATCTCGGCCATGGTGTTAGTGTCCTTCTCCACGGCGTCCCACTTGTTCACGCAGATGACGCAGCCCTTCCCGGCCTCGTGGGCGATGCCCGCCACTTTCGAGTCCTGCTCCGTAAAGCCCACCTGGGCGTCGATGAGGATCAGGCACACGTCCGCCCGCTCCACGGCCATCTCCGCCCGCAGGTTGCTGTAGTGCTCGATGGCGTCCTCCACCCGGCTCTTCCGCCGCAGCCCGGCGGTGTCGATGAAGGTAAAGGTGCCATACTCGTTCTGAATGGTGGTGTCCACCGCGTCCCGGGTGGTTCCGGCAATGTCCGAGACAATGCACCGGTTCTCCCCGGCCACCTTGTTCACCAGAGAGGACTTCCCCACGTTGGGCTTGCCGATCACCGCCACCTTGATGGCGTCCCCCTCTTCCTCTTCCTCCTCCTGGGGCGGCAGCAGCTCCACCACCCGGTCCAGCAGGTCCCCCGTGCCGTGGCCGTGAACGGACGACACCATCACCGGGTCTCCCAGCCCCAGGTTGTAGAACTCGTAAAACTCGGCGGGAGGTTCCCCCACCGTGTCGCACTTGTTGACGCACAGCACCACCGGCACGCCGCTTTTCAGCAGAAGGCTGGCCACGTCCTGGTCGGTGGCGGTCACCCCGCTGCGGATGTCCGTCACCAGGATGATGGCGGCGGCGGAGTCAATGGCGATCTGGGCCTGCTCCCGCATCTGGCTGAGGATCACATCCTTGGAGGCGGGCTCGATGCCCCCGGTGTCCACCAGGGAGAAGGTGCGGCCGCACCACTCCCCCTCCCCGAAGATCCTGTCCCGGGTGACGCCGGGGGTGTCCTCCACAATGGACAGCCGCTGCCCCACGATCTTATTGAACAGTGTGGACTTGCCCACGTTGGGCCGCCCCACAATGGCCACGATTGGCTTCGCCATAGTATCACCGATCCTTTCTCTGTCAAACTCCCCTGGGAGGCCCGCCGGTCACCGGTGCTCCCAGCTGCCCTCGTAGGGGTTGTACCCCGGGGTCTCCGGCTCTGGCAGGCCCCAGATGGCCCGCACCAAAGCCTCCCCGGTGTTCCCCACCCGCCGGCAGGGGACCCCTAATTTCGAGGAGAGCTCCTCCAGGGTCACGTCGTCCAAAAACACGTCCTCCCCGGCCCGCATCATGTTGGTGGCCAGCAGCACCTGGTCCCCCAGGTCCCGGCCCCCCAGCTGCCGGAGCAAATCCCGCCCGGTGAGCAGCCCGGTGACGTTCACCGTGCCCCCGAAGAAATCGTTCTTCACCGGAACCACTTCGATGGACCTATTATGGCATTTCCGGCGGCATCCGTCAAGCAAGGCATCCAGGAAAGGGTACGCCCCTTCCCCGGTGGGGATGGTCACTTTGCTTTTCCCCTCCAGTTCCGGCAGGTCCAGGTCCTCCAGGGCCCAGTCCACCTCGTCCTGAAGGTTCCGCAGCATCCCCACCCCGTTCTCGATCTGGGGGAAGTCCTCGTAAAACTCCAGGGGCGGGATCTCCCTGCCCGCCAGCAGGTAAAACTCGTCAGAGGGGTACACCGTCCTGGCGCCCCGCTCCCTTTTCCACCGGTCTCCCCAGCGCTCCAAGAGCTCCAAAGCCTCCCCGGCGGTCTCCCGAGTAAAAGGGACCAGGGGGTACAGCCCTTCCCGGTACCGGGTCAGGCCCACAGGCACGCAGGCCACGCTGAGCAGCCCCTCCCCCAGCTCCCAGAACTTCTGGAGGGTGTACTCCAAGGCCTCCCCGTCGTTCAGCCCCGGGCACAGCACAATCTGGCAGTTCAGGCGGATTCCCCCCTGGGCCAGCCGGTACAGGTGCCGCAGGGAGTCGCCGGCAAAGCGGTTGCCCATCATCTTGCACCGCAGCTGGGGGTCCATGGTGTGCACTGACACGTTGATGGGGCTGATGCGCATCTGCAGGATCCTGTCGATCTCCCTGTCGTCGATGTTGGTCAGGGTGATGTAGTTCCCGAACAGGAAGGAGAGCCTGTCGTCGTCGTCCTTAAAGTACAGCGTCTCCCGCATCCCCCGGGGCAGCTGGTCAATAAAGCAGAACACGCACTTGTTCCGGCAGGAGCGCTGCTTGTCCATCAGGTAGCTGTCAAACTCCAGCCCCAAAGAGGCGTACTGGGGCTTCATCAGCTCCACCTGCAGGGGCTCTCCCTCCCGGGTGAGCTCCACCCGCAGCTCCTTTTCCGTCTCGAAGAACCGGTAGTCCAGCACGTCCCCGATCTCATGGCCGTTGATGGCCACCAGCTCGTCCCCCGGCTGTATGCCCAGCCGCTGGGCCCGGCTGCCCAGCTCCACCCCCGTGATCCTCACCGCCATAGCCTGCTCCTTTCCGGGGCATCCCCCTAGATGAAAAATAGGGAACGCTTTTGGCGTTCCCTACCTTAGTGCTTCCTCGTGTCAGGCGCCTTACGCGTCCTTCTTCACAACGGCCCGGCCATTGTAATAGCCGCAGTTGCCGCACACTCTGTGAGGTGTCTTATACTCCCCACACTGGGGGCACTTCATCAACGCGGGAGCCTGCAGCTTCCACACGTTAGAACGTCTCTTGTTCTGTCTCGCGCTGGATACCTTACCCTTGGGTACTGCCATGGTTGCACCTCCTCACTGTCTCAGTCAAACTCAAAATGCCGCAAGCACGGCTTTTTTAACGATCTTCCAGCAACTGCCGCAACGCCGCCAGTCTGGGGTCGCCCTCCTGCCGCTGGCAGGAGCACTCCTCCCGGTTCCGGTTTTTCCCGCACACGGGGCACAGCCCCTTGCAGTCCGGCTTGCACAGGAATTTGCTGGGCATGTCCAGCAGGATGTCCTCGGTGAGCAGCCCGTCAAGATCCAGCCGCTCCTCCGGCGCCACGATGAGATCCTCGTCCTCGCCGCTCACAAGCTCCCGCACCACTGTGTGGGAGAACCTGGGCGAAAACTCCCGGGTCACCAGGTCGCAGCACCTGTCGCATGGCATCGTCACCGAAAAGTCCAGCTCCGCCTCCACCAGCACAGAGCCAGCGAAGCTTTGCAGCCGGGCCCGGACCTTCACCGGCGCACAAAACGGCTTGACACCGTCCAATTCCACTTCCGAAAGGTCCATCTCATAGGCCAGTTCCCTCTCCCATCGGTCAGAGAGAAAGGCCTGTCTCAAATCGATTACCATACTTCCACCTTCATGCCGTACTGATATATTATAATGACCGCTCCCCCGTTTGTCAAGCCCTTTTCCAGGTTTTCTCCCCCCGGAAAAACAGCCATCTCCGCAGAAAAAAGGGCGGCGCCCGGCCGCCCTTTCTCTGGAAAAACCCCAGGGGCTTCTTACTTCAGCACGTACTCGGTCACAGACTGGGGCAGCTCCTCGTCCGCCGCGGAGATGGACAGCACGAAGTTGGCCTCCACCGTGTCGCTCAGCCGCTTGAGCTCCTCCACCAGGGGCGCCAGGACCTCAGGGCCGGTGCCGGCGATCTTCAGGGTGGAGTCCACGAAAATGTCGGTGACGTCGTAATTCCCGGCGCAGATGCCGGCCAGGAAGCCGTACAGGCCCTTGCCCCCTTGCACATCATAGGAGTCGATGTCGATGAGGCGGGCGGCGTGGGAGATGTCGTAGGTCAGCTTCAGGCCTTTCTCCACCACCACAACGTTGCCGTTGGAGTTCTTCACGGCCTCGTTGGCCATCTCGATGAGCTTCTTGGTCTTGCCGGAACCTTTCTTACCAGTCAAAAGAGTGATCATGTTGCAACTCTCCTTTATTTTTTATGATGTTCCGCCCCTGGCGCCGTTCTCCCAAAGGCGAATCGCGCTGGATGGATGGCAGGTCAGCGGGCCAGCCGGGCCTCCAAAGAGGCCTTGGCCTCCTCGTAGCCGGGCTTGCCCAGCAGGGCGAACATGTTCTTCTTGTAGCTCTCCACGCCGGGCTGGTTAAAGGGGTTGACCCCCAGCATGTAGCCGGAGATGGCGCAGGCCTTCTCGAAGAAGTAGATGAGCTGCCCCAGGGTGTCCTCAGAGAAATCGGTGGCGTGCAGCACCACGTTGGGAACGCCGCCGTCGTTGTGGGCCAGCACCGTGCCCTCAAAGGCCTTCTCGTTGACGAAGGCCATGGTCCGGCCCTCCAGGTAGTTCAGGCCGTCCACGTCGGTGGGGTCCTTGCCCAGGGTGATCTCATGCTTGGGGGTGTCGATGACCACCACGGTCTCGAACAGGGTGCGCCGGCCGTCCTGGATGTACTGCCCCAGGGAGTGCAGGTCGGTGGAGAAGATGACAGAGGCGGGGAACAGGCCCTTCTGGTCCTTGCCCTCGCTCTCGCCGAAGAGCTGCTTCCACCACTCGTTCATCATGGCGTAGCAGGGCTCGTAGCTGACCATGACCTCGGTGCACTTGCCCTTGTTGTAGAGGATGTTCCGGATGGCGGCGTACTTGTAGCAGTCGTTCTCCTGGATGTCCTCGCTGCAGTAGGCGTGCATGGCCTTGCGGGCGCCGGCCATCAGGGCGTCGATGTCCGCCCCGGCCACGGCGATGGGCAGCAGGCCCACGGCGGTGAGCACGGAGAAGCGGCCGCCCACGTTGTCGGGCACCACAAAGGTCTCGTAGCCCTCTTTGTCCGCCAGCTGCTTCAAAGTGCCCTTGGCCTTGTCGGTGGTGCAGAAGATGCGCTCCCTGGCCCCCTCCTTGCCGTACTTCTTCTCCAGCAGCTCCCGGAAGACCCGGAAGGCGATGGCGGGCTCGGTGGTGGTGCCGGACTTGGAGATCATGTTGATGGAGACGTCTTTCCCCTCACAGATCTCCACCAGCTCCTGCAGGGCGGTGGAGCTGATGCTGTTCCCGGTGAAGTAAATGGCCGGGGTGTCCTTGCGCAGGTCGTTGTACTTTTCAGACTTCAAAAACTCAATGGCAGCCCGGGCCCCCAGATAAGACCCGCCGATGCCGATGACCACGAACACGTCGGAATTGCCCTGGACCTTCCTGGCCGCGGCCTTGATCCTGGCGAACTCCTCCTTGTCATAGTCCTCGGGCAGGGTGGTCCACCCCAGGAAATCGCTGCCCGCGCCCTCTCCGGACTGGAGCAGCTGGTGAGCGGCGCTCACCTGGCGCTGGATCTCCTGGTACTCGTGGTCGTTCACAAAGCCCTTCAGATATCTGTCTTCCAATTTCAGCGGCATAACTTAAGACCTCCTGTTTTTTGGGCAGGGCAGGAATTTTGGGGAAATCTTCCCGCCCTCCGGTCTCCCGTTTCTTCTTTGTGTTTCTATTCTACAATAGTTCGGCGGAATTTGCAAGTTTGCATTGTCCCCAGAGAGAAGAAATTTCCCCCGGAGGTCTTCCCCCTCCCGGCTACAGGGTGAACAGGGCCCGGCCCAGAGCCAAAAACGCCGCTCCAAAGGTCACCGCCTCCACTCCTTCTTTCGCGATGATGGGCACCTGGGCCACCGTCTCCCCCGCCACCTGGCACAAAATCCGCCCCAGCTCCTGGCCCTGTTCCACCGGGGCTTTTACCGGCTCCAGCTGGACCACCGTCTCCACCTGGGCATCCTCTCCTGCCGTGAGCAGCAGGCTGGGCATCTCCCCGGCGGCCACTTCCACCGTCTGGGCCATGCCCCCCTCTACCGCCGCCGGCCCCAAATAAGGAGCCTCCGGGGTCAAAGTCTTCCAACCGGCAAAGCCGTAGTCCAGCAAAGCCTTGGCGTCCTGGAACCGCAGGTCCGTAGACTCCGCCCCCAGCACCACGGCGATGAGCTCCATCCCCTCCCGCTGGGCCGTGGCGGAGATGCAGCTCCCCGCCTGGCCGGTGGTGCCCGTCTTCAGCCCGGTAATGCCCTGGTAAGAGCGGATGAGCTTGTTGGTGTTCACCAGCTGGGTCTCCCCGTTTCGCACAGAGTCCATCCAGGTCAGGGTGTAGTCCCGTATCTTCTCATGGGCCAGCAGGGCCCGGCTCATCACCGCCACGTCGTAGGCGCTGGTCAGGTGGCCCTCCTCGTCCAGGCCGTTGCAGTTTTTGAACACCGTGTCCTCCATGCCCAGCTCCCCGGCCCGCTCATTCATTCTGGCCACAAAGGCCTCCTCGCTGCCTGAGACCGCCTCCGCCAGCACCACCGCGGCGTCGTTGGCGCTCATGATCACCGTGGCCTTGAGCAGGTCGTCCACAGTCATCTGCTCCCCCTCCTCCAGCCAGATGTCCGACCCGCCCATGGAGGCTGCGTGGGCCGAGGCTGTCAGCTCCTGGTCCAGAGAGAGCTTCCCCGCCTCCAGGGCCTCAAAGGTCAGCAGCAATGTCATCACCTTGGTGATGGAGGCGCAGGCCCGGCGGTCGTGGGCTCCCTTCTCAAACAGCACCTGCCCGGTGGAGGCCTCCATCAGCACAGCGGCCGGCGCGGTGACCGCCACCTGGGCCCCCTGGGCAGAGACCCCCGGCAGGGCCAGGACCGCCCCCAGCGCCAATGCCAGGGCCTTTCTCCCGATCCGTCTCATAGGAACGCTCCTTTCCATGCTCTTGGAAAAGCATATGCGGGGAAAAGGGGCCTTACGACAGAGGCACCGCCCCCCGGCGAGACGTTCTCCCTTCGCCCGTCGGACCATTTCCCCGGCAGCGGCCCAGCAGCGCCCTGCACAGAAAAACAGCGCCCAGGCCTCACGCCCGAGCGCTCTTTCTCAATTGTTCTTTTCAAACACGCCCCACAGGGCGAAGGCCAGACCAGCCTCGGTGCAAAAAGCAATCCACAGTCCTCACACAGCCCGCGCCGCCTTTTTGACCCGCAAGTACGCCCCTGGCTGCACCTCCAGGTCCGTCTTCCAGTAGACGGTCATCTCCGCGTGGGGGGCCTTTTCAATGGGCTCCCAGTCCCCGTTTTTCAGCTGGTCCAGCCTAGCCAGCACCGGCTCTCTCCCCGGCTGGAGGATGTCTACCTCCTGCCCGGCGAAGAACCTGTTCCGCTGGGTCAGGCGCAGATAGTCTCCTTCTCGGCCCTGGCAGATGGCCACCAGCTCGTAATTCCTGGTGTACTGTCCCCGATCGGGCATCTCCCCCGGCTCGTCCCCAAAGTAGAACCCGGTGGAGTACGTCCGGTGGCTGATCTTCTCTGTCTCCTCCAAAATGGAGGCCGGCAGCTCCTCCTCTGGGTGCTCAGAGAAGAAGTCGATGGCCCGGCGGTAGGCCTGGGTCACGCAGGCCACGTAGTAAGCAGACTTGGCCCGGCCCTCCAGCTTCAGGCTGGAGATTCCCGCCTCCATCATGGCGGGGATGTGCTGGATCATCCGCATGTCGTTTGAGTTGAAGATGTACGTCCCCCGCTCCTCCTGGAAGATCTCGAATTCCCGCTGGGGCCGCTCCTTCTCCACCAGGGTGTACTCCCAGCGGCAGGGCTGGGCGCACTGCCCCCGGTTGGCGTCCCGCCCGGTGAGGTAGTTGGAGAGCAAGCACCGCCCGGAAAAGGACACGCACATAGAGCCGTGGGCGAAGGCCTCCAGCTCCAGCCGGGGGTCCACCTTCTCCCGGATCTCCCGGATCTCCGATAAGGGCACCTCCCGGGCCAGCACCACCCGGCTGGCCCCCAGTTCGAAGCAGGCCTGGGCAGCGGCGTAGTTCACCACGCCGAACTGGGTGGAGATGTGCCGCTCCACCTGGGGCGCGTGCTTCTTGGCCAGGGCCATCACCCCCAGGTCCGACAGGATGAACCCGTCCACCCCCGCCTCCTGGCAGAACTTGAGGAAGGGTACCATCTCAGGCAGCTCCTGGTTCCTGGGCAGGGTGTTGCAGGTGACGTACACCTTCACCCCCCGCCGGTGGCATAGGGCCACCCCTTCCTCCAGCTCCTGGCAGGAGAAGTTGGCCGGTGCGGAGCGCATCCCGAAGTTCTTGCCCCCCAGGTACACCGCGTCCGCGCCGTAGTCCACCGCGGCCCGCAGCCGCTCCATGTCTCCCGCCGGGGCCAGCAGCTCCGGTTTTCTCCGCTCCATCAGTCCAGACCGGCCAGCTGCCGGTTGTACATGTGGTCGTACTCATTGCTGGCGTAGTAGGCCGTGCCGTCGGCGGCGTGGCAGAAGTACAGGTACGAAGACCCCTCCGCCGAGGGCTTCAGCGCCGCCATAATGGCGTCCATGCCCGGGTTGCTGATGGGCCCGGGGGGCAGCCCCTGGAGTTCGTAGGTGTTGTAGTTGCCGTAGGACAAGGCCCCGGTCTCCGGCACCGCCGCGGCGTTGCGGTAGGGGTAGAACATGGTGGAGTCGCACCCCAGGGTGTAGATGCCCGCCTCGGCGCCCCAGTCCAGACGGTTGTGGAGCACCGCGGACACCATGTACATGTCGCTGGCGTTGGCGGCCTCGTTCTGGATGATGGACGCCAGGTTGATCACCTGGTCCATGGTCATGCCCGAGGCGTTGATCTGCTCCCGGATGTCCTCGCTCATCTTCTCGTGGAAGTTGTTGAGCATCTTGCCGATGACCATATCCAGGTCGTCGTTTTTATAGAAGGTGTAGGTGTCGGGGAAGAGATAGCCCTCCAACGCGTAGTACCGGCCGCTCACATCCCCGATCTGGGCCACTTCCTCGTAGTTTGTAAAGTCCCCGGAATTTACATAGTCCAGGAACTCCTGGGCGTCGCAGACCTCGTTTTTCTCCAGCTCCGCGGCGATCTCCAGCACGTTATAGCCCTCGGGGATGGTGACATTCACCTCTTCCAGGATCACGTTGCCGCTTTGCAGGGTGTTGATCAGGTCCTCGTAGTCCAGGTTGGTGGCCAGGGTGTAGTCCCCCGTGTCGATCAGGTCAAAGTCCGCCTGGTCCATGCTCTTCACCTTACAGTACAGGCTGAAGAACTGGGGCTGGTCGATGGCCCCGCTGTCGTAGAGGAGCTGGGCCAGCTGGTCCACGTCGGTGATCCCCGTGTCGGGGATGGTCACGGTGGTGGTGCCCTCCGGCCGCCCCACCGCCAAAAAGTCGTTAGAGCCCTTGATCAGGTAGCTTGCCAGGGTCAGGGACACCAGCACCACCATGCACAGCCACACCAGGGAGAAGATCCGCTTGTTCTTCCTGGCCTTAAGCTTGTCCCGCTTTTTGTGGGCCTTGGCCTCCTCCCGGCGCTCCTTTTCCGTCATGTACCCCTTGTCGCTGCCGGGGCCGCCCCCATAGGGGGACTGGGCCTTTCTCCGGCCGGGGACGTTTAGCTGGCCGGTGGCCAGGTCCTTCTCGTCGATCTGCAGCTGGAACCGCTCCTGGGCCGGCTGCCCGCTGTTCCCGCCGCGCTCCTGTCTGTCGTTCATAACGCACCATCCTTTCCGGGGCAACGCCCCTGTGGGAGGCAGAAAATCGTTTCCTCCTCCGTCACCACCAGAGCCACGCTCCGGTCATGTTCCTCTCCCGGCAGCCTGGGGACCAGCAGATCCCCGAAGCAAAGCCCCGCCGCCGGCAGGGGATAGGCCGCCAAAAAGCGGTCGTAATATCCTTTTCCGTAACCCAGCCGCCGCCCCTGCCGGTCAAAGCACAGGCCGGGAACCAGACACAGCGCCCTGTTCCCAGGCCGCCATCTCTCACACCGCTGGGGGTCCGGCTCCTGCAAGCCAAACCGCCCGGGGAGCAGCTCTCCCCTCTCCCGGACCCGGAAGAAGCCCATGGCCCCTTCCCCGTCCAAGCACCGGGGGGCGAACACGCCTTTCCCCAGCTGCCAGGCCCTGTCCAGCAGGGCCCAGGTGTCCGGCTCGCTGCCGTTACTCAGGTACAGCAAGATCTCCTCCGCCTTCTGGAACAGCTCCAGCGCCTCCACCCGGCGGGCGATCTCCCCGCTCTTGGCCTCCCGCCCCGGCAGGTCCTGCCGCCGGCGCCGGAAGCTCTTTCGCAGAGCGGCCTTTTCCTCGCTCAGTCCTGCCACTGTATGCCGGCCCGCAGCTCCTGGGCCTTCTCCCGGGAGACCAGGGCCTCCACCAACGCCAGGCCGAACTGGGTTGCCACCCCCATGCCCCGGCCGGTGAGGAACTGCCCGTCCCGGACCACATACGCCTCGGAGAGCAGGGCCCCGCCCTCTTCCAGATCCTTCTGGAAGCTGGGGAAGGCCGTGGCCTTTTTCCCTTTCAAAAGCCCCTTGTGGGCCAGGATGGAGGGCGCCGCGCAAATGGCGGAGACCAAAGCCCCTCGCTCCACGCACCGGTCGATGCAGGCCTGCACCGCCGGGGAGGCCTCCAGGTTGTGGGTGCCGGGCAGCCCTCCGGGGAGCATCATGGCCTCCAGGCTCTCCGGGTCCACGTCCTCCGCGGCCAGGTCGGCCTTCACCGCAATGCCGTGGGAGCCGGTGACTTCCATCCCCGTCACCCCCGCCAGCTTCACCGTCAGCCCCGCCCGGCGCATGAGATCCACCGGGGCCAGGGCCTCCACTTCCTCAAAACCGTCCGCCAAAAACACGACGACCATAGAAAACCATCCTTTCCTCAAGAAAAGCCGTACCGTATCACGTAATAGATCACATAAAACCAACTGAGCAGGCCGTGGACGATGGCCCAGCCCACCGAGTGCCAGTTGCAGTAACTGATAACCACGGCAAGCACACTGCCAAAGCTGACGCCCTTCCAAACGGTCTTTTGTACGACAGAGCGTCTTTTCTCCTGCTCCTCCATAGGGGGCTCTCCTCTCTCTCAATAATTGATCAGCAAAGGCTCCACTGCCTCCGCCACCGCTCGGCGGATGTCCTCCACCGGCAGTGGCTCGCCCCCGTTTTCGCAGGAGATCACTTTCCACCCCAGCCTCTCCCCGGCGAACCGGGCGCACTCCCGGCAGGACCGGAGAAACTCCAGGTGGCTTTCGTGGATGTCCTTCTTCCCGCTGTCCCCCTGGTACCGGGAGAGCAGCAGCTTCTGAGAGATCTCAATGGGCATATCCAGATAGAGGACCGCGTCCGGCCGGGGGATGCCCAGCTTTTCATACTCCAGATCCTCCACCCAGGCAAGGTACTGCCCCCACTGCTCCCGGGGGAGCTTTCCCATCTGGTACACCAGGTTGGAGGTGGCGTACCTGTCGCAGAGAATCAGCGTCCCCGCCTGGTAGTCCTTCTTCCAGTCCTTCTGGTAGCTGGCGTACCGGTCCACGGCGTAGAACGTGCTGGCGGCCCAGGCGTTCACGTCCTCTGGGTCCGTGCCAAACTCTCCCCCCAGGTACATTTTCACCAGCGCGGAGGAAGGGGACTGGTAATCGGGAAACGTCACCTGCCGCACCGGGATCCCCCGGTCCTCCAGCCCCTGGCGGAGCAGCCCGGTCTGGGTCCCCTTGCCGCTGCCGTCCAGGCCTTCCAGCACCACTAGGGCCATGGTCCCTTTTCCCCCTTTTCTCTCACAGATCTTTGTAGTACTCCCGCACCTGGGCGGCCTTGCCGCAGCTCATCTTCCCCTCGGGACAGGGCCCGGACAGGCAGGGCGGCCCCGCCTTCTGGAAGAGATGGGGCGCCACGGCCTTCACTTCTTTCAGCATCTCCACCGCCAGCGCCCGAATCTCCCACTGGGCCCGGTTGCAGCACCGGTGGGCGAAAAAGTTCATCAGTTCCCTGGCGTTCATGGTGCACATCATCTTGGTGGCGCAGGCGTTGGGCAGCACGAACCGGGCGTCCTCAATGGCCTGCTTCTCCGCTTTCCGGCTGGCGGACTGCTCGTCCTCTCCCGCCGCCAGCAGCTCCTTCTTGTGGGCCTCCTGGAGCACCGCCGTCAGGTTCTCATAGTGGCGCTGGTCCTCCTCCATGGCCCGCAGGAACTCCTCCTTGGCCTCCGGGATCTTCTCAATCTCCGGGGGCAGCACAAACTCGAAGGCCTTCTCCTTCACGTACCGCTGGCTCTGCACGCTGTACGAGGCGATGCGGTGCCGGGTAATCTGGGCCAGCAGCGACCGGGACACCCCCTCGATGCCAAAGGTAAAGCTGGCGTGCTCGATGGGGCTCTGGTGGCCGATGGAGCTGAGCATGTCCAGAAAGGAGGCGGTCTTCTCCTCCGTCAGCCCCTCCAGCACCGTGTCGATGTCCGCCGCGGCGTAGCACAGCTTGGCAGCGGCCGCCACCGTCTTTTCCGGCTGGGGGGTGTAGGCCAGAAGTTTCACTTGCATAGTCCCCCGTCTCCTTTCCATAGTCGCTCTATATTATACCAAAGATCCGCCACTCCCACAAGCCCTAGTTTTCCCCCAGCCCCCACCATTTCTCACACATCCGCGGGAGATCCCCGCAAAAACCGCCAGGCCCCCCTTCCAGCGACGCCCTCTCACTCCTCCCAGCGACCCACACCCCTTCCGCCCCCCGCCGCCCTCCTTCCCCCATAAAAAACCGCCCCAAGGCCAAGCCCCGTGGGGCAGCGCTTCCCCTTTTTATCTCCGAGAAACGCGTCCCTCTCCCACGCCCCTCTCCCGGCGACTCTCACCTTTCCCCACCCCTCAGCGAAGGAGCGTCCCTCTCTTTGACTCACTTCCCCCACCAGCCCTCCTTCCCCCATAAAAAAACCGCCCCAGGGCCAAGCCCCGGGGCAGCGTTTACTCTTCCTCTTCTTTTGTAAACCCGATCAGGTCTCCCTCGTCCTCCAGGGCTTGGGT
>DXDU01000129.1 GCA_019115285.1 Candidatus Acutalibacter pullistercoris
AGGGCGGCTGAAAATCCCGGAGCGCCCCTCAGCGGAGGGATTTCATTGCCCCGCGCGGGCACGCGCCTGGCGAGGCGGCGGTGGGCTTTGCAAATCTGGCCCGCGCCAGCCCCGCTTGCGCAAATGGGGCGGCGGGGGTATAATAGACCTATTCACAAAGGAGAAGGGAGAAGGTGAGGGGGATGACCATCGTACCTATGGAGGAACGTCACTTGGACGATCTGGCCAGGCTGGAGCGCCTTTGCTTTTCCCGGCCCTGGAGCCGCCAGGCCCTGAAGGAGGAGTTGACAAACCCCGCCGTCTGCTTCCTGGTGGGGGAGGAGGCCGGGGAAGTGCTGGGCTACGCCGGGATGCACTGCGCCGCCGGGGAGTGCTACGTGGACAACGTGGCGGTGTTCCCTGAGGCCCGGCGGCAGGGCGTGGGGCGAAAGCTGATGGAAGCCCTGCTCCAGGCTGCCGCCGCCCGGGGCGGGGAGTTCCTCTCCCTGGAGGTGCGCCCCTCCAACCTGGAGGCATTGGCGCTGTACCGGGGCCTGGGCTTCCGGGAGGTAGGCCGCCGCCGGCGGTTTTACGACGACCCGGTGGAGGACGGGCTGCTGCTCACCAAAGACCTGGAAAAGGAGGAAGACCCATGCTGCTCTTAGGCATTGAAAGCTCTTGCGACGAGACCGCCGCTGCGGTGGTGGAGGACGGGAGGAAGATCCTCTCCTCGGTGATCGCCTCCCAGGTGGAGGAACACAAGATCTACGGCGGCGTGGTGCCGGAGATTGCCTCCCGCCGCCACAGCGAGGCCATCTCCGGGGTGGTGGGGGAGGCTCTGTCCCAGAGCGGCAAGTCCCTCTCCGACTTGGACGGCATCGCCGTCACCTACGCCCCGGGGCTCATCGGGGCCCTGCTGGTGGGGGTGAACTTCGCCAAGGGCCTGGCCCTCTCCACCGGGCTGCCCCTCGTCCCGGTGCACCATTTGCGGGGGCACATCGCCTCCAACTACCTCTCCAGCCCGGAGCTGACACCCCCCTTCCTGTGCCTGGTGGTCTCCGGGGGCCACAGCCATATCGTCTGGGTGGAGGACTACACCTGCCTGAAGATCCTGGGCCGCACCCGGGACGACGCCGCCGGGGAGGCCTTCGACAAGGCCGCCCGGGCCATGGGCATCCCCTACCCGGGCGGGGTGGAGCTGGACAAAATCGCCGAGGAGGGGGACGAGAACGCCTACAAGCTCCCCCACCCCCACGTGGACGGGGCGCCCCTGGACTTCAGCTTCTCCGGCCTCAAGACCGCGGTGCTGAACCTCTTGAACAACGCCAGGCAGAAGGGGGAGCAGGTCTCTGTCCCCGACCTGTGCGCCAGCTACCGGAAAGCCGTGGTGGACTGCCTGATCCACAACTTGTTCCTGGCGGCGGAGGAGACCGGGGCCAGGCGCATCGCCCTGGCGGGCGGGGTGTCCGCCAACCGGCTGCTGCGCCGCCGGGCCCAGGCCGTCTGTAAGGAAAAGGGCCTGCCCCTGTACCTGCCGGACCTGTCCCTGTGCGGGGACAACGCCGCCATGATCGCCAGCCAGGGGTATTACGAATTCCTGGCGGGGAACGTGGCCGGCATGGATTTAAACGCCTGTGCCCAGCGGTCTATTGAGGAGTGAGTTATCGGATGGAACGGAAGATGCGGTGGGCCCTTGGCCCCATGACAGGGCCGGAGGCCCGTCAAGTGACGGAATGGCAGTACCCCGCCCCCTATGAGATGTACAACTGGGCGGAGGAGGACGACCCAGCGGAGCTGCTGGACGGCTCTTACCTGGCCTGCCGGGAGGAGAGCGGCGCTTTGGGAGGTTTCCTCTGCTTTGGGCCCAACGCCACCATCCCCACCAGGGAGGATGTTTACAGGCAGGGTTATTTGGATGTGGGCCTAGGCCTGCGCCCCGACCTTTGCGGCAGGGGCCTGGGGCGGGGCCTGCTGCAGCAGGGCTTGGATTGGGCCCGGCGGGAGCTGGGGGCCGGCTGTTTCCGGCTGGCGGTGGCGCAGTTCAATCTGCGGGCCCAAAAGGTGTACCGGGACTGCGGGTTCCGGGAGACCGCCCAAGTGACCCACGGGGTCACGGGAGACCGCTTTTTGCTGATGGTTTGGGAACCGTCGGAGAGGAGGGAGTGACAGTATGAACAGCGGCGCGCAGATTATGGTGAAATGTTTGGAAGCCGAGGGGGTGGAGATCGCTTTCGGCTACCCCGGGGCGGCCATCTGCCCCTTTTACGACGCTCTGTACCGGTCGAAGATCCGCCACGTGCTGGTGCGCACCGAGCAGAACGCCGCCCACATGGCCAGCGGCTACGCCCGCATGGCGGGGAAGCCAGGGGTGTGCATCGCCACCTCCGGGCCGGGAGCCACCAACCTCATCACCGGCATCGCCACGGCCTATATGGATTCCATCCCCCTGGTGGCCATCACCGGCCAGGTGAATTTGGAGCAGCTGGGCCGGGACGTGTTCCAGGAGGCGGACATCACCGGGGCCTGCCACTCCTTCACCAAGCACAGCTACCTGGTGAAGTCCGCCGGGGAGCTGCCCCGGGTGATTAAAGAGGCCTTCCACATCGCCGCCACTGGGCGGCCCGGGCCGGTGCTCATCGACGTGCCCCAGGACGTGCAGGAGCAGACGGTGGAGTCCTTCTCCTACCCGGAGCGGGCGGAGATCCGGGGGTATAAGCCCAACACCTCCGGCCACCCCCTGCAGATCAAGCGGGCGGCCCAGGCCCTGGAGCGGGCCCAGCGGCCGGTGATCATCTGCGGGGGCGGGGTGGTCTCCGCCGGGGCCCGGGAGGAGATGATGGCCTTCTCCAGGAAGACGGGGATCCCCGCGGTGGCCACCATGATGGGCCTGGGGGTGTTCCCCGGCCAGCCCCAGTTTATGGGGAAGAAGAACCCGGTGTACCTGGGGATGATCGGCCGGTACGGCCGCAGCTGCGCCAACCGGGCGGTGAAAGAGGCGGACCTGATCCTGCTGTGCGGGGCCAGGGTGGGGGACAGGGCCATCGCCGTGCCCCACCAGATCGCCGAGCAGGCCCAGGTGATCCACATCGACATCGACCCGGCGGAGATCGGGAAGAACATGGGGGTGGACGTGCCCATCGTGGGGGACATCCGCCAGGTGCTCGCCGCCCTGACGGAGCAGGCCCCGGCCCAGTGCTGCCCCCAGTGGGCCCAGCAGGCCCTGGGCTACCGCCTGGCCGCCGTGGAGCGGGGAGAGGACCGGGAGGACCGGGTGGAGCCCCGTTCCTTCCTCCGGGAGCTGTCCCGGCTGATGGAGGACGACGCGGTGCTCACCGCGGACCCGGGTCAGGGCCAGATCTGGGCGGCCCGGCACCACACCCTGCGCCAGGGGAGGTTCCTCACCAGCGGGGGGCTGGGCACCATGGGCTACGCCCTGCCCGCCGCCCTGGGGGCCAAGCTGGCCAGCCCAAAGAGCCAGGTGGTGGCTGTGTGCGGCGACGGGGCCTTCCAGATGAGCCTGTGCGAGCTGGCCACCATCCGGGCGGTGAACGCCGCCATCAAAGTGGTGGTGCTGGACAACCGCCGGCTGGGCATGGTCCGGGAGCTGCAGAACCAGCGGTACGCCTGCCGCCACATGGCCACCCACATGGACGGCAACCCGGACTTTGTGGCTCTGTGCCAGGCCTACGGCATCCCGGCGGCCCGGGCGGAGAACAACGCCCAGGCAAGCGCCCTGGCCCGGGAAATGCTGCGCTCGCCTTCCGCTTACGTGCTGGTGTGCCGGGTGGACCCGGACACCCCGTCCATTTAGGGAGGAGCTTATGAAGTACACACTTTCCGTTCTGGTAGAAAACCAGCCTGGCGTGCTCTCCAAGGTGGTCTCCCTGTTCGCCCGGCGGGGGTACAACATCGACAGCCTGGCGGTGGGCACCACCGAGGACACCACCATCTCCCGGATGACCATTGTGGGAGAGGGGGACGACCACACTTTAGAGCAGGTGGAGAAGCAGCTGAACAAGCTGGTGCCGGTGATCAAGGTCCGGTACCTGGGGGACTCCGCCACCCAGGCGGAGCTGCTGCTTGTAAAAATCGGCCGGGACATGCAGACGCTGAAGGAAGTCAACGAGATCGCCGCCCTGATGAAGGCGGAGGTGGTGGACGTGAGCAAGGGGACCATCACCCTGCGCTTTGCCGGGGAGCACGACAAGTGCGCCACCCTTTGCGACCTGCTGCGCCCCTACGGCATCCGGGAGATCGCCCGCACAGGGGTCATTGCCCTGGAAAAGGGCCAGTGACCCGGGCCCACAATAAAAAGTTTTTGGTCAAGCTTTTTACAAAAAGCTTGCGAGGTGTGGAGCGGAGCTCCACGACCTTAAGAGCGGCGAAGCCGCGACAAGAGAAAGCCAGGGGCGGCGGCCGCACGCGCCCGCAGGTCGATAGGCCACCGCCCCGACCGGCAGCGCACCTAGCCCGATTCTATAGCTCGGTGGTGCCCCCCGTCTCGCCTGCCTGGGCGGTAAGCTTAATTTAGCCCACCCCCTGCCCCCTCCCGTAAGGATAGTGAGCTATAATCCGCACTTTTGCGGTACGGGAGGGGGACGGTTTTATATAGTCTAATTCCAAAGGGGGAGGCAAAGCCTCCCCCTTTGGATAATCCCCCTTTTTTTAGGGCGGCCCTCTCCGTCATCGCTTGCAGCGATGACACCTCCCCCAAGGGGGGAGGCGAGACTTGGCTCTCCCTCTGGGAGAGCTGGCACGACGTAGTCGTGACTGAGAGGGCTGTCTTTCAAGGGGGTTATCAAAGGGGGGAGACATCCGTCTCCCCCCTTTGGAATGAGATTATAGAATTGAATCCCCCTCCCATGCCGGTAGGCTGGCCTCCTACGCATAGCAAGTGCATGGGAGGGGGCAGGGGGTGGGCACCGCAAATCTTGCCCATCCCGCAGGCGAGACGGGGGTGGGCACACTCGGCTCCCCCTTAGGGGGAGCTGTCAGCGCATAGCGCTGACTGAGGGGGCAGCCCTTAACAGGGGGCCAAGGGGTGGCTGCCGCCACGGGGCAATAAAATCCCTCCGCAAGCTCCGGAATTTTAGGTCACTCCACCCCTCCAGGTTGGGAAAATCCGCCCGAAAACCCCGGTGAGTGAGCGAAGCGAACGGATAGGGGTTTTCCCTGCCCCGTCCGGGCACGGACGGATTTTCCCGGCCTGCGGTGCCAACCGCTACGCCCTTAGGAGAGGGCGGAGAAGAGGGGGGAGGGGTCGATGCCCTGGCTGTTCTCCCGGAAGAACTGGGCCAGCTGCTCCAGGATGAGCCGCACCCCGCCGGGGACGTTGCTCTCTGCGTTCAGGGGCAGGATGGGGTCGTGGACGGACAGCCGCAGCAGGAACCAGCCGTCCCCCTCCCCCCGGGGGAAGGACACCCGCAGGCCCTCCCGGTTGTCCGGGGCGATGGACCAGCCCTGGGCCCTGGCGTAGACCTCCAGGTTCAGGATGAGCTCCAGGCCCCTGGCCCGGAAGTCCTCCTCGGTGATGGGCAGGCGGATCTCCAGCTCCTCGGCGGGCTCTTTCAGAGGGGCCAGCAGGTCGTGGAGGTCCTTGCCCTCCTTGCGCAGGGAGGCCATCTTGATGATGATCTGGGTGACCAGGTAAGCCCCGTCGTCCAAGAAGTAGTTGTCCCGCATGGCGGCGTGGCCGCTGGTCTCGATGGCCAGGGGGCAGTCCACCCCCCGGGCGTTGAGCTTCAGGGCCTTGTTGATCACGTTTTTATAGCCCCGCTGGTACCGGTAGTGCCGGCCCCCCAGGGTCCGCTCGATGTACTCCTTCAGCCCGTCGGAGGTGATGGAGTCGGTGACGACGGTGCCCCCGGGGCACTTCTCCAGGGCGATGGCCGAGGCCAGGGCCACCAGGCGGTTCCGGTTGATCTCCACCCCCTGGCTGTCCACGGCGGCGCCCCGGTCCACGTCGGTGTCGAAGATGACCCCCAGGTCCCCGTGGTTTGCCACCACCGCCTGGGAGATGGCGTCCATGGCGGCCTTGTCCTCCGGGTTGGGCACGTGGTTGGGGAACATGCCGTCAGGCTCTAAGAACTGGCTGCCGGACACGTCCGCTCCCAAAGGCGCCAGCACCTGGGAGGCGTAAAAGCCCCCGGCGCCATTGCCGGCGTCCACCACGATGTGAAAGCCCGCAAGGGGGTGGTCGTAGTCCTGGGCTGCCACCCCTTCCTTAATCTGCTCCCGGAGGGTGTGGGCGTAGGCGGCCATGTGGTCCACCTGCTGCCAGGAGCCGGGGGCCTCCTGCCCGGGCCGGTCCCCCCGCTGGGCGCCCTCTAAGATCTCCGCGATGTCCGGGCCGTCCAAGCCCCCGTCTTTGGTGAAGAACTTCAGGCCGTTGCGGTGATAGGGATGGTGGCTGGCCGTGACCTGCACTGCGCAGGGGCAGTCCAGATCTAAAGTTGCCAGGAACATGGAGGGGGTGGAGGCCAGGCCGCAGTCCAGGCCTATAACCCCGTAGCGCTCCGCCACCCGGCGGATGGCGGCGACGATCCTGGGGCCGGAGATCCGGGAGTCCCGGCCCACCGCCAGCCGCAGCCCCTGGGGGGCGGCCCCCAGCTTCCGCTGGACCCAGCACAGGAAGGAGGCCAGAATGTCCTCCACCGCCTGGTCTGTCAGGGTGACGGGCTGGCCTTCCACCCCTTCTACCGCCACGCCCCGGATGTCCGTGCCGCTTTTCAGCTTGAGATATTCCATGAGAGAGTTCCCCCTGTATGACGATTTTTCCCTATTATAGCAGACCTGTTTTGAAAAATCCACTCCTCACTCGTTGAGCTTGATGGTGACCCGGCCCTGGATTTTCTCCGCGCACTCCTCCGGGGTGGTCAGCCGGTGGAGGATCATCTCGTCGATAAACTCCTGGATGCCGATCTGGTCATAGTATTCCAGGGGCGCCAGGGGCCCGGTGAACAGGTCCTCCACCGCGTCAATATAGATTTGGGGGTCCATGCCGAAAATCCCCGTGTCGAAGGGGGCGTTGGTGGAGCCCAGCCCCTCGTCGTTTGTCACGTCTTCCGCCATGGTGCCCAGGTTGTACCGGTTGGTGGGGAAGTAGGGGGTGTAGTAGTGGATGGGCCCCTCCCCGTAGATCCGGGGTTCTTCCCGCTCCCCCACGCAGTATTTGATGAACTCCCAGGCCAAATTCTTGTCCTGCATGGAGGCGGGCAGAAGAAAGCTCTCCTGGGCCACAATGCCCAGCTCCCCCTTGGAGTTGGTGAGGGGATAGGGCCCGGCCAGGTAGTCCAAAGGCTGCC
The DNA here is from genome assembly GCA_019115285.1 of Candidatus Acutalibacter pullistercoris. Classification (GTDB taxonomy): domain Bacteria; phylum Bacillota; class Clostridia; order Oscillospirales; family Acutalibacteraceae; genus Acutalibacter; species Acutalibacter pullistercoris. Next base: position 7,284 of record DXDU01000129.1, read on the forward strand.
ACTGGGTGAGCACCGTGTGGGGCCTGGCCGCGTCCAGCACAGCCAGGGCTGGTTTGGAGTCGGTGAACACCTTCATCTGCCGGCGCAGGCCGTCGAACAGGGGGTCCGGATCGTTCACCAGGTATTGGTAATTCCCCCGCAGTTTCCCGGTGTGCTGGTACAGCTGGTACACGCTGAAGTCGTCGATGGTGGGAGAGGCCCCCACCAGGTCCGGGGCCTCCGCCTCCAGTAGGGGTTCGCTGTTCCGGATCTTCGTCAGCTGGGTCAGGTACTTGATAAAGGCAGGGCTGTCAAAGGTGCAGGACCGATCAACCAGGTCCATGTAGGCGGTACGCTCCAGGTCGAGCATCTGGTCGATGGGCGGGCTGTTGAAGAAGAGCCCCAAGTCCGGGTCCAGCTCCAAGGCCTGCTGGTACCAGTCCATCACCTGGGCGGTGCTCACCCTGTCCACCGCCCCCGGGTCGATGCCCAGCTTCTCCAGCCACTCCCGGTCAAAGGCGATGGAGGTGTAGCTTACCGAAAGGGGCAGCACGGTCTGCCGGCCGTCCACCTGGAAGGCCTCCAGCACGTCCTCGTAGAAAAAGCCCTCGGGAAAGTCCTCCCGCAGGGTGGGGCCGAAGTCCTCCAGCGCCCCGCTGGTGGACAGGGGCGCCACGTCCAGATCAATCCAGCCGTTGTCGAAAATGATGTAGTCCGCTCTGCCGGTGGCGATGGAGAGGCGCAGTTCCTCTTCGAACACCTGGTTCAGGTCCGCCTTTTTCTCGGCGCTGGTGACCAGGGAATCCAGGTAGTCCACCACCCACTCCACATTGACCTTCACCGCCGGGTGCCGGAACATGAACTCGTGGGCCAGGGTGTCCAGCAAGGGGATGTTGCTGTTTACGGTAAAGGCCCGCACGGTGATCTCCCCCTCCAGGTCGTCCCCGGGCTGGGGCTCCATGCCCAGGTAGCGCCAGGGGCCTTCCTCCTCCAGGGACAGCTGCTCTTTTCGCTCCGCCACCAGGCTGTTGAAGTACCGGTCGTCCTCGGTCTCGCACCCCGGCAGGGGGAACAGGGCGCAGCAGGCCAGGAGAAAGGCTGGAAACCGTTTTGAGAATATCTCTCTTTCCTCCCTTCCGGTTCCGGCGAGAAGTTCTTTGAACTCCTGGGTTTTCCTTTGGATTCAGTATAGCAAAACGGGAGGCAAAGTCAAGAATAAACAGAAAAAGAATCTCCTAATCTTCCCCGGCTTGCCCCCGGAGGGGAAGTCTGGTAAGATAGGGGGAGAAAAAAGTGTTCCGCCGGTGAAAGGTTTGGGTCTCCTCAGCCGTGTTTGTAGTGAAAGCCACAAACAACACAGCCAAAGGAGGAAGAACCATGTGGAAGAAGAAATTGTTGGCGGCGGCTCTGGCCGCGGGGCTGGCGCTGTCCCTGGGAACGGGGGCTGCCGCCGCTGCTCTCACCGGAAGGAACTTTGTGGACGCTGACGGCGACGGGATCTGCGACAACCGGGGTGCCGCCTGCGCCTACAGGGATGAGGACGGCAACGGCCTGTGCGACTGGTGCGGCCTGGGCTGCGGCTCCGGCTGGCGGGGCGGCGGCCACCGGGGCCAGAATTTCGTGGACGCTGACGAAGATGGAGTCTGTGACAATTTGGGCACAGGCCGCGGCCAGGGCGGACAGGGACAGAACTTTGTGGACGCCGATGGCGACGGGATTTGCGACCGGTACGGAACGGGACAGGGATGCCGGGGCGCTGGGAACGGCCAGGGCTTCCGGGGAGGACGGAACAGATAACGGATGTGAGGACATGCGCAGCGAGGAGGAGACAAGGGCCGCTCTGGACCGCCATGGGGACATGGTGCGGCGGCTGTGCCTGGTTCACCTGAAAAACCAGGCGGACACCGAGGACGTGTTTCAAACCGTGTTTTTGAGGTACGTCCTCTCCCCCCAGGTGTTTACAAGTGAAGAGCACGAAAAGGCCTGGCTCATCCGGGTGACGGTGAACGCCTGCCGGGACCTGCTGCGCAGCTGGGCCCGGAGCCGCCGGGCCTCCCTGGAGGAGGCACTGGACCTGGCGGCTCCCCCGGACCAGGAGAGCCGGGAGGTGCTGGCGGCGGTGCTCTCCCTGCCGGAAAAGTACCGGGACCCGGTGTACCTGCACTATTACGAGGGCTACACCGCCAAGGAGATCGGCAGGCTGCTGGGCAAGGGGGAGAACACCATCTACACCCGGCTGGCCCGGGCCAGGGAACTGCTGGGAAAAACGCTGGGAGGCGATGGGGATGGAGCGTAAGATCAAACAGGCCTTCGCCGCCGTGGAGGCGGGGGAGGCTTTAAAGGAGAAGACCATGGCCCGCCTGGCCCAGCGCACAGGGGACTTCGGGGAAAGGCGAAAGCCCTGGGCCCGGCGGCTGGCGGCGGCCGGGTGCTCCCTGGGGGCGGTGTGCGCCGCGGGGCTTTTGGGGGGCTGGCTGTACTTCACCCCCACCGCTGCGGTGCACCTGGACCTGGAGCAGCCCCTGCGGCTGTCGGTGAACCGCTTCGGCCTGGTGGTGGGGGCGGACTCCCCCCAGGAGGACGAGGCGGCCCTGGGGGAGACCTTCCAGCACCGGCCTGTGGCCCAGGCGGTGGAGGCTATCGTGGCGGAGAGCGCCCCCCTGGCGGAGGAGGGGGAGCTGACCATCGCCGTCACCGGGGAGGACCAGGCCCAGTGCGCGGAGATCTTGTCCCGGGTGGAGGGCTGTGCCGGAGAGGCCGCCTGCTCCCTGGCGGAGGAGGAGGACCTGGAAGCCGCCCAGGCGGCGGGGCTGCCCTACGGCAAGTACCGGGTCTACCTGCAGCTGGCTCAGCTTGACCCGGAGCTCACCCCCCAGGACGTGGCAGGCCTATCCATGAAGGAGCTGCGCCAGCGGCTGGAGGACCTCACCGAAGGCGAGACCCAGCCCCAAGAGCCCGCAAGCGCCAGCTCCCAGCCCCAGAGCCAGGGCGGCGGAAACGGCCCCGGCCAAGGGAACGGTCAGGGTCAAAGAAACGGCCAAGGCCAGGTGAACGGGCAAGGTCGTGGGAACGGCCAGGGCCAGGGGAACGGGCAAGGCCACCGCCACGGCGCCGGGTGACGGCCGACTGCCTGCCACCTTGCTGGGGTTTGCTTCTGCCCACACCCGTCTCGTCCGCCGCATGGGATAGCTTTGGGGTGCCCACCCCCCGGTCTCGCCTGCCGGGCAAGGAGGCTATGCGGTACCCACCCCCCTACCCCCTCTCGTAAGGATGGCGAGCGGGAATCTTTAGCTTTTCTGTACGGGAGGGGGAAATAAATCTATAATCTCATTCCAAAGGGGGGAGCTATCGCTCCCCCCTTTTGACAACCCCCTCGGT
>DXDU01000013.1 GCA_019115285.1 Candidatus Acutalibacter pullistercoris
TGTGCTGGACCTGTGCGCCGCCCCCGGGGGCAAGTCCACCCAGATCGCCGGGCAGCTGGAGGGCCGGGGGCTGCTCTGGGCCAACGAGATCGTAAAATCCCGGGCCCAGATCCTCCTCTCCAACGTGGAGCGTCTGGGGGTGCGAAACGGGGTGGTGTCCTCCTGCCACCCCCAGCGGCTGTGTGAGGGGTTGCGGGGCTTCTTTGACCGGGTGCTGGTGGACGCCCCCTGCTCCGGGGAGGGCATGTTCCGCCGGGACCCCCAGGCCATAGGCCAGTGGACCCCGGAAGCCCCCGCCGCCTGCGCCCAGCGGCAGCGGGCCATTTTGGACTCCGCCGCCCTGGCGGTGGGGGAGGGGGGCGTGCTGGTGTACTCCACCTGCACCTTCTCCCGGGAGGAAAACGAGGACAACGTCCGGTGGTTCCTCTCCGCCCACCCGGAGTTCGAGCTGGTCCCCCTGGATTTGGCCTTCGGCCGCCCGGGGGTGGAGGGCCTGCCGGTGCGGCGGGTCTTCCCCATGGACGGGGGCGAGGGCCACTTTGTGGCCAAGTTCCGCCGGGTGGGGGAGAACCCCTGCCGGGCCGGGGAGTTTGCCGGACTGCTCCCCCAAAAAGAGGAAGGGGAGCCCCGGGCCCTATTTGAGGAACTGTTCACCTGCCCCTGGCCGGGGAACGCCGCCCGGTTTGGGGAACAGGTCCTGCTGCTGCCCCAGGGCCTGCCGGAGCTCTCCGGCCTGGGGGTGCTCCGGGCCGGGGTGGAGCTGTGCCGCAAAAAGGGCAAGCGGTGGGAGCCCTCCCACGCCGCCTTCCAGGCCGCCCGGAAAGAGGACTGCCGCCAGGCGCTGGATCTTCCCTGGGACAGCCCAGTCCTTCTCGCCTTCCTCCGGGGGGAGGAGATCGGCTGCGAGGGCAAGGGCTACACCGCCCTGTGCGCCGGCGGCGTGCCCACCGGTTTCGGCAAAGCCTCCGGCGGCAGGCTGAAGAACCACTACCCCAAGGGGTTGCGGAACTTGTAAAAGAAAAGGCATCCACCTGGAAAAGGGCGGATGCCTTTTTCATGGAGTTTTGTCGTCACCGGCGTCTTTTCCCACGTCTTTCAATCCCGGCAAAGCCAGCAGCAGGCCCGCTACCCACAAGGAAACGTCCGTGGCGGAGACGCTTTCCAGGAACATATCCACCACCGCCAGGCCCAGGGCCGTGGCAAAGGAGTCCAGCGCCAGGTACAGCAGCCGGGCGCCCCAGCGGGGGAGCTTCCCCAGGGCGTACAGGGCCTTGGGCAGGGCCTCCGCCACCAGGGAGATGGGGATGGCTACCAAGCTGCCCCAGAAAAAGAACACCACGATATCCCACAAGCTCTCGTAGCGAAAGCCCAGGGGAAGCATAAAGATCGCGCACACCAGGCCGCACACTCCCGCAATGAGGAAAGTGGCCGCGGCCAAAATCCCTACGCCGATGAGGATATCCTGCCAGCGCTTTGACTCTTTCATGGCTGATCCTCTCTTTCCCCATAAAACCCTATCTTGATGAGCCCCTGGGTGTAGTCCCTGCCGCAGGGCTGGGGGGTGGGGGAGCTCAGGGCGTACAGGTCGTCGGCCTGGGCCTCCAGCTGGAAGAGGGTGAGGGCCTGGCCCCCCAGCTTTTGGAAGTCCCCGGGGCGGGCCGCCAGGGGCAGGGCGGGGGTGGCCTCCTTCAGAATCTCCTGGCCGGTGGGGGTCATGCCCAGCACCCGCAGATAGGGGGGCAGGGGAGGCAGCGGGCCGCTCCCCAGGCCCAGAAAGGCGGAGAGCACCAGCCGCCGGGCCCGGGCGGTGGGGTAGCGCTTGGACTTGATCCCCCCCAGCAGCTCCGCCAGGCTCCCCGCCTGGCGGGCGGCCTGGTACAGCCGGTGCTCCAGGCCCTCGCTCACGTCGGGGAGGGCGGCGAAGTCCTGGGGGGACATGGTTCGAAGTTTACATAAAATTGGCAGCTCCAGCCGGGAGAGAAGGGCGGGGGCCCGGCCGGCGGCTGCTTCCTCCCGCCAGGCCTTTTGGGTGACAGCCGGCAGCCTGCCCTCGGCGTCCCCGCCTTGAGCCAGCAGCTCCCGGGCCTGGCTGGCGGAGAGCAGGGGGCCCTCCGCCTCCGGCCGGTCGTGGCCCGCTCCCAGCCGGGGGAAGGTCTCCGCCTGCAGGGCCGCCCCCTGGGCGCGGATGGCTTTTAGGTACTCCACCCCTAAAATGCAGTTGGGCTTTGCGAGCAGGGCGGCGGCGTCCTCCCCCACCAGCCGGGCCGCCGCCTGCTGCCGCCGCTGGGCGAAGGGAAGGGCCGGGTCCTCCCCCTGCAGGGCCTGGGAAAACGCCGGGGAGAGCAGAGCCTCCGCCAGCCGCTCCAGCGGCTGCAGGTCCGGCTCCTCGCTGCCGAAGAGCAACGTGTCCACGTTCCCCAGGGCGGCGGCTAGGGCCACGCCCCCCGCGGCGAAGCGCTCCGCCCCGGCCATGGCCCAGGGCAGGGGCAGCTCCAGAACCAGGTCGGCGCCGCTGTGCAGGGCCAGTTTTGTTCTGGCCCACTTGTCCAGCAGGGCGGGCTCCCCCCGCTGTACAAAGTTCCCCGAGAGGACGCACACCAGGGCACGGCCCCCTTTTTTAGCGTGGGCGAACAGGGCCTGGTGCCCGGCGTGCAGGGGATTTAACTCGCAGATGACGGCGCAGACTTTCCTTTTCTCCGGCATTTTCTTGTGAAACTCCTTGAATTCCCGTGGAAATTGTATTAAAATGAAAGGGCATGGGCGGCGCCTTGTTCCCAGGGCGCCTGGCCTTCTTGTCTATTTTATCGTATCTCCCCGCCCCGGCGCAAGGGGGAGGGGAGGGAAAGTACGCAAAGGATCCCGGTGGGGTTTGCCCGGCGGGGGCGAAAGGAAGAGGTTAGGAACATGAAAATTCTAGTGATCAACGCGGGGAGCTCCTCTCTCAAGTACCAGCTCATCGACATGGACAACGAACAGATGGTGTGCAAGGGCAACTGCGAGCGCATCGGCATGCCTGGGGGCATCTTCACCCACAAGACCGCCGATGGCCGGGAGCTCCACAAGAACGTGAACATGCTGGACCATGCCGCGGCCTTTATGCAGGTGAAGAACGCCCTGCTGGACGAGGAGTACGGCGTGATCAAGAACCTGGACGAAGTGGCGGCTGTAGGCCACCGCATCGTGCAGGGCGGCGCCATCTTCCACGAGTCCGTCCTGGTCACCGAGAAGGTCATCGAGGACATCGAGAGCCTGATCCCCCTGGCCCCCCTGCACAACAAGGCTCACAGCCAGGGCATCCGGGCCTGCCGGGAAGTCTTCGGGGAGAAGGTCCCCGAAGTGGTGGTGTTCGACACCTCTTTCCACGCCACCATGCCTCCCAAGGCCTACATGTTCAACGTCCCCTACGAGTACTATGAGAAGTACGCCGTGCGCCGCTACGGCTTCCACGGCACCTCCCACCGGTATGTGAGCCACCGCTGCGCCGGCCTTATGGGCAAGGACATCAAGGATCTGAAGATGATCACCTGCCACCTGGGCAACGGCTCTTCCATCACCGCCATCGACGGCGGGAAGGTCATCGACACCAGCATGGGCCTGACCCCCCTGGACGGCTTTATGATGGGCAGCCGCACCGGCACCCTGGACCCCTCCGTGGTCACCTTTATTATGGAGAAGGAGCACCTGACCCCCGCCGAGATGGACCAGGTGCTGAATAAGAAGTCCGGCCTGCTGGGCATCTCCGGCGTCTCCTCCGACGACCGGGACGTGACCAAGGCCGCCGCCGAGGGCAACCAGCGGGCAAAGCTGGCTCACGACATCCTGGAGTACCAGATCTCCAAGTTCATCGGCGGGTACATGGTGGCCCTGGGGGGCTGCGACGCCATCGTCTTCACCGCCGGCGTGGGAGAGAACCATCCCGGTCACCGGAAGGCCGTGTGCGACTATCTGAAGTTCCTGGGGGTCAAGCTGGACGACGCCAAGAACGAGGAGATGAAGCTGGGCAAGGAAGGCTTGATCTCCGCGGCGGATTCCGCCATCGCGGTGTACGTCATCCCCACCAACGAAGAGCTGGTCATCGCCCGGGACACCAAGGCCCTGGTGGAGAAGCTGTAAGAGTAGTTTTGTCTTCCAAAGCTCCGGAAGGGAAAGCCTTCCGGGGCTTTTTTCGTCCCTTTCCCCCGGGAAAAACGGGGGAAAACGCCCCTTGTTTTTCACAGAGATAGGGGAAATCCCTGGGTTTTTCCGGGAATTTCCCGCAAAAGATTGCAATTTTGTAATCTTTGGGCTATAATGGGCGATGATATTATGGAAACCTGTGTTTCCCTTTTGTGGAGGTCCTATGAAGTATCCCAACGCGTGCAAGGCCTGCCGAGGCCTTTCTAAAAAGCTGGCAGCCTCCCTGCTGGCCCTTTGCCTGGCGGCGGCGCCTTTGGCCGCCCAGGCAGAGGAGAGCGCCCTCAGCTCTCCGGCGCCCACAGAGACCCAGGCCCCTGAGACCCAGCCCTCTGCCGCCCCGGAAACGGAGGAGGAGCCCTCCCAGCAGGAGGGCGTGGAGGGGGAGGCCACTCCCCAGCCGGAGGAGACACCTCAGCCGGAGGAGTCCCAGCCGGAAACATCTCAGGCAGAGGAATCCCAGCCGGAAGAGTCTCAGCCGGAGGAGAGCCCCGCTCCCTCTGAGAGCCCCGCTCCCAGCGAGGAGCCGGCCTCGGGAGAGGAAGCGGTGGAGCTGGAGGAGGAGACCTACTCCGCCCAGCCTCTGCTGGTCACCGGAGGCCACACCACCTACATGGACGGCTATGGCGACGGCACCTTCCGGCCGGACAACGTGATGACCCGGGCCGAGGCCGCCAAGGTGATCTACGAGCTGCTGGCCGCCAAGCCCCCGGTGTCCTCCTCCTCCTTTACCGACGTGAAAAGCGGCCAGTGGTACTACACCGCGGTGAACGCCCTGGCCCAGAAGGACATTGTGGGCGGCTATGGGGACGGCACCTTCCAGCCCAACGCCCCCATCACCCGGGTGGAGTTTTTGAAGATCCTCTGCGTGTGCATGGGAACTACTAGCGGCGGGTCCGTCACCTTTAACGACGTGTCCTCCAGCCACTGGGGGTACCGGTATATCTGCACCGCCGTGGCCAACGGCTGGGCCAGCGGCTACGGGGACGGCACCTTCCGCCCGGACAACAACATGACCCGGGCCGAGGCCACCAAGATGGTGAATGTGGCCCTGGGCCGCACCGGGGACGGCTTCGCCGCCGACCGGAACGAGCAGAAGTTCATCGACGTGCCCCAGAGCCACTGGGCCTTCCTCCACGTGGCGGAGGCCGCGGAGCCCAAAGTGGACGCCAGCTCCGCCACGGGAACTGTCACCGGCAACGAGGTGCGGGTGCGCAGCGGCCCCGGCACCAGCTATGAGGTCCTGGGCTATGTGAACAGCGGGGACAAAGTGACGGTGCTGTCCTCCAGCTCCGGGTGGCTGCGGGTGCGCACCGCCTCGGGGATCACCGGGTACATCAGCGGGGACTACGTGCGGGTGGAGACCGCCACCACGCCCCCCTCTACCGGCGACGACCCGGTTGACCAGCCCAGCGAGGAGCCCAACGGGACTTTGGCGGTGGGGGACACCGCCCGGGTTACCGCCACCGACGGCCTGCGCCTGCGGAAATCCCCGGTGAATGGAGAGACCCTGAAGCTGATGACATACGGCTCTGTGGTCACCGTGAAAGACGTGAGCCAGGACCCCTGGCTCCAGGTGACCACCTCCGACGGCACCACCGGCTACGCCCACTCTGACTACATGGCGCCCTACACCCCGGGGGTGGCTTCCTCACTGAGCCTGTCCGCCACAAACCTCACCCTGCACCAGTACGAGACCGTCCGGCTGGATGTGTCCACGGACGTGACCCTCAGCGACATCACCTGGTCCAGCTCCAACGACAGTGCGGCCGACGTGGGGTATATGGTGACTTATTCCGGCTCCTCCGGCGGGGCCATGATCTACGGCTACGCCCCGGGCAGCGCCACCATCACCTTCCGGGACGCGGGCGGCAACGTGTCCAAGTCGGTGAATGTCACCGTCACCGCCGCCGAGCCTGTGCGCTTTGCCTACGGCGAGGAGAACAGCCCCCGGGCCAATGTGGCCTTCGACCTGATCGCCGTCACCGACAGCAGCCGCAGCGCCGTGCGCTTCGAGGTGGTGGGGGGCAGCTCCTACACCACCAGCCAGTACGAGACCCAGTCCCGCAAGTCCGACTATGGCCTGCCCACCAACACGGTGCGGGTGTTCCACCAGAGCGTCACCTTCCCCAGCGCCGATACCTATACGGTGCGGGCCTACTCCCAGTCCGGCAGCGGCTGGTCCAGCGGTTACTACGAGTTTGAGGTGGTGGTGAGCAGCGCCCCCACCAGCGTGACCGCCACCAGCTACGACAAGCGCCGGGTGAGCACCGAGGGGTTAAACCGCATCTCCGACTTTGAGGGCGCTTTCCCCGAGGTGGCGGACGACCCCATCGTCTCCGGCTACCCCACCGTGGGCCACGGCTACGTGGTGCCGGTGAACACCACCTTCTACAACAATTTGACCGAGGCGGAGCTCTTCGCCCAGCTGGTGCAGATCGCCAACGAGACCTTCTCCCCGGCGGTGGAAAACTTCCGCAGCATGCACAGCCTGAAGATGAGCCAGGCCCAGTTCGACGCCCTGACCAGCTTCGTGTTCAACCTGGGCACCGGCACTTTGAACGAGAGCAGCAACTGGACCTCCGCGGTGATCGTCAACGCCGTGGACCCCACTCCCATCAAGTCTAAGGGCAGTGTCACTGGTACCCTGAACGCCGGGGACGCCAACATCTTCTCCGACACCTCCCTGGACAGCAGCGCGATCGTTACCGTGCCCCATGGCGCCACTGTCACGGTGACGGACTACCAGGCCTACCGCAGCACCACCCAGCAGGAGGTCTGGTACAAGGTGAGCTACAACGGCAAGACCGGCTGGATGCCCGCGGGCTACGTGCGGCTCTCCGGCACCTGGACCCACGACCTGGCCTATGCCGACTCCACCGTGCTGGCCAACAACTTCCTGCAGTGGAACCAGGCCGGCGGCGGCGTCTGGGAGGGCCTGGTCATCCGCCGCCTGGCGGAGTGCAAGATCTTCTTCTTCGGCAATTACGAGGCCGCCACCCCTGGAAACTCTGATTACCGCTACAACATCTACGGCTTCGACTTCCCCCTGGGAGCGGAGGCCTACGACTACCGCAAGTAAATACGCCATGCAAAAGCCCGCCGGGGACCAGGTCCCCAGTGGGCTTTTTGTGTCTGGCAGGCGCGGGGCGGGGCGGTTGGCACCGCAGGCCAGGAAAATCCGTCCGTGGCCGGACGGGTCGGGAAAATCGTCCGTGGCCGGACGGGCCAGGGAAAACCCCTATCCGCTCACTTCGTTCGCTCACCGGGGTTTTCGGGTAGGTTTTCCCGACCTGGGCGGTATCCTCTCATCTTACCTCCTAGGCAGGCGAGACGGGAGCCGCCGCAAAACCTCTCCCCGGCGCCGCTATTTCCTTATTTCCTCTTACCTGCCCTGCTCACTGCCCTTGGTGGAGCCAATACTTCCGGTCCAGGGTGCGGTACTGCACGGCTTCGGCGGCGTGGGCGGAGGTGATGGCCTCGCTGTTGTCCAGGTCGGCGATGGTCCGGGCCACCTTCAGCACCCGGTCGTAGGTCCGGGCGGAGAAGCCGAACTTCTCGAAGGTGCGCTTTAACAGCTTGTCCGCGTCTGGGGTGGTGGGACAGAACTCCTGGAGCTTCGCCGCGGGGATCTCCGCGTTGCAGGTCAGCCCCGTGTCCCCGAACCGGGCCAGCTGCCGCTGCCGGGCGGCGTTGACCCGCTGCCGGATCTGGGAGGAGGGCTCCCCCGGGGCCTGGGAGGACAGTTCGTCGTACTCCACCGGGGGCACCTCCACGTGCAGGTCCATCCGGTCCAGGAGCGGGCCGGAGATCCGGGACAGGTACCGCTCCACCGCCTTGGAGGTGCAGGTGCAGGGCCGGGTGGGGTGGCCGAAGTACCCGCAGGGGCAGGGGTTCATGGCCGCCACCAGCATGAACCGGCAGGGGTAGCTGGCCTTGCCCCCCGCCCGGGCGATGGTCACCGAGCCGTCTTCCATGGGCTGGCGGAGCACCTCCAGGGCGCCCCGGGCGAACTCGGGCAGCTCGTCGAGAAACAGCACCCCGTTGTGGGCCAGGGAGATCTCCCCCGGCCGGGGCACAGGGCCCCCGCCTGCCAGCCCCGCGGTGGAGATGGTGTGGTGGGGCGCCCGGAAGGGCCGGGATTTCAGCAGGGCGGAGCCCTCGGGGAGGAGCCCGGCGATGGAGTGGATCTTGGTGGCCTCCAAAGCTTCCTCAAAGGTCATGTCCGGGAGGATGGAGGGCAGGCGCTTTGCCAGCATGCTCTTCCCCGAGCCGGGCGGGCCCAGCAGCAGCACGCTGTGGCCTCCCCCCGCGGCGATCTCCAGCGCCCGCTTGACCTCCACCTGGCCCTTGACGTCGGCGAAGTCCAGGGAGAGCCCGGGCTCCGGCAGGCTGTCTACGGGCTTAGCCGGGGAGAGGGGGGCGTCCCCGGAAAGGTGGTCCAGCAGCTGGCGGACGTTCTCCACCGGGTAGACGGTGAGGCCCTGGATCACCGCGCCCTCCCTGGCGTTGGAGGCCGGGACGTACAGCTCTTTGTAGCCCGTCTGCCAGGCCTGGGCCGCCATGGCCAGCACCCCGCGAATGGGCCGCAGTTCCCCCGACAGGGACAGCTCCCCCAAAAACAGGGCGTTCTCCGGCAGGGGGTCCAGCTGCCGGGAAGCCCGCAGCAGGGCCAGCAGCAGGGGCAGGTCGTAGATGGGGCCCTCCTTCCGCTTGTCCGCCGGGGCCAGGTTCATGGTGATGCGCCCCACGGGAAAGTCGAAGCCGCAGTTGCGCAGGGCGGAGCGCACCCGGTCCCGGGACTCCTTCACCGCGGCGTCGGGCAGGCCCACCAGCTCGTAGGCGGGCAGCCCCGGGGACAGGTCCGCCTCCACCTCCACGGGGAAGGCCTCCATGCCGTAGAGACCCATGCTGTGTACCTTGGCCACCATAGGGAACGCTCCTTTCCAGCGCGTTTTTTCCATTATACGACAGGAATCGACACGTTACAACAAAATCACCGAAATTTTTCGAAAAATCCAGGCGGAGATAGGAACTCTCACGGGAAAGGGACAGGGCGGGGCCCGCTCCCAAAAAACGGCCCGCCCTTGACGAAAGCTGTTTCTTCCGGTATGATGAGGGGAGAGAAGCGGGGGAGAGATGCGGGAATGGCCCAACGATACCAGGATTACAGCGACGAACAGCTGGCCGCCTTGGTCCGGGAAGGGGACCCGGAGGCCTTTGCCCAACTGTGCAGCCGGCACCTGGGGATGATCCGGGGAAAGGCCAGGGCCTTTCTGGGGGTGTGCGCCCTGGAGCAGGAGGACCTGTGGCAGGAGGGCTTTCTGGGGCTGTACGCCGCCGCCGTGTCCTACCGGCCCCAGGGGGGAGCGTCCTTTTCCACCTACGCCGGGGCCTGCGTCTACCGCCGGATGGTCAGCGCCGCCAGAAAGCAGGGAAACAGCGGCAACCGGCCCTTAAATGAGTCACTGCCCCTGGAGGACCTGGTGGCCCAGCCGGGGGAGGAGAGCCCCCAGGCCCTGGTGGAGCTGCGGGAGCGGTTTGGGGCATTGCAGCGCCGGATGGAAGAGGCCCTGACCCCCATGGAGCGCCAGGTGCTGGGCTTTCACCTGAGCGGCTGCAGCCGGGAGGAGATCGCCGGGAGGACAGGGCTTTCCCAAAAATCTGTGGACAACGCCCTGCACAGGGCAAGAAAAAAACTGCGGGACCTGTAAGGGCCGAGACAGGGAGGGTGTCAAGTGGTACAGGACAAAATGCTGGTGTGCAAAGAGTGCGGCAAGGAGTTTGTGTTCACCGCGGGGGAGCAGGAGTTCTATGGGGAAAAGGGCTTTCGCCACCAGCCCCAGCGGTGCAAGGCCTGCCGCCGGAAGAAGCGTTCCCCCCAAGAGGAAGCAAAGCCCCGGGAGCGGAAGATGTGGCCGGGGATCTGCGCCGCCTGCGGCAAGAACACCCTGGTGCCCTTCGAGCCCCGCCCGGAGCAGCTGGTGTACTGCAAAAAGTGCTACGCCGCCATCCTGGAGGAGCGCAGGGAACACCGCCGGTGAGAGAGACTGTGAAACTAGAGGAGATCCGGGAGCGGACCCCGGCGCTGCTGGCCAAATTGGTAGAGGTGTGGGAGGCCTCGGTAAAAGCCACCCACCATTTTCTCACAGAGGGGGAGCGGGAGCGGATCAAGACCTATGTGCCCCTGGCCCTCCAACAGGTGGAGCGCCTGCTGGCAGCCTGGGAGACCCCGGGGAAGCCCCTGGGCTTTTTGGGGGTCAGCGGGGACTGCCTGGAGATGCTGTTTCTTTCCCCGCAGGCCCGGTGCAAAGGCCTGGGCCAGCGGATGCTCCAGCGGGCCATAGACGAGTACGGCGTGACCCGGCTGACCGTGAACCAGCAAAACCCCCAGGCGGTGGGCTTTTACCGGCATATGGGGTTTCAGATCACCGGCAGCAGCCCCACAGACGAGCAGGGCGGGCCCTACCCCCTGTACGCCATGAGCCTCCCCCAGGGAGCCCCTTCCCCGGAAGGGACAAGCGAAAAGAACTAAAAAGAGCTGCCCCAAACCGGGGCGGCTCTTTCGCGGTTTACTATTCGATTGGGCAGAGCGCGGCCAAGGGGGAGCGAGGCTCCCCGAAAGGTCCATTCCCTCCTATACCGGGGCAAGCTGGGAACGCGTCCCGTCCTCGCCGGTGGGGTTTCTTTTCGTGGAGCGCCTCCACGAGTCCAGAGGCCGAGAGATTAAATAAAGAGCCGCCCCAAGCCGGGGCGGTTCTTTGTTTCTATGGAGAGTGTGGCCGGGGCCCCAGGGGGGGAGAGACTTTCTGGAGAGCTCCCTCCCTTGCCGCCAGGCCGGGAACGCGTCCCGTTCCCGGACGATGATTTTCTTTTTGTGGAGCGCCTTCACGGGCCCAGAGGCCGAGAGATTGAAAAAGAGCTGCCCCAAGTAGGGGCAGCTCTTCGTTTCTATAGGGAGTGTGGCCGGGGCCGCAGGGCGGGCGGGTCACAGGTAGTACTGGGCGGGGGAGGTCCTTTGCTTCCGGTCGGAGCGGAGCAGGGAGTAGAGGGTCAGGTCCACAAGGCCCTTGTCCGGCCAGAGGAACGCCTCCCGCAGGGTGCCCTCCTTCACGAAGCCGCAGCGCTCCAGGGTCATGGCCCCGGCCTTGTCGATGGGCAGCACAAAGGCTTGCAGCCGCCTGGCTCCCACCCGCTGGAACAGGTACTGGGCGGCGGCCTCCACCGCCCCGGAGCCATACCCCCGGCCCTGGTACTTCTGGGCCACCATCACCTGGAGGGAGAGGGCCTCCACCCGGGGGTCGATGCCGTAGAGCTTCAGCACCCCGGCCAAAGTCTGCCCGGCGCCGTTGGGGTAGATCCCCAGCAGCACCGAGCGCTTCTCCCGAAAGCGCTGGTCCGCCTGGCGCAGGTGCCTTGTGCACTCCGCCGGAGCGGGCAGGGCCGCCGTAGGCCAGAACCGGTAGTTCTCCTCGTCGCCCCAGATGTCCCACAGGGCTTCTAAGTCCAGCTCGGTGATCCTGGTCAGGGTCACCCGGTCGCCGGAGATAAAGGGGTAGCTGGAAAAGAGCAGGTCTGTGTTCATAAGGGGCCTCCTTTCGCGGGCTTTTCTAAAGCTAGTATCCATGGGGGAACGCTTACACCAGGGCGAGCAGGTCTAAGGGCTTTTCCAGCCGGGCCGCGGCCCCCTGGACTTTCCCAAAGCCGTAGGCCGCGTGGAAGAAGGGCACCCCCGCCTTCCCGGCGGCCTCCTGGTCCATGGCGGTGTCTCCCACATAGACAGGGGCCTGCAGGTGATTGCGTTCCACCACCAGGCGGATGTTCTCCCACTTGGCTTTCCCCGTCCGGCCGATGCACTCCCAATCCTTAAAAAAGCGGTGGAGCCGGTGGCCGTCCAGGAAGCTGGGGATGTACTCCAGGTTGCAGTTGCTGACGATGAACAGGGGCAGCCGCTGGGAGAGCTCCTCCAGCAGCTGGGGGATGCCCTGGTAGAGCCTGCCGCCGTGCTCCGTCAGGTAGACGCACTCGGCCTGGCAGCACTTGTCGAACAGTTCCATCCGCCGCTCCAAACTGAGCCTGGGGAACAGGGTCGCGGTCAGGTCCTCCGCCGTCATGCCCATGACCCCCTCCAGCTCCTGGACGGTGGGGGTGTGGTCCACGCCGGGTTCTCCCTCCAGGGCTATGGCCCAGCTTTTGGCGATGGGCACCGTGGCGTCCCACAAGGTCCCATCCAGATCGAACAATACGCCGTCGCACTTCATGCTGCCTCTGGCCTCCTCACACTAGAAAATCGTAGGGCGTCTGCTGGTAGACGTAGTAGTTCAGCCAGTTGGCCACTAGCAGGTGGGCGTTGGACCGCCAGGTAAAGGGCGGGGTCTTGGTGTCGTCGTCATCGGGGAAGTAGTTATAGGGCACCTTGGGGTCCAGCCCCTTGTTGATGTCCCGGAAGTACTCCTTGGCCAGGGTGTCCCGGTCGTACTCGGCGTGGCCGGTGACGAAGATCTGCCTGCCGTTTAAATTGGCGCAGATGTGCAGCCCCGCCATGTCGCTCACCGCCAGGGGGATCAGGTCCGGGTGGCGCTTGATGTCCTCTAGGCGCACCTCGGTGTACCGGGAGTGGGGGGCAAAGTAGTTGTCGTCAAAGCCCCGCATCAGGGGGTGATAGGGATTGAGCACCGTGTGGTTGTAAATGCCGCTGAGCTTTTCCGGCAGCGGATATTTGGGGATGCCGTAGTGGTAGTAAAGCCCCGCCTGGGCCCCCCAGCAGATGTGCAGCACCGAGTAGACGTTCTCCCGGCTCCATTCCATGATCTGGCACATCTCCGGCCAGTAGTCCACCTCCTCAAAGGGCATCTGCTCCACCGGGGCCCCGGTGATGATGAGCCCGTCGAACTTCTGGTCCTTCACCTCGTCGAAGGTCTTATAGAAGGTGTGCAGGTGAGAGGAACTGGTGTGCCGGCTGATGTGGCTGGCGGTGTGGAGCAGCTCCACGTCCACCTGCAAAGGGGTGTTCCCCAAAAGCCGCAGCAGCTGGGTCTCCGTCTCGATCTTCGTGGGCATAAGGTTTAAAATGGCGATCTTCAGGGGGCGGATGTCCTGCACCGCCGCCCGCTCGTGGGTCATGACAAAGATGTTCTCCGACTCCAACACTTCAATGGCGGGAAGGTCCGCCTGGATGCGGATGGGCATAGTCTCACAGCCTTTCCTTTTCTAAAAGAAAGGGGAACGCAAAAGAAAAAGGGCGAACGAGCAAAAAAACTCTTGCAAATCCCCGTTAAGGTATGGTAAAATAGGAACACTCCCCTCCGGGGAGGTACAGCTATTATATCATAAACCGGAGATTTTGGGAACGCCGGGCCCGTCTTTTTTTCAGAAAAGAAGGGGAACGGCCCCGAAAGAGAGAGCCAGCGGAAGACGCCTTCCGAAAAGTTTTCAAAAAACTTGAAAAAAGGTGTTGACAAAAAGCTCGCGGGGTGGTATGATAGTCAAGCGCTCGAGAGAGCGGGCAAAAAACGGCAGGCGGCCGAGAGGCCGAAAAGCCGCGAAAAGCCTGAGAAAATCGAGCGGATGGACCTTGAAAATTAAACAACGAGAAGAAGGAAGGACCCGTGAAATTCTTGAGAGTTTACTCTTGGGAATCGAACAGGAACAGAACCTGAAAAATTCTGGAACAGACGTCAGAGACGTCGAAATGAGCTGAGAAGCTCTAAGATAGATTTAAAGGCCGAAAGGCTTTTAGATACCATATTTTAGAGAGTTTGATCCTGGCTCAGGACGAA
>DXDU01000130.1 GCA_019115285.1 Candidatus Acutalibacter pullistercoris
GGCATTGGGGAAGGGGGGAGGCCTGTGAAGCAGGGGACAAGGGGGCAGAGCTTTCTCTACGGGGCGCTGCTGCTCACCGGGGGGATGGCGGCGGTGAAGGTGCTGGGGGCCCTGTTCAAGATCCCTCTCCAGGGGATCATCGGGGCCTACGGCATGGGGCTGTTCCACACAGCGTACCACTATCTGGGGCCGGTGTTCACCCTGGCCACGGCGGGGTTCCCGGTGGCGGTGTCCCGGCTGGTGTCGGAGCAGGCCGCCCTGGGCCGGTGGGAGCAGGTCCGCCGGGCCAGGAAGACAGCCATGCCCCTGTTCCTGGCCCTGGGGGCAGGGGGCGTGGGGCTGCTGGGGCTGGCGGCTCCCTGGTACTGCCGGAAGGTCCTGGGGGACCCCCTGGCGGGGGCCCCTGTGGCGGCCCTGGCCCCGGCGGTGCTCTTGGGGACGGTGGGGGCGGTGTACCGGAGCTATTGGGAGGGCCTGCGGAACATGGCCCCCACCGCCCTGTCCCAGATTCTGGAGGCGGTGGTGCGGCTGGGAGCGGGCCTTCTGGGGGCCTGGGCGGCCATGGCCTGGGGCCGGTGGGAGTGGGCCGCCCGGGGCACGGTGCTGGGCGGCGACCCCGGCCCGGAGGGCCTCCCCCTGGCGCTGGCGGCGCTGGGAGCGGCCGGGGCCATGGCTGGGGTCACCGCGGGGTGCGGGGCCTCGGCCCTGTATTTGTGGGCAAAGTCCCGGCGGGGGGACGGCCTGCCCCTGGGCGCGGGGCGGGACACCCCTTCCGGGCCGGTGGGGCGGAAGCTCCTGTCCATTTTGCTGCCGGTGGGGGCGGGGTCTTTGGCGGGGAACGCGGCGGGGCTGCTGGAGGCCTCCCTGCTCCCCCGGCGGTTGGCCGCGGCCTGGGAGGCCTCGCCCCAGGCCATTCTCTCCCTGTGCGGGGGGAGCCTGCCCCAGGAGGCATTGTCCCAGCCCCAGGCGCTGCCCACCTTTCTCTACGGCTGCTGCGCCATGGCCCTGACCCTCTCCCTGCTGGTGCCGGCGGTGGCCCAGGCCTTCGGCGCCAGCGCCCTGCCCGCGGTGACCCAGGCCTGGGCCAGAGGGAGAGGGGAGGAGCTGCGTCACCGGATGGGGGCGGTGCTCCATGGGGCGGCGCTGTTCAGCTTCCCCCTGGGCCTGGGGCTGACGGCCTTGGGGGAGCCCCTGGCCCAGGCCCTCTACGGGGAGGGGCCTGGGGGCCGCCTGGCAGGGGCTGCCCTTACCGTGCTGGGGGCGGCCTCCCTGCCCACGGCGTTGTGCGGGCCCCTGTCCAGCATGCTCCAGGGGGTGGGCCGGGCGGACCTGCCTCCTAAATTCCTGGCCCTGGCCATGGGGGTCAAGCTGGGGGCGGAGTGGCTCTTGTGCGCCCTGCCCCAGGTGCACCTGCTGGGGCTGGGTTTGGCCTCCTTTCTCGCCTACGGGCTGCTGGCGGCGGCCCTGCTGGGGGCCCTGTGCCGGGAGACCGGGGCCAGGCTGGCTTTGTGGCCCCTGCTGGGGAAGCCCCTCCTATGCGCCTTGCTCTGCGCCGGGGCGGCCTGGGGGTGTTTTCGGGGGATCTGCGGGCTGGTCCCCTGGCAGGGCCTGGGAAAAGCCCTGTCCCTGGGGGCTTCCGTGGGGGCGGGAGGGTGCGTTTATGTGCTGAGTTTGCTGTTTTTGCGCAGCGTTTCGAAAAATGAGCTGTTTATGCTGCCGAAGGGGCAAAAAATTGCAAAAATGCTTGAAAAACGGGGATGGATATGATATGATTGCAGATGCTATCAGGCTTTCCGGGGATCTGGCCCGGGAAGCGGCAAGATGACGGCGGCCCCCTAAGGGAAGCGGCCGCGAAAAATATTTGGAGGTACTGCCCGATGAACAAATCTGAACTGATCGCTGAAGTCGCCCTGAAGGCTGAACTTACTAAGAAAGACGCTGACGCTGCTGTGAACGCTGTGATCGACTCCATCACCGAGTCCCTGAAGAAGGGCGACAAGGTGCAGCTGGTTGGCTTCGGCACCTTCGAGGTCCGCGCCCGCGGCGCCCGCACTGGCCGGGATCCCCGCACCAACAAGGAGATTGAGATCCCCGCTTCCAAGGCCCCTGCTTTTAAGGCTGGCAAGGCCCTGAAGGACACTGTCAACGGCAAATAAACGTTTTCGGTCATTTGGGCGGGCCCGGAGTCATCCGGGCCCGTTTTGCGTGGAGGAAAGGAGAAACGACCATGCGGCTGGACAAATATCTGAAAATCTCCCGGCTCATCAAGCGCAGGACCGTGGCCAACGAGGCCTGCGACGCCGGCCGGGTCTTCGTCAACGGGAAACAGGCCCGGGCCTCTTACGACGTGAAAGAGGGGGACGTGCTGGAGCTGCACCTGGGGGAGCGGGTGCTCAAGGCCCAGGTGCTCTCTGTGGTGGAGTTCGCCAGGAAAGAGCAGGCCGGGGACATGTACCGCATGCTGGAGGAATGATCCCCGCCCCGGCGGCATATTCCTTTCCCAGGCCGGGGTGAGCCCGGCGGGGAAAGGAGGAGGGCCCATGGGGGAAGGCCAAGGGGGCGCCAGGGCCAGGGAGGCCCACACCCTGACCATCACCGGCAGGGAGAAGGTCCTGATCACCGGGGTGGACCAGGTGGATTTTTTCAGCGAGGAGCTGGTCTGCGCCAGAACGGAGCTGGGGACCCTGCAGGTAAAGGGCCGTGGCCTGCACATGGTGGACCTGTCCGGGGAAAGGGGCAGGCTGCTGGTGGAGGGCCAGGTGGCCGGGGTCTCCTACAGCGAGGAGAGACAGCCCAAGTCCCTGTGGGGCAGGCTGCTGCAATGAGGGGACAGCTGGAGGCGGCCTGCCTGTGCCTGGTCACAGGGGCGGCCCTGGGCTGCCTCTTTTTGCTTTGCAAGGGGGCGCGCCTGGCCCTGGGCCTGGGAAAGTGGGCTACCGCCCTGCTGGACGTCCTGTTCTGTCTGTTTTGCGGGGCGGCGGCATTTCTCTGCGCCCTGGCGGTGGACCGGGGCAGGCTGCGGCTGCTGCAGGTGGTCTGCCAGGGCCTGGGGGCCTGGGCCGCGGTGACTGGCCTGGACCCCTTGGCGGAAAAGCTGGGGTCCTTCCTGAGAAAAACATTCTGCCGCCTTTGGGGCCATTTGCCCAGAGGAAGGGCTTTTGTGAGGGGGCTTTTCCCCGGGAAACCTGGGGCCAGGGCGGAAAATGGGAAAAAATCGGGGAGAAAGGGGAAAAAAGAGGAAAAAAAGACTTGAAAAATTTATGTAGACTAGTATATACTATAGGTATTAGGCACACTGCGCCACTGGGCCGTGGAGAACGGGAGGGAAGCTGCGTTGCATGAACTGAAACTGGATAAATACAAAGGCAGCCTCCTTTTGAAGTTTGCCATCCTCTGCCTGGCGGTGTTCCTGGTGGTCTCTCTGATCGGCCAGCAGCGGCAGATCGCGGAGAAGCGGGAGACCCTGCAGTCTTTGCAGGCCCAGCTTACCACCCAGGACGTGAAGAACGAAGAGCTCCGGGGCTCTCTGGAGGATGAGGCCGGCCTGCGGGATTATGCGGAACGAAAGGCCCGCACCGAGCTGAATTACGCCATGCCCGGCGAACGCGTCTTTGTGGACGCCGGCGCCAACGATTGACCCTGAGCCCACATTTAGGCACAGCCGGGGAGGATACATCTTTTTATGACGCTTGAGGTAGGACAGATCTATGAGGGCAAGGTGACCGGGATCACCAAGTTTGGGGCGTTCGTCAGTTTTGAGGGCGGCCAGACAGGGATGGTGCACATCTCCGAGGTGGCTCCCACCTTTGTCAACGAGATCAAAGACTTTGTCACCGAAGGACAGATGGTCAAGGTGAAGGTGCTGGCCATCAGCGAGGAGGGGAAGATCAGCCTCTCCATCAAAAAAGCGCTGCCCGAGGACCAGCAGCGCAGGCCTCAGCGCCGGGAAGGCGGCCGCGGCCGGGACCGGGACAGACAGCCCCGCCAGCCCCGCCCTGCCCCCCAGCCCAGCCAGGGCAGGCCCGGGGACTTTGAGTGGCAGAGCCGCCGCAACGACAGCGGCAGCTTCGAGGACATGATGTCCCGCTTTAAGCAGACCAGCGACGAGAAGATGTCCGACCTAAAACGGGCCGGCAACGAGTTCCGCCGGGGCTACTCCCGCCGGGGCCAGCAAAAAGGATAAGTAGAAGAGCCTTCCAGGCCGCGGGCCGGAGGGCTCTTTTTGCAAAAAGGAGAGAGAAGTATGCGAGAACTGTCAGCGAGTGCGATCACCCAGGCGGTGCGGGAGCTGTGCGTCTCCGCCAACCGGGTGCTGCCCCGGGACCTGGAGGACCTGGTGCGGGAGAGAGCGGAACGGGAGACAGGGGAGACCGCTCAGGCCATCCTCTGCGACCTGTGCCGGAACCTGGACGCCGCCCGGGAGATGGAGATCCCCATCTGCCAGGACACGGGTATGGCGGTGGTCTTCGCGGAAGTGGGCCAGGACCTGCACATCCAGGGGGACTTTGAGGCCGCGGTGAACGAGGGCGTCCGCCAGGGGTACGTGCAGGGACTGCTGCGGTGCTCCGTGGTGGGGGACCCCCTGCGCCGGGGCAACACCGGGGACAATACCCCGGCTGTCCTCCACACCCGGCTGGTGCCCGGGGACAAGCTGACCCTGACGGTGGCCCCCAAGGGCTTTGGCAGCGAGAACATGAGCCGCCTGAAAATGATGACCCCCGCCGCCACCCAGGAGGACCTCATCGCCTTTGTAAAGGAGACCGTGGCCCTGGCCGGGGCCAACCCCTGCCCCCCGGTGGTGCTGGGGGTGGGCATCGGCGGGGACTTTGAGCTGTGCGCCGCCCTGGCCAAAAAGGCCCTGTGCCGGGAGGTGAGCCAGCGCCATCCCGATCCCTACTACGCCCAGCTGGAGGAGAAGATGCTCCGGGCCGCCAATGAGACCGGGGTGGGCCCCCAGGGCTTTGGGGGAGACACCACCTGCCTGGCGGTGAACATCGAGACCTACCCCACCCATATCGCCGGGCTGCCGGTGGCGGTAAACGTGGGCTGCCACGTCACCCGCCACGAGACTGTGGTGTTGTGACAGAATTGTTCAGAAAGTCTTTACAATTCCTTCAGATACTCCTTGCAAAATTTTAGATAGGATGCTATACTATAGACAAGGGATCCACAGGCCTTCCCTCCAGGGGGACCGGACCGGGGAGACCGGGGGAGATCCCCAAATCTGACGGAAAGGAAAGGGCCTGCCGGCCGGCGGCCGCGCAGGCGGGTGCGTGCCATGAAGATCACCATCGTTGGCAGAAAAGTGAACCTGAAGAACCATTTTAAGGACCTGGCGGAGAAGAAGCTCTCGAAATTCGACAGGATCTTCGATGAAGATGCCGAAGCCACTGTCACCGTGACAGTGGAGCGCAACCGTCAGACCGTGGAGATAACCATCAAGCAGCGGGGGATGATCTACCGGGCGGAGGACACCGCCCTGGAGATGAACGAGGCCTTGGACCACGTGATCTCCGCCCTGGGCCGGCAGATCCGCCGGAACAAGACGAAGCTGGAGAGGAACAAGAAAATGGCCCCGGTGGACTTTACCGAGGACTACTACGAGGAGCCCGACGAGGAGTACCACGTGGTGCGCACGAAGAAGTTCTTCGTCCGGGTGATGACCGTGGAGGAGGCCATTTTGCAGATGAACCTGCTGGAGCACGAGTTCTTCATGTTCCGGGACGACACCACGGGGGAGATCAACGTGGTGTACCGCCGGAAGGATGGGGACTACGGCCTGCTGGTGCCGGAGAGCAAATAAACAAGAGACAGGGGCCCCGGGTTGCCGGGGCTCTTTTTTGCGGGAAGAATGGAAGGCAAAAGAATTTTAGGTGGACAGCGGCCGGGGGGAGGGAGTACAATACTCCCGAGAGAACCTGGCGAGGCCAGAGAGAAGAAGGGGAGGAGAAGACCATGGAACAGCTGACCTACGCCGTGCCCTGCCTGATGGGGGTGGAGGGCCTGGTGGCCCAGGAGCTGCGGGACATGGGCTGCGAGCAGGTCCAGGCGGAGAACGGCCGCGTGCTGTGCCAAGGGGGCTGGGAGACCTTGGCACGGCTCAACCTGAACTGCCGGTACGGGGAGCGGGTGCTGCTGCTTGTGGGGGAGTTTACCGCCCGGTCCTTCGAGGAGCTGTTCCAGGGCACCAAGGCGCTGCCCTGGGAGGAGTTTTTGGGAAGGGAGGACGCCTTCCCCGTGACGGGCAGCAGCCTGACGAGCCAGCTCCATAGCGTGCCGGACTGCCAGGCCATTGTGAAGAAGGCCCTGGTGGAGCGGCTCAAGGAGAAGTACCATCTCTCCTGGTTCCCGGAGAGCGGCCCCCTGCACCGGGTGCGGTTCCGCATTCTGAAGGACAAGGTCAGCGTGATGCTGGACACCTCGGGAGAGGGGCTGCACAAGCGGGGCTACCGGCGGGAGTCCAACCTGGCGCCGCTGAAAGAGACCCTGGCCGCCGCCCTGTGCAAGCTCAGCCGGCTGCGGCCGGACGGCCATCTCATCGACCCCTTCTGCGGGTCGGGGACGGTGCTCATCGAAGGGGCCCTGCTGGCGGGGAACATCGCCCCGGGGATTCATCGGAGCTTCCAGGCGGAGGAGTGGCCCCAGATGGAGGGAAAGCTCTGGCGGCGGGAGCGGGAACGGGCCCGGGACCTGGAGCGCCGGGACGGGACTTTCACCGCCCAGGGGTACGACATCGACCCGGGGGCGGTGGCCCTGACCTTGGAGAACGCCAGAAAGGCCGGGGTGCGGGAGAAGATCACCGCCCAGGTCCGGGATGTGGAGGGCTTTCTGGAAGAGGGCCCCTACGGCTGCGTGGTGTGCAATCCCCCTTACGGGGAGCGGATGCTGGACGGGGAGGAGGCCCGGCGGCTCGTGGGGGTGATGGGCCGGGCGTTCCAGCCCAGGCGGGGGTGGAGCTACGGCATCCTCACCCCAGAGCCGGACTTTGAGAAGCTCTACGGCCGCCGGGCGGACAAGCGCCGGAAGCTCTACAACGGTATGATCCCCTGCCAGTTCTACCAGTACTTTAAAGGGGAGAGGGGGACAAGGCCGTGACGTTGCTGCGCAAGCTCCGGGGGGAGCTGGAGACCCCCAGGCTCCTGCTGCGCCGGTGGAAGCCACTGGACTATGAGGCCTTCCTGGCCGTCGCCGGGGACCCCCAGGTGATGCTGTCCTCCGGGGCCAGGCCGGCCATGACCCTGCAGGAGGGGGAGGCGCAGTTTCACCGGGCCATGCGGGACGAGAACTGCTACGCCCTGGTGGTGAAGGCCACCGGCCAGCCCATCGGGAAGATCAAATTCCAAAAGGACCTGCGGCGCTTTCGGGTGAACAGCCTGTCCATCGGCTACGAGCTGCGCCGGGACCACTGGGGCCGGGGCTACATGCCCGAGGCCCTGTCCGCCATGATCCGCTGCGCCTTTGAGGACCGGGGGGTGGAGGTGTTGGCCATCAGCCATTTCTCCGGCAACGACAGGAGCCGCCGGGTCATAGAGAAGTGCGGCTTCCGCTACGAGGGCACCATCCTCCGGGGCTTCCGCCGCTTCGACGGGGAGGTCTTCGACGACGTGTGCTACTCCATCACCCGGGAGGAGTACTTCGCCCATCCGGAGCGGTATGAAGTCCCCGTAAGAAACGGGAAAGAAACCGACAGCAACGGGTAAGGCTTTCGCAAAGAAATGCTCAGGCCCCTCTGGTACACTGTGGCTGTACCCGAGAGGGCCTGATTTTTTTGAGGAGAGGAAGCTGAACCCTATGAAAAAACTGCTGTTTGCCGCCGCTGCCGCCCTGGTGCTGGCCACGGGTCTTTCCGCCTGCCAGACCGTGGTGGTCCAGGAGTCCGCCGGGGAGGAGGACCTGACCCTGCGGGTGGTGTGCCAAAGCCCGGAGGTGTACCAGCTCTACTACACCCTGTACCTGGACGGGGAGGAGTACTGCCAGGGGGGCTGGGGTGACATAGACGGCGCCCCTTTGACCGCCCAGTCGGACCTGACCGCCCTGTTCCCCCAGGGGTACTTCGAGGGCAGGGACCTTTCCGGCCTGGCGGTGGACTTCTCCCCCTACGGGGAGGGGGATACCCGGGAGATGGCCACCACCCCGCCGGTGGAGCTCCACGCCAGGTACGGCGGCAGTTATACCATCCTCTTTACCGGGGATGCGGAGCAGGGCTTTGCCGCCCAGGCGCAAGAGGAATGACACAGCCCCCCCGGCTTCGGCTGGGGGGTGTCTTTATGAAGAGATTGTTAAAAGTCAAAATTTTCATAAAAGGCTCTTGACTTTTCCTGACCATGTGGCTACAATAGGTTTAGCACTCAGGGAAGTGGAGTGCTAAAACGCCGGAGGCTCTCTGGCGCAGGAATTTTGGAATCTATTTTTTCGCCTGGGTCTTCCAGACGGTTTTAGCGTCCCTCCCCGGGGGACGCGAAAACGATAGCACCGGGGAGAAAGGATAGGCCCCAGGACAGAAAAGGCAGGGGCCGAGGTGTTGTGTTATGACCATCAAACCACTTATGGACAGAGTGCTCATCAAGGCGGAAGAAGCCGAAGAGACCACGAAGAGCGGCATCGTGCTGGCTGCCAAGAGCCAGGAGAAGCCCCAGATCGCCCGCGTTGTGGCTGTGGGCCCCGGCGGCGAAGTGGACGGCAAGGAAGTGAAGATGTACCTGAAGGTCGGCGACCGGGTCATCTCCGCCAAGTACACCGGCACCGAAGTGAAGGTGGACGGGGAAGAGTACACCATCGTGCGCCAGTCCGATATCCTGGCCATTGTGGAGTAAGAGCTGTTCCAGTTTGATTTTGCGTAGACGAGAAAGGATTTGACGATAACCATGGCTAAGAAGATCATTTACGGAGAGGACGCCCGCAAGGCTCTGCTCAAGGGCGTCAACCAGCTGGCTGACACGGTGAAGATCACCCTGGGGCCCAAGGGCCGCAACGTGGTGCTGGATAAGAAGTTCGGCGCTCCCCTCATCACCAACGACGGCGTGACCATCGCCAAGGAAGTGGAGCTGGAGGACGCCTTTGAGAACATGGGCGCCCAGCTGGTGAAGGAAGTTGCCACCAAGACCAACGACGTGGCCGGCGACGGCACTACCACTGCTACTCTGCTGGCTCAGGCCATCATCCGTGAGGGTCTGAAGAACCTGGCTGCCGGTGCCAACCCCATGGTCATGAAGAAGGGCATTGCCAAGGCTACCG
>DXDU01000131.1 GCA_019115285.1 Candidatus Acutalibacter pullistercoris
GCGCCGCTTTTAAGGCCGCGAGACTCTGTCTCGCGCTCTGCAAGCTTTTTGTAAAAAGCTTGACCAAAAACTTTTATTTTTGCTTTACCGCCCCGCGGCGGCCAGGGCCTGGAATCTATCCTTCAGGGCCGGGTACAGGGAGGTGTACAGCCGGTAGTACGTCTCGTACTGGGGCACGTTCTCCGGGATGGGCTCCTGGGCCGGGTTCAGGTGAATCATGGCCTTACAGGCCTGCTGCACCGAGGGGTACAGGCCCGCTCCCACGCCAGCTAAAATGCCCACGCCCAGGGCCGGGCCCTCTTTGGACTTGACGGTCTTCACCGGGCAGTTGTAGGTGTCCGCCAGCATCTGCCGCCACAGGGGAGAGCTCCCCCCGCCGCCGCAGGCCAGCATCTCAGAGAGCTGGATCCCCATGCCCCGCAGGATCTCCACGCTGTCCCGCTGGGAGTAGGTGACCCCCTCCATCACCGCCCGGAGCATGTCCCGCTTGGTGTGGATGGCCGACAGGCCGAAGAACACCCCCCGGCAGTCCGGGTCCAGGTGGGGGGTGCGCTCCCCCATGAGGTAGGGCAGGTACAAAAGCTGGTTGCAGCCAATGGGGGACTGGGCCGCCTCCTGGTCCATGAGGACGTAGGGGTCCACCCCCATGCCGGCGGCGGTGTCCTTCTCCGCCTGGCAGAAGTTGTCCCGGAACCACTTGAGGGACAGCCCCGCCCCCTGGGTCACGCCCATGACGTGCCAGGCCCCGGGCACGGCGCAGCAGAAGGTGTGCACCCGGCCCTTGGGGTCGATGGAGATCTTGTCCGTGTGGGCGAACACCACCCCCGAGGTGCCGATGGTGGTAAAGGCCTTGCCGTCTTCCACCACCCCGGTGCCCACGGCGGCCGCGGCGTTGTCCCCGGCGCCGCCCACCACCGGGGTGCCGGGGGCAAGGCCGGTAAGCTCTGCCGCCTGCTGGGTCACCTCCCCGGTGATCTCCGGGCTCTCGTAGACCTTGGCGAGCAGGGCCGGGTCGATCTGGAGTTTCTCCAGCACCTCCTGGCTCCACTGGCGCTTTGGCACGTCCAACAGCTGCATGCCGGAGGCGTCGGACACCTCGGTGGCAAACTCCCCAGTGAGCCTATACCGCACATAGTCCTTGGGCAGCAGGATGTGGGCGCACCGGGCGTAGAGCTGTGGCTCGTTCTCCCGCACCCACAGGATCTTGGAGGCGGTAAAGCCTGTCAGGGCCGGGTTGGCGGTGATCTGGATCAGCCGCTCCTTCCCCACCAGCCGGGTGATCTCCTCGCACTGCCTGGCCGTGCGCTGGTCGCACCAGATGATGGACCGGCGCAGCACCTTTCCCTCCTTGTCCAGCATCACCAGGCCGTGCATCTGCCCGGAGATGCCCAGGCCCTTCACGTCTTTGGGGTCCACCCCGCTTTGGGCCATCACTTCCCGCAGCGTCTGGCAGGCGGCGTTCCACCAGTCCAGGGGATCCTGCTCCGCCCAGCCGTTTCGCTCCTGGTACAGGGGGTACTCCACCGTGGCGCTGGCAGCCACTCTCCCCTCCCGGTCGAAGAGCACCGTTTTCGTGCCGCTGGTGCCCAGGTCTATACCAATGAGATATTCCATACTTCCCGCAAACTCCTTTCCGCCGGCGTGACCGGCCCCGCTTCTCTCCCCTTATTTTCCTCTATTTTCCCCCCTGTGTCAAGGCCGTGGAACAGGCCTTTCCGCTTGCGAAAAACCGCCCGTTGTGGTATGCTTAATACTGTATGGGCCAAGGGAAGAAGACCCTCCTGGGCCCTTTGTGAAGAGACAGGCGGCAGGGGTGCGCCCTGGCGCGAGAGAGGAGAATTTGGGAATGGCAGCATACGACGCCATTGTGGTAGGCGCCGGGGTGACCGGCAGCGCCGTGGCCCGGGAGCTCTCCCGGAGGAACGGCCGCTTTTTGGTGGTGGAGCGGGCCAGCGATGTGTGCGAGGGCACCAGCAAGGCAAACTCCGCCATTGTGCACGCCGGGTTCGACGCGGAGCCCGGCACCTTGAAAGCGAAAATGAACGTCCGGGGCAACCAGCTGATGGACCAGATCTCGGAGGAGCTGGACGTGCCCTTCTCCCGGGTGGGGGCCTTTGTGGTGTGCCTGCGGGAGGAGGAGCTGCCCCGGCTGGAGGAGCTGTACCAGCGGGGACTGAAAAACGGCGTCCCCGACCTGGAACTGCTCACCGGGGACGAGGCCAAGGCTTTAGAGCCCAACTTGACCGATGAGGTCTGCGGCGCCCTGTGGGCCCGGACCTCCGGCATCGTGTGCCCCTTCGCCCTGACTTTGGGCCTGGCGGAGAGCGCCGCCAAAAACGGGGTGGAGTTCTCTTTCAATACCGCCGTCACCGGCCTGGAGAAGACCTCCGAGGGGTGGCTGGTGAAAACCAATCAGGGGGACTTTACCGCCCGGGCGGTGGTCAACGCCGCCGGGGTCTACTCCGACACCCTGCACAACTGGGCGTGTGAGGAGAAGCTGTCCATCACCCCCAGAAAGGGCGAGTACTGCCTGCTGGACAAGACCGCCGGGGGCCATGTGAGCCGGACCATCTTCCAGCTGCCGGGCAAGTACGGCAAGGGGGTGCTGGTGTCCCCCACCATCCACGGGAACCTGCTGGTGGGCCCCACCGCCGTGGACGACCCCGACCGGGAGGACACCGCCACCACCGCCGCCGGCATCGCCGACCTGACGGAGAAGGCGGCCCTGAGCGTGAAAAACGTGCCCATGCGCCAGGTCATCACCTCCTTTATGGGGCTGCGGGCCCACGAGGCCGGGGACGACTTCGTCCTGGGGGAGACGGCGGAATGCTTCTTCGACGCCGCGGGCATCGAGAGCCCGGGGCTGACCAGCGCCCCGGCCATCGGGGAGTATCTGGCAGAGCTCATCGCCGAAAAGCTGGGCCTTTCCGAGAAAGAACAGTTCGACCCCCTTCGCAAAGGGGTGCCCCACCTGGCGGCCATGAGCGCAGAGGAGCGGGCGGAGAAGATCCGGGAGAACCCGGCCTACGGCAACATCATCTGCCGGTGCGAGGAAGTGAGCGAGGGCGAGATCTTAGACGCCATCCACGGCATTCTGGGGGCCAGGACCCTAGACGGGGTCAAGCGCCGCACCAGGGCGGGCATGGGCCGCTGCCAGGCGGGCTTCTGCTCCCCCCGGGTGATGGACCTGCTCTCCCGGGAGCTGGGGCTGGATCTCACCGAGATCCGGAAAAACGGCGAGGATTCCCAGATTGTGCTGGAAAAGACCAGGGGCTGAAGAGGAGGCGGAACCATGAAACAGGATCTAGTCATCATCGGCGGAGGCCCCGCGGGGCTGGCCGCCGCCATCGCCGCCAGAGAGAGCGGCGTCGAACAGGTGCTGGTGCTGGAGCGGGAAAAGGAGCTGGGAGGCATCCTCAACCAGTGCATCCACAACGGCTTCGGCCTGCACACCTTCCAAGAGGAACTGACGGGCCCGGAGTACGCCGCCCGTTACATCGAAAAGGCCCAGGCCCTGGGCATCCCCTACAAGCTCTCCACCACCGTGGTGGACCTGGAGCGCCAGGGGGAGGGGGTGCTGGTCACCGCCGTCAGCCGGCAAGAGGGCCTGGTGCAGATTCAGGCCAAGGCCGCGGTGCTGGCCATGGGCTGCCGGGAGCGCCCCCGGGGGGCGCTGAACATCCCGGGCACCCGCCCGGCGGGGATCTTCTCCGCGGGCACCGCCCAGCGTCTGGTGAACATGGAGGGCTACCTGCCGGGGAAGCGGGTGGTGATCTTGGGCAGCGGCGACATCGGCCTGATTATGGCCCGGCGCATGACCTTAGAGGGGGCCAAGGTGCTGTGCGTGGCGGAGCTCATGCCCTATTCCGGGGGGCTCAAGCGCAACATCGTCCAGTGCCTCAATGACTTCGACATCCCCTTAAAGCTCAGCCACACCGTGGTGGACATCCAGGGGAAGGAGCGCGTCACCGGGGTGACCATCGCCCAGGTGGACGAGAAGAGCCGGCCCATCCCCGGCACCGAGGAGCACTACGACTGCGACACCCTGCTGCTGTCCGTGGGCCTCATCCCGGAAAACGAGCTGTCCCGGCAGGTGGGGGTGGAGATGGCCCCCGCCACCAACGGCCCCAAGGTCAACGAGAGCCTGGAGACCAGCATCCCCGGGGTGTTCGCCTGCGGCAATGTGCTCCACGTCCACGACCTGGTGGACTACGTCTCGGAAGAGGCGGTGCAGGCCGGCCGCCACGCCGCCCGGTACATTCTGGAGGGCCGGGAGGAAAGCGGCCGGGAGATCCCCCTGGCGCCCCAGGGAGCGGTGCGCTACACCGTGCCCTGCACCCTCTCCCCCCAGCGCATGGAGGAGGAGACCGTGGTGCGCTTCCGGGTGGGGCGGAACATCCGCAAGGGTTTGGTGCGGGTGCTGGCGGGAGACCGGGTGCTGCTCACCCGCAAGCGCCCGGTGATGGCCCCCGGCGAGATGGAACAAGTGGTGCTCAAGCGGGAGTGGTTCTCCGGGAACGAGGAGGAGATCACCGTGGAAGCTGTGGAAGAAAAGGAGGGAACCTGACATGGCTGTCATCCAGCTCACCTGTATCAGCTGCCCCCTGGGCTGCCCCCTGACGGTGGAGACCGACGGGGCGGGCCAGGTGGTGTCCGTCACCGGGAACACCTGCAAGCGGGGAGAGGTCTACGGCAGAAAGGAAGTCACCGCCCCCACCCGCACTGTCACCTCCACTGTCAGGGTGGAGGGAGGCAGCGTGCCGGTGATCTCCGTGCGCACCAAGACCGACATCCCCAAGGAGAAGATCTTCCCCTGCATGGAGGAGATCCGCAAGGCCGTGGCCCAGGCCCCGGTACACATCGGGGACGTGGTGGTGGAAAACGTCTGCGGCACTGGCGTGGACGTCATCGCCACCAAAGACGCCCTGTAACAAGAGAGAGACCCCAGGCCGCCCGGGCCTTCCCGGGCGGCTTTGTTCTGAAGAGAAGGAGAGATACCGTGCTGAAAGACACCATCACCACCGTGCTGTTCGACCTGGACGGCACCCTGCTGCCCATGGACCAGGAACAGTTCACCCGGGCCTACTTCGGCCTGCTGGTGCAGAAGGCCGCCCCCTTTGGCCTTAAGCCCCAGCCCACCATCGAAGCGGTGTGGGCCGGCACCAAGGCCATGGTGAAAAACGACGGCTCTGTGCCCAACCACCGGCGGTTCTGGGACACCTTCTGCCCCCTGGTGGGGGTGGAAGAGGAGACTCTGCGCCCGGTGTTCGACAAATTCTACGCCCAGGAGTTCCACGGGGCCAGGTCCGCCTGCGGGGAAAACCACTACGCCAAGCGGGCGGTCCAGGGCTTGAAAGCCCAGGGATACGACGTGATCCTGGCCACCAACCCCATCTTCCCCTTAGAGGGGGTGCGCACCAGGCTCTCTTGGGTGGGCCTGGCGCCGGAGGACTTCTCCCTGGTGACCACCTACGAATCCAGCTCTTACACAAAGCCCAACCCCGCCTACTTCACCCAGATCCTCCAGCAGGCGGGCAAGCGCCCTGGGGAGTGCCTGATGGTGGGCAACGACTTAGCGGAGGACACCGGCGCCGTGGCCGCCGGGCTCTCCCTCTATGTGGTCACCGACTGCCTGGAAAACGGGGACAAGGGGGACCTGTCCCAATACCCCCACGGCAGCTTCCAGGAGTTCCTCTCTTTCGCCCTGCTCCCCTGAGAGGGAAAAATTTTTTCAAACTGTGGCTTTTGCAACAGGAAAAGACAGCCTCCCCAGGGTAGAATAAAGACACCGAACAGGACACAAGGAAAACTCTCAGCAAAGGAAAGGTGAATGTTATGGCCATCGTGACTTTGACAAAAGACAACTTCCAGCAGGAGGTGCTCCAGTCCTCCACCCCCGTGCTGGTGGATTTCTGGGCCAGCTGGTGCGGCCCCTGCAAAATGTTCTCCCCCATTGTGGACGCCTTCGCCGAAGAAAACCAGGGCAAGGTCAAGGTGGGCAAGGTGAACATCGACGACGAGCCGGAGCTGGCCGCCCAGTTCCGGGTGATGAGCATCCCCACGGCCATGCTGTTCAAAAACGGCCAGCCCGCCCAGACTCTGGTGGGCGTGCAGCCCAAAGAGCGGCTGGAGGCCATGCTGTAACTTCCAAACAAAACCACAGGGAACAGAGCGGGGCTGGGGCAGGCCCCGCTCTTTCCAGAAGGAGGAACTCCATGGAGCGGAACGTGTTCGACACCATTATCATCGGCGGGGGGCCGGGGGGCTACACCGCCGCCCTGTACGCCGCCCGGGCAGGCTTTTCCGCCCTGGTGCTGGAGAAACTCTCCCCCGGCGGGCAGATGGCCACCACCGACCAGATCGACAACTACCCGGGCTTCCCCCAGGGGGTCAACGGCTTCGAGCTGGCGCTGGAGATGCAGAAAGGGGCCCAGCGCTTCGGCGCCCAGACGGAGCTGGCGGAAGTCCTCCGAGTGGACCTGCGGGGCCCGATGAAGGAAGTGGTCACCCAGAAGGAGACCTACCGCGCCCCCACCGTGGTGCTGGCCACCGGGGCCAGCCCCCGGGAGCTGGGCCTGCCCGGCGAGCGGGAGCTGCGGGGCCGGGGGGTGTCCTACTGCGCCACCTGCGACGGCATGTTCTACCGGGGCAAGACCGTGGCGGTGGTGGGGGGCGGCAACACCGCCGCCGCCGACGTGCTGTACCTCTCCCGGCTGTGCGAGAAGGTATACCTCATCCACAGAAGGGACCAGCTCCGGGCCTCCCGGGTGTACCTGGAGCCTCTCAAGCAGGCGGAGAACGTGGAGATCCTCTGGGACAGCCAGGTGACTGAGCTGCTCTATGGGGAGACCCTCACCGGGGCGAAGGTGCGGCATAAGAAGACCGGGGAAACAAGAGAGCTCTCCCTGGACGGGCTGTTCCTGGCGGTAGGCCAGCTGCCCAACACCCAGCTGTTCCAGGGGCAGGTGGAGCTGGACGCCGCCGGGTGCGTGGTGGCAGACGAGACCACCCGCACCAACCTCCCCGGGGTCTTCGCCGTGGGGGACCTGCGGCAAAAGCCCCTGCGCCAGGTGGTCACCGCCGCGGCGGACGGGGCCGTGGCCGCCCACTTTCTGGAGGAGTACCTCTCCCAGCGGCAACAATAAATAAAGGAACCGCGCCCCAGGGTCTTGGCATAGGCCCTGGGGCCTTCGCATACACTGTGGCAGAAGCGCGGCAAAGGGGGAATGGTATGGCCTATTCCGACCGGGAGCTCCTGGCCCGGATTGTGGAGTGCGAGGCGGGAGGAGAGGGCGACGCGGGGATGCGGGCGGTGGCCAGCGTGGTGATGAACCGGGTCCAGATCACCTATGGGGAGTACGGCAGGCTCTACACCCTCCGGGAGGTGGTCTACCAGAAGTACCAGTTCACCTGCGCCATGGAGACGGTGGGCGGGGCATACAATCCCCAGAACCTCTACAACATGCGGCCCACCCAGGTCCACTACGACATCGCCGACTGGGCCATGGCGGGCAACCGCCTGTCGGGCCTGGGCTTCGCCCTGTGGTTTTACAACCCCTACCAGCCCATCTGCCGGGACAACTTTCCCTCCGCCGTGGGACAGTTCGTCCTGCGCCTGGGCGACCACTGTTTTTACGACCCCACCCCGGCCTACGCCGGCACCTGAAGGGAGGCACCACATGGAGACAGATCCTAAACAGCGGGGGGTAAACTCCCCCAGTATGCAGCGGCTCCACGGCCGCTCCGACTACGCCCAGACCGGCGACGGCGGCAGCGAGCTGGACAATTTCCACAGCCCGCCCCAGCCCCCCTTCGACTCGGAGGAGATGCGGGGCACCATGCAGGCCATCCTGGCGGATAACATCGGCAATTACGTGGTCATCGAGTTCCTCATCGGCACCGGGGAGATCCTGCGCAAGCAGGGGATGCTCTACCTGGTGGGCCGCAGCTACGTCACCCTGTACGACGAGCCCGCCAACCACTTCATCGTCTGCGACATCTTCTCGGTGAAGTTCGTGTACTTCTATATGCCCGGGGAGCGGCCCCGGTACAATTACAACACCCTGCCCCCCACCAGCGGCGAGCCCGGCATGGGCCCCCGCCCCTACCGCTGACCCCCCAAGCCCCCACCCGGGGGCTTTTTCTTTTGCCGTTTCCCCAGCCGGGCTTTTTCGGGGAGCGGGATAGGGATTCCCCTCCGCCTGGCCCCAATCAGAAAGGGTACCCATCCCCCAGGCCTTTTGTGAACAGGGCGGCGCTTCCTGTGCTCGTTTCGGCACTTTCCGCCAAGGGTACCCCCCGCCCGGGACGGCCTGGTTTTTGGGAGCGACCCTCCAGGCCCCGCTATTCTTCCTTTTGTGGGCCCGCCCCCCTCTCCAGCCGTTCCCCCCCAACCAAACGGCCCCCTTCCCGGGGTCATTTTTGTGAGCGGGGCGGCGCTCCTGCTCAGTTTAGGGCCTTCCGTCGGGGAGGTGGCCCCGCCCTCTGTGCACGTTTACGCACTTTCCGCCAAGGGTACCCCCCGCCCGGGACGGCCTGGTTTTTGGGAGCGACCCTCCAGGCCCCGCTATTCTTCCTTTCGCGGCCCCGCCCCCTCTCCGTCCGGGTTCCCCCTAACCAAGCGGCCCCCTTCCCGGGGTCTTTTTCGTGAGCGGGGCGGCGTCCCCTGTGCTCGTTTTAGCACTCCTCGTCGGGAGCGGCTCGCTCGCTGGGCGGTAGGAGTTTCCCCTCTCTCAGACCGGCGGCTTTCCCTTCCCCCTCTTTTCCGGTTCCCGCCTTGCCCCCCGCACCGGTGACCCGACGCGTGCAACAAAAGTTCAACAGCTGTTGATTTTTGGCGTCCCGCCCTCTCCCGGTGAAGCAGCTCAGGGAGGAGGCGGGCTCTTGCCCACGTCCGTCAGGCAAGGCGGGTCTGCCCGATTTTCCCCGGATTTTCGGGTCTCTGCTCGAAAAAGGGACCGCCGGGGGCTGGCTCGGGAGTGTTTTTCGTTTTTTGCGGGATGTTTCCCCACTTACTGTGTGGATTTGGCTTGTTATTTCCTAGTAATAGGGAACACATCTTCTCATACCCCTGTTTTTCTGTGATATCCCCCACCTGACGCGGCTTCTCTCCCGCAAAGGGGACGGGAGCCTCGCTAGAAAGGGGCACTGCCGTTTGTTGGGGAAGGCGGGGCTGTTCACACAAAATATAGCTTACTATGCGCACAAACCACCGCTTTCACCCTCCGCTAGTTTATAGATAACTTCCACTCTTGGGGAAAACTGCCCCGGGAGAATCTAAAATTTAAGAGGGTTGAAATTATGAACAAAAGCAAGTTTCTGAAGAAATCACTTGCGATGCTCCTGGCTCTCA
>DXDU01000014.1 GCA_019115285.1 Candidatus Acutalibacter pullistercoris
CCCATGTTCTCCACTCTGCAAAGCTGGCGTTGCGCCTAGGCTTTTCAATAAGGGCCTCTTGTTCTTCCTCTGTATATGTCTTTAATACTTCCTCTTGTCCCTTTAGTAATTCAATCTTAAATGGTGGTGAGATATAAGCCCTATCAGCGTCCATACACCAGTAAAGGAAAGCCCGCACGTCACGCAAGTAATGGTTAATAGAAACGTGCTTAATACCATCTTGTTTCATTATCGCTATCCACTTATAGATTGACGCTATCTCTACTGTACTTCCGGTGTTGTTGTCTCCCATGAACCCCTTGAATTTCTGAAAGCTGGCCTCATAGGAATGGATAGTGGCGGCGGAAAGGTTGTGCGCCTCTTTCTCTGCGATGAACTCTGCAAAGGCATCTTCCAAGAGAATATCATCCGCCGCCGCATTTCTCTTTATCGTCCGTTTAATGCCCATGTTTCCGCCTCCTGTTTAATCAAAAATGCAAATCAGCGTTTCCGATTTTCACATACTGATTACTGCATTTTTCATTCTAAATCAGAAGGTGTATTTTGTCAATAGAAAAGCGTGAAACCCTTGGGACAAGGGCCTCACGCTCTGATTTTTATTCTGTTTTCCGCACACTCTGATTACGAATCAGCTGCTCTACCGACTGAGCTATGCCAGCGGGTCGGGGGCTTTCCCCCTCCGATTAGCCTACTGATTATACCAGACGGCAGGCGGGGTTGTCAACCGCTTTTTCCCCTGGCCCCTCTCCCCCGCCGGGGAAAAACTCCCCCTTTTGTCCCCGGCCGGGATGTGCTATAATAGAGGGCATCAACGAGAGGATGGGAATGGGAAATGGCATACCGGCTGGATATCGGACTGTGGAATCAAGTGTTCGCCGTGCCCTGCGGCCTGGTGGACCGCCACTTGAAACTGGCGGGCAAGGAGGAGCTGCAGGTGATCTTGTACCTGCTCCGCCACCCCGGGGAGGCCCTGGAGCCCCAGGCCCTGGGGGACGCTTTGGGCATGCCCCTGGAAAAGGCCCAGGAGGCCCTGGAGTATTGGGTGGACCGGGGGCTGCTGGCCCTGCAGGGGGAGGAGCTCTCCCCCGTGCCCCAGCAGGAGGCCCCTGCCGCGGCGGCCCGGCTCGTTCAGCCCCAGCCCGCCGGGGAACAGGCCCCGCCCCCCCAGGAGGAAAAACCTGCCGGGGAGAAAAAACTGCCCCCCAGAAAGCGCATGGTCCGGCCGGACGCCGGCCACCTGGCCGCCCGGATGAGCGAGTCGGACAGCGTGCGCTACCTGATGCAGGAGGCGGAGGCCACTTTGGGCAAGACCCTCTCCCCCGCCATGACCTCCCTGCTGCTCACCATCACCGACGACTACGGCCTGCCGGTGGAGGTGACGGTGATGCTCCTCCACTACGCCAAGGAGGTGCAGAAGACCGGCACCGCCTACATCGATTCCGTGGCCAGGGACTGGGCGGAGAGCGGCATCTTCACCCTGGAGGCCGCGGAGAGGAAGCTCCAGGAGCTGAGCCAGAGGCGGCTGGCCTGGGGCATGGTGGAGTCCGCCGCCGGCCTGCCCCGGCGCTCCCCCTCCAAGCGGGAGGAGGAGGCCGCCACCCGCTGGGTGTACCAGTGGGGCTTCTCCCGGGAGATGCTCTCCGCCGCCTACGACCGCTGCGCGGACAACACGGGTAAGTTCAGCGCCGCCTACATCAACAAGGTGCTGGAGGGCTGGTACAACGCCGGCATCCGCACCGTGGAGCAGCTTCAGGAAGCGGAGCGCCAGAAGCAAGAGGAACAGAAGAAGGACCAGAAGAGCTACGACATCGACGAGTTGGAGCGGTTGAGTTTCTTCAACCTGCCAAAGGAGCTGTAAATGGGATACGGAGCGAAGATCTATCAACAGGCCAGAGAGGAATTGGAGCGCCGGCGCTCCCAGGCGGAGGCCCAGGCCGCCCGCCGCCGGGAGGACTTCTACCGCCGCTGCCCCCGGGCCCGGGAAGTCAAACAGGAGATGGCCCAGAACGCCTCCCACATCGCCAGGGCGGTGCTGGCCGGGGAGAACGCCCGGGCCGCCATGGAGCGCCTGCGGGACCGGGACCAGACCCTGCGCCAGGAGTACCAGGCCCTGCTCCAGAAGGAGGGGCTCTCCCCCCAGGACCTGGAGCCCCGGTACGCCTGCCCCCGCTGCGGGGACACGGGCTTTGTGGACGGCAAGCTGTGCAGCTGCCTCAGACAGCTCCAGCGGTCCCTGGCCTACGAGAAGCTGAGCATGGACGTGCCCCTGGACCGTTGCACCTTCGGGACCTTCTCCCTGGACTACTACAAAGACGAC
The DNA here is from genome assembly GCA_019115285.1 of Candidatus Acutalibacter pullistercoris. GTDB lineage: Bacteria > Bacillota > Clostridia > Oscillospirales > Acutalibacteraceae > Acutalibacter > Acutalibacter pullistercoris. Next base: position 2,318 of record DXDU01000014.1, read on the forward strand.
CCCCGGGCCCACCGGCAGATGGAGGCGGTGCTCCGCTTCTGCCAGGACTACGCCGCCCGGCTGCGGAAGAACTCCCCCAGCCTGCTGTTCAAAGGGGCCACCGGCCTGGGGAAGACCCACCTGTCTTTGGCCATTGCCAACGCCGCCCTGGAAAAGGGCCTGGGGGTGGTGTACGGCTCCGCCCAAAGCTTTGCCGTGGCCCTGGAGAAAGAGCGCTTCCAGCGGGGAGAGGAGGGGGGCGACACCAACGCCCAGCTGCTGGAATGCGACCTGCTGATCCTGGACGACCTGGGGGCGGAGTTCCCCTCCCAGTACGTCAACGCCGCCCTGTACAACGTGGTCAACGCCAGAATCCTGGCCGAGCGGCCCACCATCATCAGCACCAACCTGAACCTGAAAGAGCTGGAGGACCGGTACAGCCCCCGGTTTGCCTCCCGCATCCTGGGCGCCTTCGGCACCGTGGAGTTCCTGGGCAGCGATGTCCGGGTCCAGAAGCTGAAAGAGCGCCGGGGCTGACCGCCCCCAATTTCAGAAAGAAACAGCCCCCAGCATTCCCGCCGGGGGCCGTTTGTTACGGTTTGGGATCGTTCCCCTCCCCGCCGGGCTTGTCTTCCTTCTCCCGGCGGAACTTCCTCCCCAGGGCCTTGCTCAGCGGCCCGGACAGCAGCACCGCCGCCAGCAGGCACAGCCCGCCGATGAGCAGGGGCACCAGAGAGGCCTGGCCGTTGAGCACCGTCAGGCCCTGGAGCGTCTCCGGGGTGGGAGAGGGCTGGGGCGACTCCTCCGGGGAAGAGGCGGCCTCCTCCTGGGTGGGCTGGGCCGTCTCGGTCCCGTCCGTCACCACCACGGGGACCCCTTCCTGGCGGATCACCGTGGCCCCGGACTGGGAGCCGCCGCCGGAGCTTCCCCCGCCGGAGCTGCCGCCGCCGCTACCGCCGGAGGTGCCGCCGCCCAATCCCGACCCGCTTCCCGCCGAGGGCTTAGAGCTGGGCTTGACAGTGGGCTTAGGGGTGGGCTCCTGGTCCTCAGGCTCCGCCGTGGGCTTGGGGGTCTTCTCCGGCTTGGGGGTGGGTTTGGGCGTGGGAGTT
>DXDU01000132.1 GCA_019115285.1 Candidatus Acutalibacter pullistercoris
CACTCGCAGGCGGACTTGAACTCTGTCCACACCTTGTTGTGCTCCTCCAGGGCCTCGGCGGAGATGTTCTCGATCATCTCCATCCCCTGGGCGTCCACATCCTCCGGCAGGGTGAGGAAGCTCTTGTACTCCTCAGAGATGTACTGCTCCGCGTCCAGGTTGGTGCAGTAGTAGCCGATGTACTCAAAGCACTGGGCGGAGATCTCCGGGTCCAGGATGTAGTCGATGAACTGGTAGGCGGCCTCGGCGTTGGGGGCGTTCTTGGGGATGAACTGGGCCATGATGCCAAAGCCGATGCCCTCCTCGGGGAAGACCACCTCCAGGTCGGGGTTGGTCATCTTGGCCATGGTCACCTGGGAGGTGTACAGCACCGCGGCCCCCACCTCTCCGGAGAGCAGGTCGTCCTGGGTGTTGTCGTCTTTGATCAGGCGGATGTTGGGGGCCAGCTCCTGGAGCTTCTCCCCGGCGGCCTCAATGGCGGCGATGTCCTCGGTGTTGTAGCTCTCCCCCAGGACTTTCAAGGCCATGCCGTTTACCACCCGGAAGCTGCCGATGACCCCCACGTTGTCCTCCAGGGAGGGGTCCCACAAATCGGCGTAACCCTGGATGTCAATGTCCACCGCGGAGGGGTCGTAGACGATGGTCTGCACCCCGGCGCCGTAGGGGATGGTGTACTTGTCCTCGGGGTCGTAGAACTGCCCCTGGTACACGGGGTTGATGGAATCGTAGTGGGAGATCTTGCTGGTGTCCAGCTCCTGGACCAGGCCCTCGGCGATGGCGGTCTCGATGATGTAGTCGTCGGCGATGACCAGGTCGTAGTCCCCGCCCTCGGCGGCCTGGAGCTTGGAGAGCATAGTCTCGTCGGTGTCGAAGTTTGCGTAGTTCACGGCGATGCCGGTCTCCTCGGTAAAGCCGTCCAGCACCTCCTGGGGGAACATCCCCTGCCAGGTGTACAGCACCAGTTCGCCGTTTTCCCCGGTGGAGGAACATCCGGCAAAGGGCAGCGTAAGCAGCAGCAGACTGAGCAGCAGGGCAGCGAGCTTTTTCATTTGGCAGTCACGTCCTTTTTCGTTTTTTTCGGGCCCCGGCCCAGCCAGGCCGCCAGCCCGCACAGCAGCAGGGTGGCGAGGAACAGCAGGGTGCACAGGGCGTTGATCTCCGGGGTGACCCCGGTTTTTAACTGGGTGTAGATCTTGATGGGCAGGGTGTTCACCTCCGGCCCGGTGACAAAGACGCTGATGATCACGTCGTCGATGCTCATGGCGAAGGCCAGAAGCATCCCAGAGACGATGGCCGGCATGGTCAGGGGCAGGGTGATGTCGAAGAACACCCGCACGGGGGAGGCCCCCAGGTCCAGGGCGGCCTCCGACAGGGTCTTGTCCATGCCCACCAGCCGGGCCTTCACCAGCATGAACACGTAGGGGATGCAGAAAGCCGTGTGGGCCAAGATCAGCGCCCCCATGCCGAAGGGGATGCCGATGAGCGAGAAGAAGGCCATGAACACCATGCCCAGAATGATTTCCGGGATCATGATGGGCAGGGTGGACAGGTACTCCACCGCCCCTTTGGAGCGGAAGTTCACCTTGCTCATGCCGTAGGCCCCCAGGGTGCCGATGACCCCGGCGGACAGGCTGCTGACCACCCCGAGAAACAGTGTGTTCCCCAGGGCCTGGAACATGGCCTTGTCCCGGAAGAGCTCCTCATACCACTTCAGGGAGAAGCCCGCCCACACCGAGCTGATCTTGCTCTCGTTGAAGGAGTAGAGGATCACCAGCAGGATGGGCACGTACATCAGGGCCAGGATCACCCCTAAATACACGTTGGGCAGTTTCGTTTTGTTTTTCATCGACGCCACCCCCTTTCACAGCCGCCGGGCCGCCACCGCCAGCATCATGGGGCGGCGCAGCTCGTCCGCCCACCCCGGCCGGGAGAGCATCTCCGCCGGGGGCTGGGGCTCTTTTACGTGCAGCAGGACAAATCCGTTTTCCAACAGTGTCTCCAGCAGGGTGGTAAGGGTCCGGTGATACTTCACCACGTGTTCCCCCAAAAAGCAGGCGTCCCGCTTCCCTTCCAGAAAATACCGGTCCACCGGGAAATGCCGGATGCTCCCGTCCTCGCCGTATTCCCAGTCCTGGGGGCCCTGGGCGGTGAACACCGGGTGCTCGCAGGTAAACACAAAGTCCCCGCCGGGCGACAGCCACTCCCTCACTTTGCGCACCAGGGCCGGGTAATCCTCCACGTAGTGCAGCGCCAGCGAACTGAGCACCACCTGGAAGCTGCCGCTGGGGAAGGCCGCTTCCTCCATGGAGCCGCGGCGGTACTCCACCTGGGGCTGGCTGGTTTTCCGCCGGGCCACCTCCAGCATTTTCTCCGAGAGGTCCAGCCCGAGCACAGAGCGGGCCCCATGCTCCGCGGCGTAGATGCAGTGCCAGCCGTAGCCGCAGCCCAGGTCCAGCACCCGCTTGCCCGCAAAGTCCGGCAGGATAGACCGCAGGGTCTGCCATTCCCCCGCCCCGGAAAGGCCCTCCTGGGAACGGTCCATCTGGCTGTATTTTTCAAAAAAGACGGGGTCGTCGTATTTGTTCTCCATGGTCATACCAGTCCCTCCAAATCCTTCACCCCAGAGATCTTCCGGTACAAAAACAGGATGAGGGTGGTCAGCAGCAGCAAAGCCACGGACAGGGCCGCGGCGAAGGGCCAGTTGTGGGTCTTCATCAGCTGCTCCTGGATCAGGTTCCCCACCAGCACCACCTTGTTGCCCCCCAAAATGTCGGCGATGAAGAACAGCCCCATGCTGGGCACAAAGGTGAGCACCACCCCGGACAGCAGCCCCGGCAGTGTCAGCTTGAAGGACACGGTGAGAAAGGCCCTCAAGGGCGAGGCCCCCAGGTCCCGGGCGGCCTCCACCAGGGAAAAGTCCAGCTTCTCCGCGCTGGAGTAGACCGAGAAGATCATAAAGGGCAGCAGGGCGTACACCATGCCCACCACCACGGCGGGGTAGGTGTACAAGAGCTTCAGGGGCTCCTGGGTGACGCGCAGCCCCATGAGGGCGGAGTCCAGCACGCCGTTGGCCCGGAAGATGATGATCCACCCGTACAGCCGGATGAGGGAGCTGGTCCAGAAGGGGATCATCAGCAGGAGCATGGCCCGCTTTTTCCACTTGGGGGGCAGCTTTGCCATAAAATAGCCGAAGGGGTAGCCCACCGCCGCGATGATCACCGTGCTGAGCAGCGCCAGCTTGATGGACTCCCAGAAGGTCTCTAAATACACGGGCTCGAAGATGTCTGCGTAGTTTTGCAGGGTGAACTCCCCCACCACGCCCCAGCTCTCCGCCCGGGTGAGGAAGCTGAGCACGAACATATAAACCAGCGGCCCCGCCACAAACACCAGGGTGAACAGGTACAGGGGCGCCATGGTCAAAGCCGCTTTGGGGAAAGACCGTCTCCCCCCCTTTTTCTCCTCCATCAGGCGCCCTCCTCTTCCACGGGACATGGCTGCTCCGGCTGCCAGAACACCCTAGCCCTGTCCCCGGGGACCAGCTCCGAGTCGATGCCGTGGCGGCTGCAGATAAACTCCTGCCCGCCGGCAAGTTCCACGCAGATGCGGAGCATCCCCCCGGAAAAGCTCTTTTCCTTCACGGTGCCGTAAAGGCCGGGGCCCTGCTGGCCGCCGGCAGCCCGCTCCACCTGAGCCTGCTCCCCCCGGATGGCCAGCACCACCGGATCGCCGGGGGCGAAGGTCTTCCCCCGGGGGAGGAACTCTCCCCGGCCGTCCTCGTTCTCAAAGGACACCCCTTCCCCGGCCCGCTCCCCGGCCCTGCCCCGGACGATGTTGGCGGAGCCCACGAACTGGGCCACGTAGGCGGTCCTGGGGGAGTCGTACACCTCTCCCGGGGTGCCCACCTGCTGGAAGCGCCCGTCCTTCATCACCGCGATGCGGTCGGACATGTTCAGCGCCTCCTCCTGGTCGTGGGTGATGTAGATGAAGGTAAGCCCCAGCTTTTTCTGCAATCGCTTGAGCTCCTGCTGCATCTGCCGGCGCAGCTGCAGGTCCAGGGCCCCCAGGGGCTCGTCCAGCAAAAGGAGCTTGGGCTGGTTGATCACCGCCCGGGCGATGGCCACCCGCTGCCGCTGTCCCCCGGAGAGCTCGGAGGGCATCCGCTTCTCAAAGCCCTCCAGCTGCACCAGCTCCAGCATCCGCTTTACCTCCGAGCGGATCTCCTCCTTGTTCCGCCGGCGGATTTTCAACGCGTAGCCCACGTTCTGCTCCACGTTCATGTGGGGGAACAGGGCGTAGTTCTGGAACACAGTGTTCACGTCCCGCTTGTTGGGCTCGGTGCGGGCCATGTCCTTGCCCTCCAGCAGCACCCGGCCTTCGTCCGGGGTCTCCAGCCCGGCGATGATCCGCAGGGTGGTGGTTTTGCCGCAGCCAGAGGACCCCAGCAGGGTGATGAACTCCCCCTGCCGGACCTGCAGGTCGATGCCGTTTAGCACCTGGGTGTCCCCAAAGCGCTTGTGGATGTCCTCCAGCTGGAGGATGTAGTCGTGGTTCAACGAAGAGACCGCCCTTTCTGCCCCAGATCCCCCGGGGGGAATCTATACCGATTTAGTATATTTTCTGAGTTTTGATTATACCCGCAACCCCTGGATTTGTCAAGAAAAACAGAGGAAAAGGGCCCCTCCCCCCAGGGAGAAGCCCTTGCGTTTACTCTCAGTCCCAGTCCTCTTCCACGTCCAGCGCCTCCCGGATCTGCCCGTAGGAGTAGCCCAGCCGCTGCAGGGCGGCGAAGGCCCTGCGCCGGGCCCCCTCGTCCTCCCGCCAGGCGGGGTACTTCTTCTCCAGCACCCGGCGGATGTTCCGGCTGTTCTGCTCCGGGTCGTGGTAGGCCTCCAGCAGCTCGTCCACCAGCTCCTGGGCGATGCCCTTGCGCCGCAGCTCCTGGGCCACCCGCCGGGGGCCGAAGCCCTTTCTGGCAAACAGCTCCCTGGCGTAGTCCTGGGCAAAACGCCTGTCGTCGATGAGCCCCAGCTCCTCCATCCGGTCCGCCGCGGCCTGGGCGGCCTCCCGAGAGGCCGCGGTGCGGGCGATTTTCTCCGTCAGCTCCTGTTTGGAGTGGTCCCGGTGCTCCAGCAGGTACAGGGCCTTCTCCTTGGCCCGGCGGGCGTCGGAGGCCTGAATCAGCTCGTAGAGCTCCTGGTCGGTAAGCTGTGCCCCAGGCTGCAAGCCGGACTGGAGGAACACTTCCGTGTCCACCTTCACCGCCGCCTCTCCGTCTATAAAGAGCTGGGTCAGCCCCTTGCGCCGGGGCTCCGCCGCGGTGAGCTCCATCAGTCGTCGTCCACGGTGATGTCGATGCTCTGCTTGGCGGCAGCCTTGGTGGTGGGCGCCTCAGAGGCGGGGCCGGGCACCGGCAGGATCACCGGCACGGCGGCCTCCCGGGCGGGGCGGCCCGGGACCTTGTCGTAGAGCTTATTCACGTTCTCCCGGACCAGGGCCTCGATCTCCCCGGCCATTTCGGGATGGGTGGACAGGAACTCCTTGGTCTTGTCCCGGCCCTGGCCGATGCGCTCCCCGTTGTAGGAGAACCAGGCGCCGCTCTTCTGCACAATCTCCAGCTGCACGGCGATGTCCAGCAGCTCGCCCACCCGGGAGATGCCCTGGCCGTAGATCACGTCGAACTCGGCGGTGCGGAAGGGCGGGGCGATTTTATTCTTCACCACTTTCACCTTGGTGCGGGCGCCAATGATGTCCGTGCCGCTCTTGAGGATCTCCCCCTTGCGCACCTCGATGCGCACCGAAGAGTAGAACTTCAGGGCCCGGCCGCCGGGGGTGACCTCCGGGTTGCCGTAGATGACCCCCACCTTCTCCCGCAGCTGGTTGATGAAGATGGCCACGCAGTTGGACTTGGAGATGGCACCGGCGAGCTTGCGCAGGGCCTGGCTCATCAGCCGGGCCTGCAGGCCCACGTGGGTGTCTCCCATATCCCCTTCGATCTCCGCCCGGGGCACCAGGGCCGCCACAGAGTCGATGACGATCACGTCGATGGCGTTGGAGCGCACCAGCGCCTCAGTGATTTCCAAAGCCTGCTCGCCGGTGTCCGGCTGGCTCACCAGCAGGCTGTCCACATCCACCCCCAGGTGCCCGGCGTACACAGGGTCCAGGGCGTGTTCCACGTCGATAAATGCGGCGTTGCCCCCCATCTTCTGGCCCTCGGCGATGCAGTGCAGGGCCAGGGTGGTCTTACCGGAAGACTCAGGCCCGTAGATTTCCACAATGCGCCCCCGGGGCAGGCCCCCGATGCCCAGGGCCAGATCCAGGGAAAGGCTGCCCGTGGGCACAGCCTCCACGTTCAGGGCAGAGTCCTGCCCCAGGCGCATGACGGCCCCCTCGCCGTACTGCTTTTTGATCTGGGCCAGGGCAGTTTCCAGGGCCTTGGCCTTCTCGTCGGAACCGGCGGCGCGGGCGCTCACCGGGGCTTTGTTCTTTTCCGCCATGGATCTTTCCTCCTACTTTCCCAAAGGTTCTCTTGTTCTCTTATTATAAAAGAAAAGCCGGGAAAACGCAACGGTTTTCCCAACTTTTTTCGAACATTTGTTTAGCTTTGGTGAGTACTATCCCTCTAGTTTATCCTACCCAGATTTTAATCCCAATAATATCAGGGTAGTAATTCCATTTAACAAACCTTCCGTAATTATTCCATCCGTCCATGACAAAAAGATATGGCGTACCGACTGTGCTATATCCGTATCCTATGTTCATAACGCTATGCCCTTCCCCGCCCGATGTACCTGGGGTGTTCGTTCGCAAACTTAAGTGAATAGGGCAATCATCGTGCAAATTCGTCTTATATGTGTTGAAAGATGCACCGTTTGCAATATTAAGATAATTCCAAACCCCACCATCAGACGGTTGTACACCGAAGAAAGCCTGATAACCACTTAAAATATTCTGTCTCCAGGTTCCAATAAGCCCAGGGATTGTCCCCATATACAACGTTAGGGTATCAAATATAGCCTGTGCCTTTGCCTTATCCGTCGAGTAACCGGTAAGCTTACCCATCACATTCCAGCGATTCTTCATCTTCCCCCAATACCACAGGACATTCGTGCCAGCAGTCGGAGCGCAATGATCCATCCCTTCAAAATCGCTTGTTACCCAATAGTCCTCGCCAGACCCAAAGTCTGCGATTTTAAAGTCAGTCGTCCAGTCGATTTGTGCCTCATCCCAATCCAGAATGCCGGCTTCTAAATCGACACTACTCCGCGTCAACGGAGGTTCGACCAGTTCAGTAACCAAATGATCATAAACTGAATACACTTCTTCGCCGTTTGCAAGAGGAACATAAAGTTCCCCAGGTCCAACGTAAATCAGATCCGATAACCCATCTGCGTCGACACTATTTGTTGTTTGCAAACTCATGGGGCTTGTGCTCGAAGTACTTCCCAGATCCAGTGGGCCTGTACCTTCAAAAGAAAACTCAACAATCGGGTCTTCTCCAGAAATAAGGCTAATCAATACATATCCAGCAGCTACCCCATTTTGATGGAAAGTGATATAGTATCCAGTTAATTGCCCATTACCATCTGACAACCGTAAGAATTCGTCAATTGCAACGTTTCTTTCGCCTTCTTCAGAAACGCTCATAAAATGTAACGCATACTCCTTAACGAATTCATCACTGGGAATACCATTGTTTACACCACTCTCTTCTGCCAACGCGGGTACACACAAAGACATTACAATCGCTAGGGTTAGAAAGATAGAAATTAACCGTTTCATAAATTCCTCCTTTGTCTATACCTTGTCCTTTATCCTACCTTTTCCAAATACTCCTCATAAGACTCATAGCTTGCGAGGCGCCCAATCCTTGTATCATTGTTGATATAGGTGAAGCACCACAAGACTTCTCCCACCGGAATGGATTGGTACTCTTCTTTTGTCACCGCTAGAGAATAGAGTCCCGCTGTTTCTGTAGACTCCTTATTCTCTCCTTCTCCAGTCCCTTCCCAATTCCGATTTACCACAATGTACCAGCCGGTATGGTCCACCCATTTTCCTTCTACTTCCATAGCCCCCACCACATGGGATTCACGGGGAAGACTGAAAAAAATCCAGAGGGCGACCACCGGCACGGCGACAATCAAAGCGATGAGAATCTTCCATCGGAGTTTCAATTTGGGAATTTTCTGCTGCACAGGAACATAGTCAGCAGTTTCCCTGTTGTCTACTAGCTTAGAAGTTAGTTCTTTTGCCATTGGTATCACCTCATTCTTATTGAAGATAGTTTCTGTGATTACATAGTATCATATTCGCAAGTAGATTTCAACATGTTTTAATAAAAATGTCAATTTTGTAATAATCGGTCACATCTATAGGGCGGCTGGAACAGCGCCGCCCACTCCTCCAGGTCCTCTCGGGTGATGGTCTGGAACACATCCCCCCGTTCCTCCTGGTTCCGGCGGCGCAGGCGGCGGGCCAGCTCCTCCAGCGGCGCGTGGACATAGCGGATCTGGCACTCCGCCCCCAGCGCCTCCGCCTCCCGGCGCTTTTCCTCCCGCTGCTCCTCCGCCCAGAAGCCGTAGTCCAGAATCACGCTGACCCCCCGTCGCAGCAGCTGCTTCCCCAGCTCCCACATCAAGACCTCCACCTTGTCGTGGCGTTGGTCGTGGAGCTCATGCTCCTCCGGGTGGTGGAAGTCGTCGCCGAACAAGAACAGGTGCCACTCGTCCGGGGTGAACCGCACCGCCCCTGTCTCTCGTTCGATCTTTTTGGCCAGGGTGGTCTTCCCCGCCCCGGGCAGGCCCACCATCAAGGTGAGCACCGGCCGTTTCTCCATGGTTGGTCCCTCCTTTTTCAGCGCTGTTCTCTCCACTGGTTCTCCGCCTCCTCCAATCCCTGGGGGGTGAGGCGGTACAGGGTATCGCACACCTGGCCCAGGTACTTTCTGTCGTGGCTGACGCTGATGATGCACCCGGCAAAGTCCTCCAGGATCCCCCGGATCACCGGGCCGGACAGGGGGCTGAAGTTCCGGGTGGGCTCATCTAGAATCAGCACGTTGGCCCCGTCCAGGATCATCTTGAGGAAGAAAAGCTTGGCCTTCTGTCCCCCGGACAGCTCCCGGATCTTGTGGTCCTGCTCCTGGGGGGTGTACTTCATGCTGCCCAGGTACGTCCGCACCCGGGTCAGCTCCTCCTTTTCCCAGGTCCTGGCCAGGAACTCCACGGGGGTGAGCTCCTGGTCCACGGTCTCCCCGTAGTCCTGGGGCATGTAGGCGGCTTTCAAATCTTTCCGGGGCAGCAGCTCCCCGGCGATCTGCCGCAGCAGGGTGGTCTTTCCCGCCCCGTTTTTCCCGATGATCCCCAGGTGCTCCGGCCCCCGCACATAGAGCCTGATGTGCTGGGCCAGGGTCTCCCCCTCTACCTCCAGCCGGGGCAGGGTGAAGTCCGCCACGGTCTTCCCGGCGGGCACCGCCGTGTCCGCGGGGAACCCCACCAGAATGGCCTCCTCGCTGTCGGGGAACTCCGTCATGTCCTCCCGCTCCCGGTCGAAGCGGCGCTCCATGGACTTGACGGCCTTCATCTTCTTTTTCAGCAGCCGGCCCCCATGGGGGTCCTGGCGGGAGACGGCGTTTTGCTGGTGCTCCTCCTTCTGCTGGATTTTCTGGAAGCGCTCCTGCTGCTTGCGCTCCTCCTCCCGCTCTTTCCTGGCCAGCTGCTCCTGGTGGGCGAACTTCTGGAAGCGCTCCTCCACGTACTGGCGGTAGCCCATGCGGGCCACGGTGTGGCGGGGCAGGGTCTTGCGCCGCAACTGCTCCATGTGGAGGATGACGTTGGCGGTGTTCTCCAGCAAGGCCTCGTCGTGGGAGATGAACAGTACCGGGGCCTGGCTCTCCCGGATAAACCGCTCCAGCCACTCCAATGTCTCGATGTCCAGGTCGTTGGAGGGCTCGTCCAGCAGGCAGCAGTCGGGCCGGGCCAGGGTGAGCAGCCCCAGCTGGAGCTTCACCTTCTCCCCGCCGGAGAAGGTCCGCATCTGCCGGTCGGCGTAGAATAGGTCCGGGGAGAACCCCAGCTGGGCGGCGGCCCGGGCCTGCTCTTTGGGGGAGCTGTCCAGAAAGCCCGGGCTTTGGCAGCAGAACTCATAGGCGGTCAGCTCCCGGGCCTCGGGAGGCAGCTCCTGGGGCAGGTACCCCAGCAGCATCCCCTCCCGGTGGATCTCCCCGGACCACTCGGCGTAGGGCTCCGCCAGGGCGGGGTCGTACAGGAGCTTGAGCAAGGTGGACTTCCCGTTGCCCTCCTCCCCGATGATGGCGGCCTTGTCCCCGGGCTGCAGGGTGAAGTTCAGGTCCTCTAAAAGCGGCCGCAGGTCTTTTTTCATCGTCACCTGCAAATGACGGATCTGTAGCATAAGCGCACCTCCTTGGGGACGCAAAAGGGCCCGTTCCGGCCAATGCCGAAACGGGCCCCACTCCCCGAAAGAGGCCTTCTGAGGGCAGACTCCCCCGAAGGCGCCAGGATGCGTACGAAGCCCAGTACGGCAAGGCGAAAGAGACCCCCAGGCGTCCGCCTGCAAGCAATTTCCTTCTCTCGCTGTGTACTAGACTTATACTAACATCCTTTCACACCTTTTCTCTTGTCGCTGTGACCTAGCATAGCACGGGCAGGCCCGTTTGTCAACTGGTCCGCCGCCGGTCAGGGCAGGAAAATCTGTCCGTGCCCGGGCGGGCGCGTGCCCGCGCGGGGCAATAAAATCCCTCCGCAAAGTGCGCTCCGGGATTTTAAGCGCGGCGCGTGCCTATGGTTTTGTGCGCCCCACCCCCTTTCCCCCTCCCATGCACCCACCTTGCAAAAGAGGACAGCCTACCGGCATGGGAGGGGGAAAAAGTTATATACTTTAATTCCAAAGGGGGTCGCTGCGTGCCGGTGGCACGCGTCCAGCGACCGGTCTCAGCTCCCGCTTCGATCGGCGCTGAACGGTTGCCACCGGCGACCAGCGCCCGAGCCGGCAGGCGAGACGACGTTGTCTCCCCCTTTGTGAACCCCCTTGAAAAGCCGCCCTCTCAGTCACGACTACGTCGTGCCAGCTCTCCCAGAGGGAGAGCCAAGTCTCGCCTCCCCCTATGGGGGCGCAGGTGCCCGGTGGGCACCGTTCTGCGCCGGTCTCCGCTGCCGCGTCGGTCGGTCCCGGACGCGCCCCACCGGGGCGCAGGACCCGAGCCGGCAGGCGAGACGGTGTCATCGCTGCAAGCGATGACGGAGAGGGCCGCCCTAAAAAAGGGGGGTTCTCAAAGGGGGGCCGCCAGGTCCCCTTTGGAATGAGATTATAGATTTATATCCCCCTCCCGTACAGAAAAGCTAAAGATTACCGCTCGGTAAATTTACGGG
>DXDU01000002.1 GCA_019115285.1 Candidatus Acutalibacter pullistercoris
TGTACTATGTGCAGTACGCTCACGCTCGTATCTGCTCCATTCTCAAAAACCTGGCCGCTGACGGCATCCAGCCGCGGGCCTGCACGGCCCAGGAGCTGGCGCTGCTGACCGCTCCCGAAGAGCTGGAGCTGATCCGCCATCTGTCCAGTTATACTGGGGAGGTACAGGCTGCCGCCAAGGGCATGGATCCCTCTAAGATCACCCGGTACGTGATGAACCTGTCCACCTTGTTCCACAAGTTCTACAACGCCTGCCGGGTCAAGGGCAGCGACGAGGCGCTGCAGGCAGCCCGTCTGTGCCTGTGCACCGCCACCCGCACCGTGCTGGAAAACGGCCTGGCCCTGTTTAAAGTCACCGCCCCGGAGTCTATGTAAGCCCACAACAGAAAAAAGCCGTCCCTGGGGACGGCTTTTCTTGTTTGGGCGGGATTTTACTTTCTCTTGCTCCCGCCCCTGTCAACCGGGAGTTGCAAAAGGCGGCCTCCCCCAAAAACGGGGGACGCCGCCTGGTTCGCTGGATTCTCTTATCGTCTCTTGGGCCAGACGTACAAAGCCCAGCCCACCAGGCACAGGGAGATCACCGCGGCGCTGAAGGCGCAGCCCATGGCAAGGGCGGTGCGGTTCAGGGGGCCTGCCACCATGCTGACGAAGATCGCCCCGGCGTCCGCCAACAGCAGCAGCCGGAACAGCCTCTTTTCCACGTGATCCATCCCGATCTCTCCTTTTCCCCAAAGTCTCTTTCTATTATACCTCTCCCCCCGCCGGTTTGGCAAGTGTCTGGGACAGGGCGGCGAACTGCTCCAGGGAGAGCTCCTCCGCTCTGGCGTTGGGGGCGATGCCCGCCGCCGCCAGGGCGGCCTCCACCTGGGGCTTGGGCAGCCGCAGGCTGGCGGACAGGGAGTTGGCCGCCGTCTTCCGCCGCTGGGCGAAGGCGGCCCGGCTCACCCGGAAAAACCACCCCTCGTCCTCCACGGAGACGGGCGGCTCTCGGCGCAGATCCAGGCGGATCACCGCCGAGTCCACCTTGGGCGGGGGCATAAAGCTGCCCCGGCTCACCCCGAACAGCAGCTGGGGGGCGCTGTGGTAGTGGACCGCCACGCTCACCGCGCCGCAGCCCTTTTCCCCGGGGGCGGCGCACAGCCGCTGGGCGGCCTCCTTCTGCACCATCACCGTCAGGCTTTTTAAGGGCAGCTCCTCCTCCAGCAGCCGGAGGATCACCGGGGAGGTGATGTAGTAGGGGAGGTTCGCGCAGACGCACACCTCTTCCCCGCCGAACTTCTCCTCAACCAGGGCGCGCAGGTCCAGCTTCAGCACGTCCCCCTGGACCACCTCCACGTTGGGGCAGTCCGCCAGGGTCTCCTCCAGCACGGGGAACAGCCGGCGGTCCAGCTCGATGGCCACCACCTTTCGGGCCACCTGGGCCAGCTCCCAGGTGAGCACCCCCAGGCCCGGCCCCACCTCGATCACCCCGGCGCAGTCCGAGGCCCCGCTCTCCTGGGCCATGCGGGGGCACACCCCAGGGTTGATGAGAAAGTTCTGGCCCAGGGCCTTGGAGAAGTGAAAGCCGTGGCGGCCCAGCACCTCCCGGATGGTTTTCGGTTCCCACAGACGGCTCATGTCCCGTCCTCCTTCCCGTTCACTTGATACAGGGCCTGGGTCCCATCGTCGTACACTTTGGGGAACAGTTCCTCCAGGGCCCCTTCCTCCACCAGGAAACTCCCCCGCTCGTAGGGGCCCGCCAGCACGTAGTCCACGCCATACTCCGCCAGCAGGTCCAAAGACCCGGCGGGGTCCTCCAAAATGGCTTGGGCGGCGGCCTGGTTCCTGGTGTAGTCCAGGCCGTGGTAGTGCAGGTAGATGGGCGAGCCGCACAGCAGGTTCTGCCCGGCCAGGGCCGCCAGCTCGTTGTTGTGCCTGGCGTCGGTGACCACCACCGCTTTGGGGTCCAGCTCCTCCTGGGCGAACCGGGCCAGGTCCACCGACTCTTCGCTAAAGAGCTGGTAGCTGGCCACCGCCTCCCGGCCCATGGTCAGGCCCGCGGCCAGGGCGCACACCGCCAGGGCGCCCCCGCCCGCCAGGGCCCGGGCTTTTTTAGACCGCAGCCGGGACAAAGCCTCCCACAGCGCCCAGGCAGCGGCGCAGGAGAGAAAGGCCCAGGCCACGTAAAAGAGCTTGTTGTTGTCGTAGTCGTTGGGCTGAAACTCCACCAGCTCCGCCAAGAACCAGATGCCCAAGGCCGGGGAGAACTTCAGGGCGTCCCTGGGCTTTGCCAGGAGCGTCCCCCCCAGGGCCAGCACCCCGGAAAGGCCCAGGTTCTTCAGGTAGAACCACAGGTAGCTGTCCTCCCCGGTGACCCAGGCGAAGTGCCCCCGGACAAAGCCGTTTGCCTGGCGGAAGGTCCACAAAAACAGCTGGGGCAGGGCCAGGGCACAGGTGACCAGGAGCAGCAGCCCCCAGGTGGAGAGCAGCCTCTTCCCCCGGCCCCGGAGGAACTCTCCCCCGGAAAGGCCCAAGGCGAGCACCGCCCACAGGCCCAGTCCCGCGGCGGCCACTCCCAAAAACACCGGGCCGTCCTCCCGGCCCAGGGCGTGGAGCACCGTCTTCCCGGCGCCCATCAGGCACAGGCCGGACACCGCCAGCACCTTCCCGAAGAAGGCGGCGGGCTCCTCCCGGCCCCGGGCCTGCCACAGGCTGTTCACCAGCCAGGCCCCGCACACCAGGGCCAATGCCAGAAAGGAGTGGGTGTGGATCATGGGCAGCAGCCCCGCCAGGACCCCGACCTTCCAGAAGTAGTCCCGCTGCCCCTGGAACACCCCCCGATACAGCAGGTACAAGGCGGGAAACAGCACCGCCCACCCAAAGAGCAGCGCCCGCTGGGGGAGCATCATGTCCACCAGCACGTTGACCCACCGGACGTTCTCCTCCACCAGGTTGGTGGGGGTCTCGTAAAACTGGGTGAACATCCTGGTGAAGTTCTCCCAGTCCCCGCCCAGAAAGTAGAGAAAGCCCGCTCCCCCGTTAAAGAAGAACAGGACAAAAGCCACCGTCCCCTTGCCCCAGCTCTCCAGCAGCCTGGCGGCGAACAGGAGAAAGGCGGCCATCACCTGGCCCATGGCGAACCACATGGGCAAGGCGTAGCTGAAGGTCAGGGGCGCGCCACATAAAAGCAGGGAGGCGGAGACGCTGTCCCCCAGAAAGGGATAGCACAGCGGGTGCCCCGGCAGCAGGGAGTAGTCCGGGGGGAAATCCCCCTGCCGGGCCAGGCTGGTGATAAAGCTCAGGTGCATGCTCATGTCCCCGTAGGTGGCCTGGCTGCTGTACACCGCCCCCTCCTCCCAGCGAAAGGAGCGGCAGACCAGCCAGCAGGCGAAGAGCCACAGCCCCAGGGCCAGCCAAAGGCCCTTCCGCCGGCGAAAGGCCAGCAGGGCCTGGGTCAGCCGCAGGGGGGGAAGGCCCTTTCGCCGCCCGGCCCACAGGCACAGCCCGGCGCAGAACAGGGCCAGCGCCACCGCGCAGCCGTGAGCGGGCAGGGTAAACCCCAAAAGAAAGGCGAAGGGCACCGGGAACCACTGGAGCATCACCGTGCCGCAGACGCTGCCCAGCAGCAGCCTGACACCCCCGCTCTCCCCTGGCAGGGCGGCCCAGGCCACGGCAGCCCCGCAGCACTGGAACAGCAGGAACAGCCCGGCGGCGGCCGCCGCTCCCAGCAGGCTCCCCTCCATAGCTCCCCCTCCTTCCTCGGGGCGTGTCTCCCCAGTCTTGGCTTTTATCTTACCAGTTTCTCAAAAAAATGTAAAGCGCTCACACAAAAACGGGAGATTGCCACAGCCGGGGAAATAGGGTATAATGTAGGGACAAACTTTTTTCACGGGGGAATGACAAGTGGAACCATTGAAGCGCCGGGACAAAGTCAACTATTACCTGGATCTGGCGGAGACCGTCAGCCAGCGCTGCACCTGCCTGAGAAAGCACTACGGGGCGGTGATCGTGAAAAACGACGAGGTGATCTCCACAGGCTATGTGGGGGCGCCCCGGGGCCGGCAGAACTGCTCTGACCTGGGCTACTGCCTGCGCTCCAAGCTGGGCATCCCCCGGGGGGAGCGGTACGAGCTGTGCCGGTCCGTCCACGCCGAGGCCAACGCCATCATCTGCGCCTCCCGCCGGGACATGATCGGCGCCACCCTGTACCTGGTGGGCAAGGAGGTCTCCACCGGGGAGTATGTGGAGAACGCCATCTGCTGCTCCATGTGCAAGCGCATGGTGATCAACGCCGGCATCGACCAGGTGGTGGTCCGGGACAACAAGGACCAGTACCGGGTCATCCAGGTGGCGGACTGGATCGCCGACGACGAGTCCCTCCAGGGCCAGCTGGGGTACTGAGCTTGGAAGCCTCTGCATCACGGCCCCACTACCAGCTGCTGGACACCCTGCGGGGCCTTTGCGTGGCGAGCATGGTGTGCTACCACGGCATGTACGACCTGGTGCACCTCTACGGGGTCTCCGCCGACTGGTACCTGGGGCTACCCGGGTACCTGTGGCAGCAGTCCATCTGCTGGACCTTCATCCTGCTCTCCGGCCTGTGCTGGAACCTCTCCCGCCGCCCCCTGCGCCGGGGCCTGCTGCTGGTGGGCTGCGGGGCGGCCATCACCCTGGTGACCTGGCTTGTCATGCCCAGCCAGCGCATTATGTACGGAGTGCTCACCCTGCTGGGGCTCTCGGCCCTGCTGCTGATCCCCCTGGACAAGGGGCTGCGGAACGTGCCACCCTGGGCCGGGCTGCTGGGAGCGCTCCTGCTGTTCTTCCTCACCAGGAACCTTCCCCAAGGCAGCCTGGGCTTTGAGGGCCTGGTCCTTTGCCAGCTTCCCGGCTGGCTCTACCAGACGGACCTGCTGGCGGTGGCGGGGCTGCCCTCCCCCACCTTCTGGAGCACGGATTACTTCCCCCTGCTGCCCTGGTTTTTCCTTTACTGCGCCGGGTACTTTCTCTGGCCCCTGCTGGAAAAAAGCCCCGCCGCCCGAAAGGCCCTGTCCTTTGGGGTGCGGCCTCTGAGCTTTCTGGGCCGCCACAGCCTGGTGATTTACCTGCTCCACCAGCCCGCGCTTATGGTGGTGGTGCCCGCAGTGCTCACGGTGGCCTTCGCGTTCCTGGGCCTTGTGTGACCGGCCGCCTGCCCCGCCCCCACCCTGGCGAAGGAGGCCAGCCGCCCGCCCTCTCCGTCT
>DXDU01000133.1 GCA_019115285.1 Candidatus Acutalibacter pullistercoris
CCTTGGTGGCCTGGCGCTGGGCGTCGGTGAAGTACGCGGGCACGGTGATGACCGCGCTGGTGACAGGCTCGCCCAGGTAAGCCTCAGCGTCGGCCTTCAGCTTCTGGAGGATCATGGCGGAGATCTCCTGGGGGGTGTAGCTCTTGCCGTCGATGGTCACCTTGTAGTTAGAGCCCATCTCCCGCTTGATGGAGGAGACGGTGCGCTCCGGGTTGGTGATGGCTTGGCGCTTGGCCACCTGGCCCACCATGCGCTCGCCGGTCTTGGAGAAAGCCACCACAGAGGGGGTGGTGCGGGCGCCTTCCGCGTTGGGGATGACCACGGGCTCGCCGCCCTCGATGACAGCCACGCAGGAGTTTGTAGTACCTAAATCAATGCCGATTGTTTTAGCCATAATCAATCTACCTTCCTTTATGCTCAGAAATGTGTGTGTCGCTTGCTTGCGATGGTTCTTATGCGGTCACCCGGCTGTGCAGCCGGGGGGATCGTCTCACGCTTAGTTTGCCACCTGGACCATGGCGTGGCGGACCACCCGGTCCCCCAGCTTATAGCCCTTCTGGTACACGGCGGCGATGACGTTCTCGCCCAAAGACTCGTCGTCGATGTGGGCCACGGCGTTGTGGAAGTTGGGGTCGAACTTCTCCCCCACTTCCCCCATGGCCTCCAGGCCCAGCTTCTCAAAGCAGGCCTCAATCTGGCTCTCGATCATCTCCACGCCCTTTTTCATGTCCTCGGCGGAGGCGTTCTCCTGGGAGAGGGCCCGCTGGATGTTGTCGGCGATGGGGAGGATCTCCTTCACCGTGTCGGCCACGGCGTTGTTGTAGAGGGAAGTCTTCTCCGCGGCGGTGCGCTTGCGGAAATTGTCGTACTCCGCCAGCACCCGCAGGTGCTGCTCCTTGTGGGCCTCAAACTCCGCCTGGAGCTTCTCCAGCTCCCGGCGGTCTTCCGAGACCTCCTGTGCGGCGGCCTGCTCCTGCTGGGGAGCGGCCTGCTCCTCCGGCGTCTCCTGCTGAGGCGCCTGGTCCTTTTCCTGTTTCATAGCTCTGCTTCCTTTCCTGGGATCTTCCTGCCCCTGGGGGCTTTATTCTTCCCGCTGCAGCACGGTGAGCAGGTCGCCCACCCGCTTGGCCAAGTACTGGCACAGGGCGGTGAGCTTGGGGTAGTCCATGCGGACCGGCCCGATCACCGCCAGGGCGCCGGCGTCCTGGCCGCCCACGCCGTACCGGGCCACCACCAGGGAACAGCTCCCCAGCTCCGCCCGGCCGCTCTCCCGGCCGATGAGGACCGTGACCCTGCCGGGCTTTTGCCCCAGCAGCCCCACCAGGTCCTCCTTGCGCTCTAAAAACTCCATGATCCTCCGGGCCCCCACCTGTTCCAGCTCCGGGTAGAACAACAGGTTCATCTGCCCGGAGAGGTACACCTGGGTCTCCCGGGTGTCCTGGGCGGTCTCTAAAAGGGCCCGCAGGGGGGACCCCACCAGCACGTACATCTGCCCCAGAGACGCCGCCATGGACTGGACGAACG
This sequence comes from Candidatus Acutalibacter pullistercoris, assembly GCA_019115285.1. GTDB lineage: Bacteria > Bacillota > Clostridia > Oscillospirales > Acutalibacteraceae > Acutalibacter > Acutalibacter pullistercoris. The sequence continues at coordinate 1,525 of DXDU01000133.1, forward strand.
CCGGGGTGATCTCCGCCACCGCCCGGCCGGTGACCTTCTGGTTGAACACCCGGAAGAACACCCGCAGCATCTCGCTGGTCAGGTCGAAATCGCAGTGGAATACCCGGCTCTTCATGGTGCCGGCGGTGCTCATCATCAACAGCATAGCGGTGCGGCGGCTGGTCTGCACCAGCTGCACCCCCTTGACCCGGGCGGTGGCTCCGCTGGGGGTGGTGGCCGCCGCGGCGTACCGGGTGGCCCCGGAAAGCACCTGGGAGGCCCGCAGCAGCAGGCGCTCCGGGTCGTAGGCGCTGCCGGCCAGCATGGAGTCCAGATATCGTTTTTCCTCTTCCTGCAGAGCGGGCACGCGCATCAACCGGTCCACGTACTCCCGGTAGCCCTTTTGAGAGGGCACCCGGCCCGCCGAGGTGTGGGGCTGTTCCAACAGGCCCAGCTCGATCAGGTCCGCCATCTCGTTGCGCACGGTGGCGGAGGAGACGCCGATCTGCTCGGCGATGGCCTTGGACCCCACAGGCTCCCCGGTCCTGACGTACCCGGTGACCACAGAGGACAGGATCTTTTCTTTCCGCGGCGTCAGCTCCATCCCTTTTCACCTCGCTTTAGCACTCACTCGCTTCGAGTGCTAAACTCTGTATCCTAATCTATCACATAGGTCAGCAAAAGTCAAGAATGTATTTGTAAATTGTTTATGAATGTCCCCTCTTTCTCCCTCAAACCCCAAAAAAGGCCGCCCTCCGGCAGCCTTTTTCCATGGGTTCGCTTACAGGCCTTCCAGCTCCAGGCCCAGGGCGGAGAGCAAGCCCACCGCCTCCGGCAGGGAGAACCTGGCCCCACGCACCCGGTTCCCCTCCAAAGAGAAGCTGTACCCCACCGCCTGGCGGAAGTCCGCCTGGCGCAGGTCGTTTTGGAGAAAGCTGGTCTCCCCCAGGCGGCACCGGGAAAAGTCCGCCCCTTCCAGCACGCAGCTGTCGAAGGTGCTGCCGGTCAGGTCGGCCCCGGAGAAGTCGAAACCCTTCAGGTCCAGGCCGTAGAACAGGCAGTGGCGCAGGGAGCAGCGCTCCAGGCTGTCAAAGGGGAGAAATCCCATGTCCCGCTTACGCTCCTCCACCAGGGCGGACCAGTCCACCCCGGAGATGCCGCAGCCGGAAAAGCCGCAGGAGAGCATGGTCACGTTTTTCAGCTTGGGGGCGGAGAGCAGGCAGTCGGTGAACTGGCAGCCGGAGAACCGGCAGCGCTCCAGCACCGCCCCCTTGACCCGGCACTGGGTGAAAAGGCAGTCCTCGAACAATACCCCGGAGACACTCTCCCCCTCCAGCTCTACCTTGTGAAAAGTCTCTCCCACAAACTCTTTCATATAGTTTCCTCCTCTCCGGTCTCCCGGGCCAGGGCCTCCTTCCAGGCGGCCTCCATCCGCCTCACCCCGGGGAACCGGTCCCCGGGGGCGGGAGAGGCGGCCTGCTTCGCCACCTGGTAGGTTTGCTCCCCCAGCTGCCAGCGCTCTCTGGGGCAGGGGAAGAACGCCCGGTTCTCCCGCATGGTCTCCAGCTCCTGGGGCAGGTACCAGCCAAACAGGTGAAAGAGCAGCGCCCCCAGGGTAAACACCGCCGTCTCCCTGCCGATGGGCGCCCCCAGCCGGTACTCCTCCGGGGCCTTCAGGCGGGTGCTGCCCCAGTACCTCTCCCCCACCGGGTTGGAAAAGGGAAGCTTGCGAAAGCAATCCACGTCGCAGACAGTCATCCTCTTTTGGGAAAAATCGTAGAGCAGGCTGCCGTCGTAGAAGTCCACGGCGGCGTAGCCCCGCTCCCCCGCCTGGGCCAGGAAGTCTATCACCGGGGCCAGGGCAGCCAGCTTCTCCCCGGCGGGGAGGGCCCGGAACCGCTCCCTGGGGGAGGGAAGCCCCTCCCGTTGGTACCGGTCGAAATTCCAGTGGTCGTACAGGCACTCCCCCTCCTGCCAGGAGAAGACCAGCCAGAACAAATCTCCTTTGGCTCCCGTCTCCCGCAGCCGCACCAGGTGGGGGTGGGCCAGGTCCCGGTAGACGGTCTCCGCCCGGCGCAGGTTTTCCACCGCCTCCTGGGGACTCACCGCTCCCTGGGCCGTGGCAAGGCCCGCCACCTTGAGAAAGTACCGCTCCTCCCCGTTTCTCACCCCGAAGCTCACATTGCCCGAGTCATTCTGGTCAAACACGGCGAACACTTCCCCGTAGTCCGCCAAAAAAGAGAGATCTTCCGGCCGCCTCGATTCCACGGTCCTCCCGTTTAGCTCCTGGATCATGTCCCTCCTCCTCTCCGGCCTTCATTCTACCACGCCGGGGCGGTCCTGGCAACGGAAAAGGAACTGCCCTATTCCCCTCTCTTTATAATGACGGGGAGGAAAGGCAAAAGCGCCGGAGGGCCCTCCCTGGGCACGCAGGCGCTTTTCGCAGATGGAGGTGGGGCACTCCCGCTGGGGCGGGGTGAGCCGGAGGGGACAGAAAAAAAGATCCCCCCGGGCAGCCGGAGGGATCCTGTGATTCTGAGGGGATTTAGTTCTCTTTGGCAGCCTTGTGCTTCTCCCCGATGCTGAGGATCAGGTTCAGGAGGATGCCGAAGATGGCGGCGCCGGCGATGCAGGGCACCTGCAGGCCGAAGAAGGGGATGTTGCCGCCGAAGGCGTACTGGCCGCCGATGCCGATGACCATGATGGAGGCGATGACGGCGATGTTCTTAGAGGAGAACATGTCCACCTTCTTATCGATCATGATGGCCACGCCCTGGGCGGCGATGGCGCCGAAGAGGTAGACTTCCAGGCCGCCGATGACAGCCAGGGGGATGCCGTAGATTACCTGGATGAGGGGGGTGAAGAAGCTGACCACCATGGCGATGATGGAAGCAGCCGCCAGCACAGGCACGGAGAACACCTTGGTGATGGCCATGGTGCTGATGTTCTCGCCGTAGTTGGTGCCGGCAGGGCCGCCCACCACGCCGGAGATCATGTCGCAGATGCCATCGCCGATGAGGTTGCGGTCCAGCAGGCCGACGAGATCATACTTCTTCTTGCTGCCCTTGCGCTTGGCCACGTCGTTGACGTAGATGTCCAGCTGGTACATGTGGGCGGTGGACTCGGGGATGGTGGCGATGGCGATGGGCATGATGGCCGCCACAGCCGTCCAGCTCACCTTGGGGAAGGAGAAGGCGGGCACGGCGAAGATGGAGCCGTCCCCCAGCTTCCACACAGAGGCCTCCAGGGCGGCGGCAGGCACGGCCCGGAACAGGTTGGCGGCCCCAGTGGCGTAGATGATCCCGGCCACCACGCTGCCGGTGATGACACCAAGCAGCAGGGGCAGCTGGCCCAGGAAGCCCTTCAGGTAACGGGAGTAGAGGATGGTGGAGAACAGGGTGATCAGTGCCACGGCGGTCCAGGCGATGGTCTCGGCGGAGACCTCGGTGGCGGCGGGGACGGCGTCAGACAGGGCGTTGCCCGCCAGGGTCAGGCCGATGATCATGGCCACAGGGCCGGTGATGGAGGCGGGCAGGATGGTCTCCACCACTTTCTTGCCGAAGAACTTGATGAGCAAGCCCGCGGCAATGGAGATCAGCCCAGAGCAGATGATGCCGAACTGGGCGTACTGGATGGCCTCCGTGGGCAGGATGCCGTCCACTTTCTCAAAGCCCTCGGCAGCGCACATGCTGGCGATGGCGGTGAGGTAGGCGAAGCTGGAGCCGTAGTACAGCGGGATCTTCCGCCCGGTAATCAGGATGAAGCACAGGGTGGCCAGGCCGCTGGCGAAAATGGTGGTGGACACCTGGAAGCCGGTGACCAGGGCCACGGTGACCGTGGCGGGGAACATGACGATCACCTGCTGGATGGCGTAGAGGATGAGCTTGACAAAGCCCGGGCGCTCTTCCGGCAGGTAACCTACTGCGGTGTTTTCGTTTGCGTTCATTGGTTCGAGATCTCCTTTCCGTCCGACAGGGAGAAGCGGGACCGCTCCCCCTCCCGTCCATTCTGTCTAAGTATAGTATAGTTGTCCCGGCGGCGCAACATTTTCTTTACAGAAAATTCATATTTTTGAAAGAACCGGCAGGATCTCCCCACAACCGGCTCTGGACATTCCCCCCAAAAGCGCCTATACTGTACCCAGAAACCACCCAGGGAGGCAGCCATGAAGAAGATCCTGCTCATCGCCACGGGAGGCACCATCGCCTCCCGGAAGACAGAAGAGGGCCTGGCCCCCAGCATCACCCCACAGGAGCTGCTGGCCCACGTGCCCGACGCCGCGGCCCTGTGCCAGATTCACACGCTCCAGCCCCTGAACCTGGATTCCACCAACATCCGGCCGGAGCACTGGCTGGAGCTGGCCCGGCTCATTGAGGACCACTACAGCGCCTACGACGGCTTCGTCCTCTGCCACGGCACGGACACCCTGGCCTACACCGCCTCGGCCCTTTCCTATCTCATCCAGCACACCAGAAAGCCCATCGTCCTCACCGGGGCCCAGCGCTCCATCGATGAGGACACCACCGACGCCAAGGTAAACCTCCTGGACGCCCTGCGGTACGCCTGCGCCGGGGACAGCGGGGTGTGCATCGTCTTCGGCAGCCATGTCATCGCCGGCACCAGGGCCAGAAAATCCCGGACAAAAAGCTACAACGCCTTCACCAGCCTGAACTTCCCGGACCTGGCCTCCGTCCACGAGAGCCGGGTGGTGCGGTACATCCCCTGGGAGGACCAGGGGGAGCCGGTGTTCTACCACAAGCTGAACACCCGGGTGTTTTTATTAAAGCTCACCCCCGGCATGGACCCTGCGGCCTTTGCCATGGCCGGGCAGCTGTGCGACGGCCTCATCATCGAGAGCTACGGCATGGGGGGTATCCCCCACCTGTACCTGGAGGAGCTGGACCGGCTCATCCAGGCGGGGAAGACGGTGGTCATGGCCACCCAGGTGCCCCAGGAAGGCAGCGACCTTTCGGTGTACCAGGTGGGCAAGCACGTAAAGGAGCGCTACCACCTGCTGGAGACTTACGACATGACCCTGGAGTCCACGGTGACGAAGCTCATGTGGGTGCTGGGCCAGACCCAGGACCAGCGGGAGATCCGGCGGCTGTTCTGCCAGACCGTGAACTACGACATGCTCTTCTAAAAGGAAAGGACCGGGAACAGCTCCCGGTCCTGTTTTTTATCGGATGAAGTTGGTCCGCCGGAAGGGCTCCCGCTCCGGCACTCCGTACTGCTCCTTCCCCAGGGCAATGGCCTTCATCAAAAAGGCCATGTTCCAGGCCAGGGTGCGCATGGTCTGCATCCCCTCGGCGTCCTCCCTGGCCTCGCCTTTTGCTGCGCCGTACACCGCGTTCCAGTACTGGCCCGCGGCGATGGGCATCCCGGAAATGGCGAAGTACTTGTTCAGCTCATCGTAGGTGGCGGAGACCCCGCCCCGGCGGGCCACGGCCACGGCGGCCCCCACCTTCATGGTCTTGTCGAAAGGCGTGGAGTAGAACAGCCGGTCCAGGAAAGAGACAAGCGTGCCGTTGGCGGAGGCGTAGTACACTGGCGTCCCGATCACCAGGCCGTCGGCGGCGGCGAATTTGGGGGCGGTCTCGTTGACCAGATCGTCAAAGACGCATTTCCCGTTTTTCTTGCAGGCCAAACAGGCCACGCAGCCCCGGATGGCCTTGTTCCCCACCTGGACTACCTCGGTCTCGATGCCCTCCTCGCGAAAGATCTTCTCCATCTCCGAAAGGGCGATGGCGGTATTCCCGCCGCCCCTGGGGCTTCCGTTGAGCAGCAGCACGTTCATAGTGGTTCCTCCCTGTGTTTTCTTTTCAGTATACCACGAAACGGGCCTTGCCGCCAGGGCCTTGTGAAAATGCAGGGGCCGGCAGCTGGCGGCAGCCCCGGCCCGCGGCCCCCACCCCCGCCTGGCTTCAGAAATAGGGCAGGGGGAACGGAAAAAGCCTCGCCCGGAACGCGGGGGCGTTCCGGGCGAGGCCTGGAGCTGGCAATGTGACTCGAACACACGACCGGTGGTTGTCCATAAGTGTGGCTTGTCTCTCATATCTTCCCCACAAAACATAGGCCCCGGCTTTTCGCCAGGGCCTATGTGCATTTCTGCATTTTCTCTTATTATCTTATCCCAACATCGCACCCAGATCAATACAGCCTACAAATTTGTAGTAGATTTCCACCAGCTGGCTTTTCGTGCCGTCTTCGTCTACCTTTTTCTCATGGACAACGATTTTCTCAATTAACTCGTTGAGGATGTGGGGTGTGAGTTCCTGAATGTCAGTATACTTCTGAATCAGGGGAACAAACTGCTCAACATTGTCCTGAACCTCCTGGGTGTGAGCTAGCTGCGCTGTAAGTTGGTCGCGTCTCTCCTTCAGCGATTCCTGCTCCTTCTCATACCCGGGGGCCATGGCCTGGTATCGGGCTTCGCTAATCTTGCCCAAGGCTTGATCCTCGTATAGTTTAGCAAGGATTTTGTCCAGCTCTTTTACACGTTTCTCCGCCTTTTTCAGTTCCTGCCGCGATCGGGCTGTCTCCTTCTTCTCCTTTTCCAGCTTAGCGGAAAGCAGCATTTCCATGTATCGGGACGACGCTAGCTTTGCCACCTGCGCGTTGCGGCGGATGTCCTCCAGCACCAGTCGGTTCAGTGTCTGCCAGCCAATGGCATGGGAGGTACACCGCTGCTTGCCGTAATTCTTGTACACCCAGCAGGAAAAGCCCGTATATTTTCCCTTCTTATTGTCGTAGCTGGCGTTGAGAGAAGAACCGCACCCAGCACACTTTACCAGGCCGGCAAAGGGCTGCACATGGCCGCTGCCGTTCTCCCGGCGCCTGGCCTTCATCATCTGATGAACGGTATCCCACAACTCCTGGCTCACTAAGGGCTCATGGGTGTGCTCCACCA
>DXDU01000134.1 GCA_019115285.1 Candidatus Acutalibacter pullistercoris
GCCCCCGTAGTAGTCGGCGTTGTAGTAGGCGTCCACCGCGGCCTTGTTCCGCTCGTCGAAGCGCCCCACCATGGTGGCCTCCCGGTGGTAGGCCTTGGTGGTCTTCTGCCCGGTGATCACCTCCTCCACAAAGCCGTTGAGCTCCCCCAGCTTTACGGACCGCTGGTGGAACAGGGGCCGCACTTTTTTCGTCATGTACCGGGTGAACAGGATGGACATGGGGATGGTGACGGCGAACACCAGCACCAGCAGGGGGGAGATGAACACCATCATCAAGAAGGAGCCCACCACCGTAATGGCGCTGGCGGCGATCTGCAGCAGGTCGTTGGAGAGGGAGGCGTTGACGGTGTCGATGTCGTAGGAGATGCGGGAGACGATGTCCCCGGTCTGGTGGGTGTCGAAGTACCCCACCGGCAGCTGGGTCAGCTTGTCAAAGAGCTGCTGGCGCATCTGAAAGACGATCTTCTGGCTCAGGTGGATCATCAGAATGGACAGGGCGTAGGACAGGGCAGAGCTGATCAGGTAGAACAGGCCCATCAGGGCGCAGGCTCCGAACACCGCGGGGAAGTCCACCTGCCCCGGCTCTGTGCCGATGGCGTCTATGGCCATGCCGGAGAGCATGGGCCCCAGCAGGGCCAGCAGGTTGCTGACCACCGTCAGGGCCAGGGCCAGCAGCGTCATCCACTTGTGGGCGTAGAGATAGCCCCCCAGCCGCCGCAGCACCTTCTTCCGGTCCTTGGGCTTTTCGATGGGTCCTCTTGGTCCTGGCGGCATGTCACACTCCCTCCTTTCCCTGGAAAGCGCCTTCCGGCCCCTCCCTTTGGCAGCTCCCCTGCCGGCCTGTTTCCCCGTCAGAGGCCGCAGGCTCCCGGACAGCAACGCTGGACTGTAAGCTGTCCCCTCCCGCACACTCGGTGCGCGAATTGCCTCCAGGCTCAGCCTGTCTGAAACGATTCTCCCCCTCCACCTGGCCAACAGCGCGGGCCGCTGGATCGTTTCCTTCTTCAGCCCCAGTGCGCGAACTGGGAGCAGGCCCAGCACTGTCCCCCGCTTCCGCCCGGCCAGCAGCGCGTGCCGCTGGGTCGTTTCCTTCTTCAGCCCCAATGCGCGAATCGCCTCCAGGCTCAGCCTGCCGGGAATTGTCCTCCGCCTGGCTAACAGCGCGTGCCGCTGGGTTGCTGCCCTCGTCAAACCCGGTGCGCGAACTGGCTGCAGGCCCAGCATTGGCCCCCACTTCCGCCCGGGCAGCAGCGCGGGCCGCCGTGTTGCTGCCCTCGTCAAACCCGGTGCGCGAATTGAGTCCAGGCTCAGCCTGGTGCCCGAGCTGGGAGTGGGCGATCTCCCGGTATACGGAGCAGGTGGCCAGCAGTTCCTGGTGGGTGCCGTAGCCCAGCTCCCGGCCCTCGTCCAGCACCAGGATGTGGTCGGCGTGGAGGATGGAGCTCACCCGCTGGGCGATGACAAAGGTGGTGATGCCCTGGTACTCCCGGCGCAGGGCCTGGCGCAGGGCGGCGTCGGTGCGGTAGTCCAATGCCGAGGAGGAGTCGTCCAGAATCAGAATCTCCGGGGAGCCCGCCAGGGCCCGGGCCACCAGCACCCGCTGGCGCTGCCCGCCGCTGAGGTTGGTTCCCTTGCTGGTGAGCTTGTGCTGCAGCCCCTGGGGCAGCTGGGAGATAAACTCCCAGGCCTGGGCGCACCGGGCCGCTTTCTCAATCTCCTCTTTGGGCAGCCCCCGGCCGAAGTCGATGTTCTCGTAAATGGTGTCGGCGAAGAGCACGTCGTTTTGGAACACCACCCCGAACATCTGGTGGAGCTCCTCCGGGGGGATGGAGGTCACCGGCCGGCCGTTTAGGAGGATCTTCCCCCGGTCGGCGTCGTACAGCCGCATGAGCAGGGCCATGAGGGTGGACTTGCCGCAGCCTGTGGCCCCGATAATCCCCAGGGTCTCCCCCTTTCTCAGCTGGAAGGAGATGTCTTCCACGCTGTTCTCCTTCTTCCCGTAGGAGAAGGACACCCCCTGAAATACCACGTGGTAGGGGGTCTCCTCCCGGGGGACGACAGTCACCGCCAGGTCCTCCCGGGTGGAGAGCACCTCCTGGATCCGGGCGCCGGAGGCGATGCCTCGGGAGCACATGACGAAGATCCTGGTCACGGCCATCATGGCGTTTAAGATGATGGTAAAGTAGCTTAAAAAGGCGATGATCTTTCCGGGCTGGGTCAGGCCGGCGTCCACCCGGAAGGCCCCCACCACGATGACCAGGGTCAGGCCCAGGTTTAAAAGAAGATTCATCATGGGGTTGGTCAGGGCCATGGTGATGCCCGCCTTCTTCTCCCGGGCCACCACTTCCCCGTTGACCTTGGCAAATCTCCCCTGCTCGTACTCCGTTTTCGACAGGGCCTTGATCACCCGGATGCCCGAGGCGTTCTCCCGCACGGTGCGCACCATGGCGTCGATCCCCCGCTGCAGCTCCACGTACAGGGGGATGCCCTTCTTGGACACCGTGTACACCAGCACCCCCAGAAAGGGCAGGGTGCACACCAGCACCAGGGTGAGCACCGGGTCCAGGGTCAGGGTGATGAGCACCCCGCCCACCAGGAGAATGGGCGCCCGCACCCCCATGCGCTGCATCATGCCGATCATCTGGTGGACGTTGTAGGTGTCGCTGGTGAGCCGGGCCTCCAGGGAGGGGATGGAGTAGCCGTCGATCTGGGCGCAGGAGAGGTCCGAGATCTTCTGGAACAGGTCGTGGCGGATGGATTGGGTGGTGTGCTGGGCCACCCAAGCCGCCATGCGGTTGGCCACAATGTTGGTCACCAGGGCCAATACCGCCGCCAACACCATGGCCCCGCCCCACAGCAAAATCAGCCCCATGTCCCGCAGGGGCACCACGTCATCAATGAGGTGTGACAAAATCCAGGGCAGCACCAGCTCCATCACCGCCCCGGTGAATTTAATGCTCAGCCCCACAGACATGCGGGGCACAAAAGGCCGCAAGTACCGCCAGATCATTCCCATGCCAGGCGTCCCTCCCCGTTGTTCTCTCTGCCTTAAGCATACCACGATTTAGTTTTATCTGCAACCGATTTTTGCCCTCCTGTCACACCTTGACGCCCCCCTCCCTCCATGGTATAGTAAGGGCGACTCTTTAATAAAGAAAGGACGATCTTCTTATGAAAAAAACCTCTTGCACCACTCTCACCATTTTCCCGGGGAGGGACCTGGCGCTGTAACGAAAAGGTCCTCCCCCAATTTAGGAGGGTTCCCTTTGTTTTTGAAAAACGCGAAAAAACTCATTTCTTTTTACCGGCCCTACCGGCTGGTGTTCGCCCTGGACCTGCTGTGCTCTCTCTGCAATGCGGCCATCGCCCTGGTGCTGCCCCTGGGGGTGCGGCACATCACCGGCACCCTGCTGGGCAGCGGCAGGCCTGACACCTTGGAGCAGATGCTCCTCACCGGCGCCTGGATGATCGCCCTGGTGATTCTCCAGGCCCTGTGCAGCTACTACTCGGACTACCAGGGCCACTACCTGGGGGCCAAGATCGAGCGGGACATGCGGGACGAGATGTTCCGCCACTGCGAGAAGCTGTCCTTCTCCTACTACGATGAACACACCGTAGGGGATCTCATGTCCCGGATCACCAACGACTCCCTGGCCCTGGCGGAGTTCTTCCACCACGTGCCGGAAGACGTGGTGGTGAACCTGATCAAGTTTGTGGGGGCTGCCATTATCCTGTTGTGGATCAACCCCCTCATCGCCCTGGTGATCCTGGCCTTTCTGCCCTTTATGACCCTGTACACCTTGTACTTCAACAAGAAGATGGCCGCCGCCCTGGACCTGGGACGCAGGCGGGTCAGCGACGTCAACGCCCAGGTGGAGGACTCCCTCTCCGGGGTGCGGGTGGTGCAGTCCTTCGGCAACGAGGCGGTGGAGCAGGAGAAGTTCGCACGGCAGAACGAGGGCTTCTGCGAGGCCCGCCGCCAGAGCTACCGGGGGGAGGCCCTGTGCTGGGGCGGCATGGAGGCCTTCTCCAGCCTGATCCCCATCGCCGTGGCCATTGCCGGCGGGGTAGCCATCCTCCAGGGGAACATGCCCCTGTCCGACCTGGTGGTGTTCATGATGTACGTCAGCTCCTTCACCGCCCCCATCCAGAGCCTGGTGAACACCTCCCGGCTCATTCAAGAGGGCCGCACGGCCTTTCACCGGTACACAGAGCTCATGGAGACCAAGCCCCAGATCCAGGACGCTCCCGATGCCAAAGAGCTGCCCCGGGTCCAGGGCAAGGTGGAGTTCCGGGACGTGAGCTTCCGCTACCAGGGGGGCGGCACGGTGCTGCGCCATCTGAACCTAACCATCCAGGCCGGGGAGTACGTGGCCCTGGTGGGAGCCTCCGGGGTGGGGAAGACCACCCTGTGCTCCCTGCTCCCCCGGTTCTACCAGCCGGAGGAGGGGGAGATTCTCATCGACGGGGTGCCCATCCAGTCGGTGACGCTCTCCTCCCTGCGGCGGAACATCGGCTCGGTGCAGCAGGACGTGTACTTGTTCACCGGCACCGTGGCGGAGAACATCGCCTACGGCCGGCCCGGGGCCAGCTTTGAGGAGATCCAGGCCGCGGCGAAACAGGCCGGGGCCCACCAGTTCATTGAGAAGCTGCCCCAGGGCTACCACACGGACATCGGCCCCCACGGGGTGAAGCTCTCCGGGGGCCAGCAGCAGCGGCTGTCCATCGCCCGGGTGTTTTTAAAGGACCCGCCCATCCTCATCTTCGACGAGGCTACCAGCGCCCTGGACAACCAGAGCGAGCAGGTGGTCCAGCGCTCCCTGGAGGAGCTGGCCCGCCACCGCACCACCCTGGTCATCGCCCACCGGCTGTCCACCATCCAGAACGCCGGGCGTATCCTGGTGCTGGACGAGCAGGGCATCTGCGAGGAGGGCACCCACCAGCAGCTCCTGGCCCAGGGCGGCGTGTACGCCTCCCTGTACCACGGCTCCTGACCCCGCGGCGGCAGCCACCCCACCCCGTCTCGCCTGGCGGGTGGGCAGGATGCCCTAAAATCCCGGCGCACGTAGTGCACAGGGATTTTCCTGCCCCGCGCGGGCACGCGCCACCCTTGACACCTCCCCCGGTCCTGGGGCATACTGTAAGAGTAAGGCTCTGCGGCACACAAAAACAACGGGAAAGGAGTGAGGCCTTTGGCGCAGCAAGTTCTCTGGGCGGCGGCAGGGACCGGCTTTACCTTTTTGATGACCACACTGGGGGCGTCCCTGGTGTTCTTCTTCCGCAAGTCTGTCAGCGACAACTTCCAGCGGGTGTTCCTGGGCTTCGCCGCCGGGGTGATGGTGGCGGCCTCCGTGTGGGGGCTGCTCATCCCCGCCATGGAGGAGGCGGAGCAAAACGGCTCTCCCGGGTGGATGGTGGGGGCCGGCGGGGTGATCCTGGGGGCGGCCTTCCTCCTTGTGCTGGACCAGCTGCTGCCCCACCTGCACTTAGACGCCCCCAAGCCCGAGGGCCGGCCCGCCTCCTGGCGGCGCACCACCCTGCTGCTGTTGGCGGTGACATTGCACAACATCCCCGAGGGCATGGCGGTGGGCTTCGCCTTTGCCCTGGCCGCCGGGGAGGCAGGCGACCCCTTGGTCACCGGGGCGGCGGCCCTGGCCCTGGGCATCGGCATACAGAACTTCCCCGAGGGGGCGGCCATCGCCCTGCCCCTGCGCCGGGAGGGCATGAGCACCGGCAAGAGCTTCCTCTACGGCACATTGTCCGGGGCGGTGGAGCCCCTGTTCGGGGTGCTGGCGGTGGTGGTGGCCAGCTTCGCCCAAGGGCTGATGCCCTGGATGCTCTCCTTCGCCGCGGGGGCCATGCTCTACGTGGTGGTGGAGGAACTGATCCCTGAGGCCCATTTGGGGGAGCACTCCCACCTGGGCACCCTCAGCGTGCTGGGGGGCTTCCTGTTGATGATGGTCCTGGACACCACCCTGGGCTGAGAATGACAGAAAAAACGGGAGCTTCCCCGGCAGGGAGGCTCCCGCTTTCTTGTTTTTTGGAACAGGGCGGCGTTTTACCAGCGGCGGTTGTTCCGCCGGAACTGCTGCCGGGTCTTCCACCAGCCCAGCTGCTGCTTCAGGTTCCGCACCAGAGGGCCGCCGAAGAACAGCAGCACGTTCAAAAAGGCGAACAGCACCCCCACCCGGGTGGCCCAGGTGCCGGTCACCAGGGCGATGGCGTAATACACCAGATCCAGCAGGGCCAGCCACTTCACCTGCAGGGGCAGGAAGAAGAACACCAGCACCTGGTGGTTGGGGTACAGGGCGGCGAAGGCCAGAAACAGGGACATGTTCAAATACCCGTTAGAGGCGTAGCCCGTCAGGAACCCGGAGAGGATGGCGGCCAGGGCCCCCACCAGGTAAAACAGGTTGAACCGGAAACACCCCCAGGCGCTTTCCAGACCGTTGCCCATGATGACGTAAAAGTACAGGGCGAAGAGAATCCAGATGGGCGAGGAGGAGGGAGGCAGGAACAGGAAGGTCACCACCCGCCAGATCTCCCCCTGGAGGATCAGGCTTCTGTTAAAGGTGAGCATGGGCAGGATCTGCCCGCCCAGCACCAGGTCGGCGGCGTACACCGCCAGCATAATGCCGGTGAGGAACACCATCAGCCGGGGAATGCCGTACCGGCCGAAGCGCCGCTCCAGCTTGTCGATCCACGTCATAGCAAACTCCTTTTTTCGCCCCTTCTCACTTTACCAGGAACAGGGCGGACTCGTAGGGCCGCAGGGCAGTGCGGCCAGGGCGCCAGCCCCCCTCCCGGTCGTAAGAGGACAGCAGCACCTGGGCGCCCTCCGGCACCAGGCCCTGGGGCAGGGCCTTCTCCTCCTTGGAGAAGTTGTTCACGCACAGCAGTGTCTCCTCCGGGGCGACGCGCCGCAGGCACAGCAGCTCCTGCTCCGGCAGGTCCACAAACTCCAGCTCTCCCCGGGTGAGGGCAGGGTGGTCCTTGCGCAGGGCGATGAGCTTTTTATAGCAGTGGTACACCGAGTGGGGGTCCTGCCGCTGGGCGGCGGCGTTGATCCGCTTGTAGTTGGGGTTCACCTTCAGCCAGGGGGTGCCGGTGGTAAAGCCTTCGTTGGGGGAGTCGTCCCACTGCATGGGGGTGCGGGCGTTGTCCCGGCTCTCCAACCTGGCCTGGTCCAAGGCCTCCTCCGGAGAGGCCCCCTCCAGGATCATCTGGTGGTAGCGGTTCTTGGCGTCGGGGTCGTCGTAGTCCTCGATGGAGGGGAAGCGCACGTCGGTCATGCCCAGCTCCTCCCCCTGGTAGACGAAGGGGGTGCCGGGCAGGCTGTGGAGGAGCATCCCCAGCATTTTGGCGGAGACCTCCCAGTGGTCCTTGTCGTCCCCGTAGAGGGAGACCTGCCGGGGCTTGTCGTGGTTGCTGAAGAACCTGGCCCACCAGCCCTCCTTCCGGAGCAGCTGGTAGCTTTCCAGGGTGTCCTCCTTCAGCTTTTGGGGAGACCAGGTGTGGATCTCCACCACCGGGGGCACGAAGGGGATGGCCATGTCGAACTCGCCCCGCTCCGTGAGCACATAGTCCTGCAGCTCCTGGGTGCTGGACACGGAGACCTCTCCCACAGAGAGGACGTTGTACTTCTCGAACACCCGGGTGCCCATCTCCCGAATATACCGGTGGGTGCCCTCCCGGCCGGCGATCTCCTGGCCGAAGAGGGAGTAGCCGTCGGGCTGGGGAGGCAGGGGGGAATCGGGAAAGTCCTGGGGCTTATCCAGGTAGCTGATGGCGTCCACCCGGAAGCCGTCCACGCCCTTTTTCACCCACCACTCCATCATGGAGTAGACCTCCTCCCGCAGGGCGGGGCAGGCCCAGTTCAGATCGGGCTGCTTTTTAGAGAACAGGTGCAGGTAATACTGGCCCCGCTCCGGCACGAACTCCCAGGCGCTGCCCCCGAAGACAGAGGCCCAGTTGTTGGGCTCTTTGCCGTTTACTGGGTCCCGCCAGACGTAGTAGTCGCTTTTGGGGTTATTACGAGAGGACTTGGACTCCAAAAACCAGCTGTGCTCGTCGGAGGAGTGGTTCACCACCAGGTCCATAATGACCTTGATGCCGTGGCTGTGGCAGGCGTCCCGCAGCCGTTCCCAGTCCTCCATGGTGCCGAACTCCTCCATGATCTCCTGGTAGTCGGCGATGTCGTAGCCGTTGTCGTCGTTGGGGGAGCGGTACACCGGGGACAGCCACAGGGCGTTGATCCCCAGGTCCACCAGGTGGTCCAGCTTCGCCAAGACGCCGGGCAGGTCCCCCACCCCGTCGCCGTTGGAGTCGTAAAAGCTTCTCGGGTACACCTGGTAGATCACCAGGTCTTTGATCCAGTCTTTGGCAGGTATCATAGAGCGTTCTCCCCTTTCTTTTCCCCCATCATACCACATCCCCCCACCCAGATTCAACCCCAGGCCTCTCGCCCGAAAGGGGAGCAATGAAAAGTTCTCGCCTTCGCGCCTGGCTGGCACAACTCGGCTCCCCCTATGGGGGAGCTGTCAGCGCATAGCGCTGACTGGGGGGGAAGCCCTGAAGGGGGTTCAAGGGGCGAAACCCCTTGAAAATCCAATTAAATTTTAAAATTAAAATCCCCCTCCCGTACAGATAAGCTAACGATTATCGCTTGCTATCCTTACGGGAGGGGGTGAGCGAGCGCCAGTGGCGCTCTGCCGCGAACCGACCGAGCCGGCAGGCGAGACGGGGGTGGGCACCGCAAATCCCGCCCACCCGGCAGGCGAGGCGGGGGTGGGCTTGCATAAAGTTTCCCCACTGCGCGGGCAAGGCTGAAGGGCGCCACCCTTAAAAAAAGGGGTTCACAAAGGGGGAGGCATCGCCTTCCCCTTTGGAATTAGACTATATAAAACCGTCCCCCTCCCATGCCGGTAGGCTATCCTCCTGCGCACGGTAAGTGCATGGGAGGGGGCAGGGGGTGGGCACCGCCGAGCGACGAGCGCAAGTTGGTTGCGCAGCCGATCGGGTCGCCGGCCTATCGCCCTGCGGGCGCGTGCGGCCGCCGCCCCTGGCTTTCTCTCGTCGCGGCTGCGCCGCTCATTAAGGTCGCGAGGCGCCGCCTCGCACTCTGCAAGCTTTTTGTAAAAAGCTTGAGCAAAAACTTTTAATTTTCCTCACCCCAGCACCCCGGCGTAGCCCAGGGCGATGCCCACCGCCGCCGAGGCCAGGATGATCAAAATGGGGTGGACGTTCTTCCAGCTGGCGATGAGGGCCGCCGCCAGCAGCACCCCCGCCCCGGCCAGGGCGGGCCACCCCGCCGTCAGGGGGAAGGCCGTCCCCGCCACGGACAGCAGGGAGGCCCCGATCATCCCCACCACCGCCGGGCGCAGGCCGTTCATGCAGCCTTTGACGATGCCGTTCTCCTGAAAGGCGGCGAAGCACCGGGCCACAATGAGAATGATCACAAAGGAGGGCAGCACCACCCCCAAAGTGGCGCACAGCGCCCCGAGAAAGCCCGCTGTCTCCGCGCCGATGTAGGTGGACAGGTTCACCGCCAGGGGGCCGGGGGTGCTCTCGCTCACCGCCATAAAGTTCACCAGGTCCTCCAGCTCCATCCAGCCGTGGCCCAGCACTTCCTCCTGAATCAGGGGCAGCATGGCGTAGCCGCCCCCAAAGGTGAAGGCGCCGATCTTCAAAAAGGTGAGAAACAACTGGAGGCAAATCATTTCCCCACACCTCCCACCGAGAACTTGGTGGCGGCCAGGCCCAGCAGGGCGCAGCCGATGAGCACCACAATGGCGTTGGCCCCGGCGAAGGCCACCAGCAGAAAGGCCCCTGCCGCCAGCAGGTAAGAGGGCCAGTTCCTGGGGCACTGGCGGAGCATGGAGAGAAAGGCGCTGGCCACCAGGGACACCACCGCCACCCGCACCCCCCAGAAGGCGTACTCCACCGCTTTGAGGGACTGGAACTGCCGCAGCACAAAGCTCAGAAGATAGATGATGACGAAGGAGGGCAGCACCACCCCGAAGGTAGCCAGGGCCGCCCCCAGGTTCCCGGCCACCCGGTACCCCACGAAGGTGGCGGTGTTCACCGCCATGGGGCCAGGGGTGCTCTCGCTCACCGCCAGCACGTCCAGAATCTCCCGGTCCTCCAGCCAGCCCTCCCGCTGGGCAATTTCCCGGCGGATCAGGGGGATCATGGCGTAGCCGCCCCCAAAGGTAAAGGCCCCAATCTTAAAGAATTTCCAAAACAGCTTGCCGCAAAGCGCCAGTTTTTCCCGTTCCACGCACAAGTCCCCTTTCTGTCCTCTATTCTACGACAGGGCTTCCCTATTTTCAATCTTTATGATAAAATAGAATCCATACTTTTTTTCGTATAGGTGAGCGCCATGACCCGCAAACACTTGACCGTTTTTACCCAGGCCTGCCGCCTGCAGAGCTTCAGCAAAGCCGCCCAGGCCCTGGGCACCACCCAGCCCGCGGTGAGCCTGGCCATCCGGGAGCTGGAGGAGCACTATGGGACAAAGCTCTTCGAGCGGATGAACCGCCGGGTGTACCTCACCCCCGCCGGGGAGGCCCTGTACCAGCAGGCCCAGAACATCCTCCGGGGCTTCCAGCAGGCGGAGGAACAGCTGCGCCAGGCTCCCGCCCGGCTGCGGGTAGGGGCCAACGTGACCCTGGGGGCGGCCAGGCTCCCCGCCCTGCTGGCCCAGTTCCGGCAGCGCTGCCCCCAGGTGCGGCTCTCCGCCCTGGTGGCCAACTCCCGGGAGATTGAGGAAGGCCTTTTGGAGAACCGGCTGGACCTGGGACTGGTGGACAACCTGACCTTTTCCCGGCACCTGCGGGCCCTCCCCCTGTTTCAGGAGGACATGGCGGCGCTGGCGGCCCCGGGCTCTCCCTATGCCCCGGGCACCTTGGCGGAGCTGGCCGCTTGCCCCCTGCTCCTCCGGGAGGAGGGCAGCGGGGTGCGCCGCTGTGTGGACCGGGTGTTCGAGGCCGCGGGCCTCTCCCCCCAGCCCTTTTTGGAGAGCGCCAGCACCCAGGCTCTACTGGAGGCCGCCCAGGCAGGGCTGGGGGTGGCCATTGTCCCTCCGGAACTGGGAAAGCGCCAGTTGGCAGAGGGGCTCCTGGCCCCCCTGTTCCTGGAAGGCGTCCGCTTCCCCAGGCAATATTACGCCGCCCTCCACCGGCAAAAAGACCTGTCCCCGGCGCTGGAGGCCTTTCTCGCCCTGCTGGGAACATAAAAAGAGGGCCCGGAACAGGTTCCGGGTCCTCATTTCTGTCTCTCACTCCACCGGCGTGACGGTGTGCTGTTCCAGGTCGATGGCAAAGGCGGCCAGGATGGGGATCTGGGACGCGTCCTGGTAGGGGTTGGGGGTGGACTCATAGAACCGCAGCTCCACCTGGGTGATCCCCTCCGGCAGGCCGTCGAAATACAGGTCGGCGGTCTGGGTCTCACCGGCCTTGTAGTCGTAGCCGCCCAGTTCCTGGCTCTTCCCGGCGTCGTACCACAAGAAGGTCCCGTCGGGCAGCACCAGCGTCGGGTAGCCCACCCCGGGGATCTGGGTCTCCACATTGCTGTCCCCCCAGCCCCAGAAGGGCTTCTCCACGGAGAGCACCGTCTCCAAAGGCCCGCCGGAGACGGCGAACACCTGGGCCCCGTTCTGCTCCGCCTGGCAGACAAAGGAGAACTGCCGGCTCCTGTCCACGGCAAGGGCAAAGCTCCCGGTAAAGCTGCCCTCCAGGGGCTCCTGTTCCCCGCCGCCCTGGGCCCAGCCGGACAGGCCTTCCAGGGTGACGGACAGCTCCAGGGCCTCCGCTTCCCGCTGGCTCTCCGGCACCTGAATCTCCATGGTGGAGACCCATTTCCCCTCTTTCTGCCGGAAGGAGTTGACACCCTTTACCACGGCCTGCTCCCCGTTGACTGTGGCGGCCGCCCCCCGGAGGCCGTAGTCCTCCACCAGGATGTTGTCCCAGCGGTCCAAGGCCTCCTGGGGCCCGTCGAGGGTGAGGGACAGCACCACGGTCTTGCCGTCGGTGTAGCCCTGCAGGAAGGTGAGCTCCCAGGCCTCGCTGTCTGTCAGGGCGGAGACGTTCACGTCCTCCAAAGCGTCATAAGTCTCCACGAAGGCCCCGGTGGTGCCCACCTTGCTGTCGTAGTTCACCTCGTAGAACAGGCCCCCCAGCCACTGGCCGATCAGGGGGATCTTGGCGGCGGTGGCAGGGCTGAAGGCCGCCAGCCCCACAAGCACGCCCATCACCGCCACCAGGCTGCCCAGGGCGCTGCCCCACCGGCGGGCCACCTGCCCCCGGTGAAGGCGGCGCACCTCTCTCAGGGCCTGGTCCACCCGGCCCTCCAGCTGGGGGGACAGGGGGATCTGCGCAAACTTCTCTCTCATACGGCTCCCTCCTTTAAACTGGCGCGAAGCTTGTCCATGGCCCGCCGCAGATACACGCTGACCGTTCCGGCAGGCATGCCCGTGCTCTCGCTGATCTCCCGGATGGTGTACCCGTCCAGGTACTTGAGCTTCACCAGGCCCCGGTAGGGCTCCGACAGGTCTTCCAGGGCCTTGTACAGGTCCATCCGCTCCTCGGGGGAGAGCCCCTGGGGGGCGGGGACTTCCAGGTTCTCCTCCAGAGGCTCCTGAGGCTTTCTCCGGCGGAGCAGGTCCAGGGCGGCATTTAAGAGAATCTTTGTCAGCCAGCTGCGGAACAGGTCCGGGTCCCGCAGGGTCTTCCGGCTCTTATAGGCCTTTAAGATGGTCTCCTGCACCACGTCCAGGGCGTCGGCCTCGCTGCGCACCTGGAGGTAGGCCATGCGGTACAGGTACTCCTGCTCCCCCACCACCAGCTCCTCAAAGGCCCGGGGGTCCCCCCGCTGGGCCTTTTTCACCAGGGCCCGGCGGCCCTTGGCCTCCGGGGTCAGGCGCTCTTTCACCTCTGGTCCCTCCTCTCCTTCCGTTCTGCCCATTAGACGGCCCCAAGCTTCCCTTTCTTACAAAGGGAGAAAAAAAGAGCCGCCGCGGCGGCAGCTCTCTTCATCGCTTTTACTTTCCGTCCTTCTGGTCCTCGGCCTTCAGGAAGTCCATGCAGCGCTGTACCTCTTCCAGCCCGGTGGGGTCCAGGCCCTCGCTCTCCACCACCATGTCGAAGCCCAGCTCGATGGCGGCCTTGCGCACGTCGGCCACCGGGGCGATGCCCTGGCCCAGGGAGGCGCAGCTGTCGCCGCCCTTGCCGTCCTTCAGGTGGATGACCTGGATGCGGTCCTTGTGCTCCCGCAGGAAGGCCACAGGGTCCTTCTCGGCGGCGTACACCCAGTAGGTGTCCACCTCCAGCAGCACCTTGGTGCGGGCGATCAGCTCCTCCTCGGGGATGATTCCATCCTCGTTGGGCTGGAACTCGTGGGCGTGGTTGTGGTAGTGCAGGCGAATGCCCTCTTTCTCCAGACGGGGAAGCAGGGTGTTGATCCGGTCCACCACCCGGTCCACGTCCTCCTTGGTCTTCAAAGGCTCGAAGGGGATGATGATGTCCTTGCAGCCAATAGCCTTGTGGTAGGCGATCACATCCTCCAGAACCTCGTCGGTCAGGCCCCACAGGCCGGTGTGGGTGCCGGAGGCGGTGAGGCCGTACTGGTCCAGCCAGCCCTTGATCTCTTCGGCGGGATGGTCGAAGAACCCGGCGAACTCCACAGAGGCGTAGCCCATTTCGGCCACGGCCTTCAGGGCGCCCTCCATGTCCTTCTCAGTGATGTCTCTCACGCTGAACAACTGCAGTCCGTACTTCATAGCTGACTCCTCCCTAAGATTGCGTTTATACGGGTTCGCGTACAAGTCCATGATACGTGGAGGACCGGCAAAAGTCAATGGGAAGTTCCCGGTTTTTCTGGGAACTTTCCCACTCTGCCCTTGCATTTCCCCCCAAGGTGGGGTATCATCTTTTCTCGGGGGCGGCGCATGAGCCGCCGGCCCCCAGGCCATCTTAGAGGGACAGGGGCGGTGCCCGCCGCCCCTGAGCAAGACCCCTTCCGGGCAGAAAGGAAGAAACCACTATGAAACGTATTCTCTCACTCACCCTGGCACTGTGCCTGTGCCTTGCCCTGTTCGCCTGCTCCGGCGGGAGCGGCTCCTCCAGCCAGGCGGAAAGCTCCCAGAGCGGCGCCTCCGAGAGCTCCCAGAGCAGCGCCTCCGAGAGCTCCCAGGAGGGCCAGTCCGAAAGCGAGGAAAGCTCCCAGGCCCCTGAGAAAAGCTCCCAGGCCGCCGAGACTTCCCAAGAGGAGACCGGCTCCGCCGGACACGCCAACGTCGCCGCCCTGAAGGGCCCCACCGCCATGGGCATGGTGAAGATGATGAGCGACGACGCCGCTTCCGGCGACCCTGTGTACGGCTTCAACATTTTCGCCTCCGCCGACGAGATCACCCCCAAGCTGGTGCAGGGGGAGCTGGACCTGGCCGCGGTGCCCGCCAACCTGGCCAGCGTTCTCTACAATAACACCGAGGGCCAGGTGCAGGTGCTGGCCATCAACACCCTGGGGGTGCTGTATATTGTGGAAAACGGCGACTCCATCCAGTCCGTGGCGGACCTGAAGGGCAAGACCATCTACGCCTCCGGCAAGGGGAGCACCCCGGAGTACGCCCTGCGCTACCTGCTCTCCGGCAACGGCATCGACCCCGACGCCGACGTGACCATCCAGTGGAAGTCCGAGCACTCCGAGTGCGTGGCCGCCCTGGCCGCGGACCCCGCGGGCATCGCCATGCTGCCCCAGCCCTTTGTCACCACCGCCCAGTCCCAGAACGAGAACCTCCGGGTGGCCCTGGACATGACCCAGGAGTGGGACGCCCTGGCCAAGGAGAACGGCAGCGACGCCGCCCTGCTCACCGGCGTAGTGGTGGCCCGGAAGGCCTTTGTGGAGGAAAACCCCGAAACCGTGGAGCAGTTCCTCTCCGACTACGAGGCCTCTGTGGCCTACACTGAAGAGGACCTGGAAGGGGCTGCCAAGCTCATCGGGGAGTACGACATCGTCCCCGAGGCCGTGGCCCAGAAGGCCCTGCCCGCCTGCAACATCACCCTGATCCGGGGGGAGGAGATGAAGGCGAAGCTCTCCGCCTACCTGCAGACCCTGATGGACCAGAACCCCAAGGCGATTGGAGGGGCGATGCCTGGTGACGACTTCTACTACGCCGGGTAAGCCCCGCCGCCGGATCCGCCTGTGGGCGGTGGCGGTGTGGCTGCTCCTGTGGCAGCTGGGGGCCATGGCCCTAAACCAAAAGATCCTGCTGGTCTCCCCTGTGCAGGTGCTGCTGCGCCTGGGGGAGCTGCTGCCCCAGGGCGGCTTCTGGGGGGCGGTGGGGTTTTCCTTCTGGCGCATCACCCTGGGCTTTTTGCTGGCCTGCGCCGCGGGCACGGCCCTGGGGGTGCTGTCCTCCCGGTTCTGGCCGGTGCGGGACCTGTGCGCCCCGCTGATGGCCACGGTGAAGTCCATCCCCGTGGCGTCCTTTATCATCCTGGTGCTCATCTGGGTGCCGTCCCGGAACCTGTCCATCATCATCTCCTTTTTGATGGTCACCCCCATCGTCTACCAGAACGTGCTGGGGGGCATCTCCAGTATGGACCGAAAGCTCACCGAGATGGCGGACGTGTTTGAGGTTCCCTTCCCCCGGCGGCTGCGGTACCTGTACCTGCCCCAGGTCATGCCCTTTTTCCGCTCCGCCTGCGCCGTGGGCCTGGGCCTGTGCTGGAAGGCCGGGGTGGCGGCGGAGGTCATCGGTCTGCCGGACGGCTCTATGGGCGAGCAGCTTTACGAAGCCAAGGCCTATCTCAGCACCCCGGACCTGTTCGCCTGGACGGTGGTCATCGTCCTGGTGAGTCTGCTATTCGAAAAGCTCTTCCTCTTCCTGCTGGACCGCCTGGGGCGCCGGCTGGAACGAGGCTGAAAGGAGGCCCTGATGGACATCACCCTGCGCCATGTGTGGCGCTCCTTCGGAGAAAAACAGGTGCTCCGGGACTTTTCCCACACCTTCCCCCAGGGGGAGCTGACGGTGGTCATGGGGCCTTCGGGCTGCGGCAAGACCACCCTGCTCTCCCTGCTGCTGGGGCTGCAGGCCCCGGACCGGGGGGAGATCCTGGGCTTGGAGGGCCTGAAAAAGTCCGCCGTGTTCCAGGAGGACCGGCTGTGCGAGAACACCACCGCCCAGGCAAACCTGCGGCTGGTAAATCCCTCCCTCACCCGGGAGCAGGCCAACCAGGCCCTCACCGCCCTGGGCCTGGGGGACAGCCTCTCCCAGCCGGTGCGGGAGTTCTCCGGGGGGATGAAGCGCCGGGTGGCCATCCTCCGGGCGCTGCTGGCCCCCTACGACGTGCTCTTGTGCGACGAGCCCTTCCAGGGGCTGGACCAGGACACCAAGGCCCTGGTGCTCACCTACTTTCGGGAGAAGACCCGGGGCAAGACGGTGATCCTGGTCACCCACGACGAAAAAGAGGCGGAATTTTTCGGCGGGCCCCTTTTGCTCTTGTGAATCGGGCCATTCTCGTGTATCATAAAAGAACAGGGCCTCGGGCCCACATTACATCAAAGGAGCGATCCCCATGAGCTTTCCACCCCTTGCCTTTCACGTGGAGCCGGAGCGCGGCTGGCTGAACGACCCCAACGGCCTGTGCTACTTTGGCGGGAAATACCACGCTTACTACCAACACAACCCCACCGCCACCGTGTGGACCGCCCCTCTCTCCTGGGGCCACGCGGTCAGCGAGGACCTGCTCCACTGGGAGCCGGCCCCCATCGCCCTGTCCCCGGACATGCCCTACGAGTCCACCGGCGGGTGCTTCTCCGGCTCCGCCTACGTGGAGGAGGGGAAGATCTGGTTCTACTACACCGCCGTGGGGGAAGACGGGGTCCAGACCCAGTGCCTGGCCACCAGCGAGGACGGCTACCACTTGGAGAAATACCCCGGCAACCCCATCCTCACCGGGGGGCCCATCGACCCCACCGGCCGGGACTTCCGGGACCCCAAGGTCTTCCGCTGGAGCGACGGCAGCTACCGGATGGTCTGCGGCACAGGCTATGAAGGCCGGGCTGCCGTGGTGCTCTATAAGTCCCAGGACAAGCTCTCCTGGGAGTACGCGGGCATTCTGTTCGAGACGAGGGACATGGGCCCCGTGCTGGAGTGCCCCGACCTGTACCCCATCGAGGACAAGTGGGTGCTGTGCTTCTCCCGGATGGACCAGCCCCAGCGGGTCACCTTCCTGGTGGGCGACTTTGACGGGGAGCGCTTCACCCCGGAGAGCGTGCAGCACCCGGCTGTCGGGCCCAACTTCTACGCCCCCCAGAGCTTTCTGGACCCTCAGGGCCGCCGGCTGGTCCTGGGCTGGATGACCCCCTGGGGCGCCCCGGAAGATCCCGACCCAGTGCGGTCCGGGTGCCTGACGGTGCCTCTGGAAGTCACCCTGGACGACGCCGGGACGCTGTGCCTGTTCCCTGTGGAGGAGGCCGACAGCCTGCTGCGGAAGGAAGACCCCTGCCTGCGCCAGGGGGAGTGGCTGTTCCAAATCACCGACGGGAAGAAGCTGCTGCTGGAGCGCCCCGCCCAGGAGGTGTGGGACGCCCGGGTGCTGGCGGACACCCACACCAGAGAGGTGTTCATCAACGGCGGGGAGCAGTACTGCTCCTTCTTCCTGGAGCCCGACGCCTTCCAGGACTGAGCGAAAATGAGCGTGAAAAAGGCCGCCCCTTTTGGGGCGGCCTTTTTGCGCGGTTTAGTCCAACGCGGCCAGCTTCTGGAGCAGGCGCTCCACCAGGTCCTGGAACTGTCCTCCCACCCGGTCCGCGGTCTCCTGCACTTCCTCGTGGGACAGAGGGCCGTTACCCAGCCCTGCCGCCAGGTTGGTGATGCAGCTGATGCCGCAGATCTCCATGCCCATGTGCCGGGCGGCCATGGCCTCGCAGGCGGTGCTCATACCCACGGCGGAAGCCCCCACCGCCCGGTACAGGTGGATCTCCGCCGGGGTCTCGTAGTTGGGGCCGGTGGTCTGCAGGTAGACCCCCTCCTTCAGGGGGATGCCCAGCTCTCCCGCGGCCTCTTGGGCCAGGGCCCGGAACCGCTGGGAGTACACGTGGGACATGTCCGGGAACCGGGTGCCCAGCTCCTCTAAGTTGGGCCCTAACAGGGCGGAGGGCACGAAGCTTGCGATGTGGTCCGTGAGGAGCATCAGGCAGCCGGGCTCTAAGTCGGCGCCGATGCCCCCGGCGGCGTTGGTGAGCACCAGGCGGGTGCACCCCAGCTCGTGGAGGACCCGCAGGGGCAGGACCACCTCTTCCATGGGGTAGCCCTCGTAAAAGTGGACCCGTCCCTGCATCACCGCCACAGGCTCGCCGCCCACGGTGCCGAAGAGGAACCTTCCCTGGTGGCCGGGCACCGTGGACACGGGGAAGCCGGGGATGTCCCGATACTCCACCACGGCCTGGACCTGCACCCGGTCCCCGAACCCTCCCAGGCCGGAACCCAGCACCAGCGCGGTGCGGGGGACGAACTCAGTTTTGGCGCGGACGAAGGCGGCGCAGCGCTTCACCCGCTCGTAGGCAGCGGACATGAGGACCATCCTTTCCAAAGGGGTATTTTCTCCATCTTACCCTTCCGGAACGCTTTTGTCAACACTCCTCGATGCGCAGCAGCCTGTTGTACTTGGTCACCCGCTCCCCCCGGCAGGGGGCCCCGGCCTTGATCTGCCCGGCGTTCACCGCTACGGCCAGGTCGGCGATAAAGCTGTCCTCCGTCTCCCCGGACCGGTGGGAGATCACTGTGGCGTAGCCCGCCTCTTTGGCCAGCTCTATAGCCTCCAATGTCTCCCACAAGGTGCCGATCTGGTTATACTTGATGAGGATGGCGTTTCCCGCCCCCTCCTCGATGCCCTGGCGCAGCCGCTGGGTGTTGGTGACGAACAGGTCGTCCCCCACCAGCTGTACCCGGTCTCCCAGCCGCAAGGTGAGCTCCCGCCAGCTCTCCCAGTCCTCCTCCCCCAGGGGGTCCTCCAGAGAGACAATGGGGTAGCCCCGGGTCAGCTCCTCCCAGTAGGAGATCAGCTCCTCGGGGGCGTACTCCCGCCCCCGCTTGGGCAGCCGGTACCGGTCCCCCTGGGCCCACTCGCTGGCGGCGGCGTCCAGGGCCAGCTTCACCTTGTCCCGGTACCCCGCCTTGCGGATGGCCTCCACCACCACTTCCAAGGCTTCCTCGTCCGAGCCCAGGTCCGGGGCGAAGCCGCCCTCGTCCCCCACCCCGGTGGACAGCCCCCGGTCCTCCAGCAACCGCCCCAGGGTGTGGGTGATCTCCACGCACCAGCGCAGCCCCTCCCGGAAGGTCTCCGCCTCCGTGGGGACGATCATGAACTCCTGGATGTCAATGTTGTTCCTGGCGTGGGCCCCACCGTTTAAAATGTTCATCAGGGGGGTGGGCATCCGGTGGGCGGCGGCCCCGCCCAAAAACCGGAACAGGGGCATGCGGTAGTGGGCCGCCAAAGCCCGTGCGGCCGCCAGGGACACGGCCAGGGTGGCGTTAGCCCCCAGGTGGGCCTTGTTGGGGGTGCCGTCCAGCTGCCGCAAGGCCTTGTCCACCGTCTCCACCGTGGCGCTCTGCAGCCCCTCCAGGGCCGGGGAGATCACGTCCCGGATGTGCCGCGCCGCCTTTTTCACCCCCTTGCCCTGGTAGCGCCTGGGGTCCCCGTCCCGCAGCTCCACGGCCTCGTACTTTCCCGTAGAGGCCCCGGAGGGGGCGGAGGCCGTGCCCACGCTGCCGTCCGTCAGCTGCACTGTGGCCCCCACCGTGGGGTTGCCCCGGGAGTCCAGCATCTCGTACCCCAATACCTTTTGGATCTTCGCCATGTGAAAACCGCCTTTCTTCTTGGTTCGTTTCTATTAGTATTGCGCATTGCGCCGGCGGTCATTCTGTGCTAGACTAAAAAGTGACCTGGCCCACCCAGGCAGGTCACATTTTTCTTTGCGGATAAAGGAGTTGTCACACATGAAGTTGCCCCGCGTCACCCCCGAAAGCCTGGGCGTTCCCTCCCAGGCGGTGCTGGACCTGTTAGACGAGCTGGACCGCTACGGCATTGAGATGCACGGCATGATGCTGCTGCGCCACGGCAAAGTCTTCGCCCAGGGCTGGTGGAAGCCCTACGAGCCCCAGACCCAGCACATCATGTTCTCTTTCAGCAAAAGCCTGACCTCCACCGCCATGGGCTTTGCCTGGCAGGAGGGCATTCTCTCCCTGGAGGAGCGGCTGGTGGACCTGTTCCCCGACAAGATCCCGGAACACCCCAGCGAAAACCTGCAGAAAGCCCAGATCCGCCACCTGCTGATGATGGGCTGCGGCCACGAGACGGAAATCGCCGACGTGGGCCGGGGGGACCCGGACTGGATCCGGTCCTTCCTCCACCACCCCTTCGTCTACGAGCCCGGCACCCACTTCCTCTATAACACCGCCGGCACCAACCTGCTCTCCGCCATTCTCACCATGAAGACCGGCCAGACCCTCACCCAGTTTTTAGAGCCCCGGCTGTTCCGGCCCCTGGGCATGTCCCAGAACATCCGCTGCCAGCCCCTGGTAGACGGCACCGAGGCCGGTGGCTACGGTTACTCTCTGACGGTGGAGGACATGGCCCGGTTTGTCCAGTTCGTGGCAAACGAGGGCCAGTGGGAGGGCCGCCAGCTGCTGCAGAAAGAGTGGTTCCAGATGGCCACCTCCAAGCAGATCGACAACCCCGCCCCGGGCCTGTGGGCCGGCGACCCGGACTGGCACGCCGGCTACGGCTTCCAGTTCTGGCGCTGCG
>DXDU01000135.1 GCA_019115285.1 Candidatus Acutalibacter pullistercoris
TGCCCCGGGAGAATCTAAAATTTAAGAGGGTTGAAATTATGAACAAAAGCAAGTTTCTGAAGAAATCACTTGCGATGCTCCTGGCTCTCATGCTGGTCGTCGCAATGATTCCGCTCAGTGCTTCCGCTGCCGAGACGGGTTACTTTAAGGACCTGTACGTAAACGGCAAGCGGGTGGAGAAGGTCGGCAACGACCTGTCCGTCAGCGTGCTGGGCGACTCCACCGAGGTGGACATCACCGGCGCTGCGCTGAATGGTGCCACCCTGTACGTGGACGGTCCCAAAGAGGACCTGCCCCTGCCCCAGATGGGCGTTGACCTGACCGAGTACGAAGAGGTCGGCGAGGGCGAGTACGAGCTGACCATTCTGGCCAAGAAGAAGCTGACCCCCGACACCAGCGACTATGAGACTGTGGAAAGCTACACTCTCACCGTCACTGTGGAAGAGGTTCCCGCTGACAACGACAACACCAGCCTGCGCGGCCTGGCTAAGGACGACCCCGCTTGGGACCACATGGTGAGCTACACCGTGGAGGACGAGGGCGAAGGCGCTGGCACCGTGACCGTTACCCTGAAGTTTGGTTACGACAAGCCTGGTGTTGGCAGCGAGGAAAAGTACACCAGGGATTCCTTTGACGCTGTTGCTCCCGACGCCAAGATCACTCTGGACGGCGACCGCGTGAAGGTGACCTCTGCTCAGGGCAGCACCCGACTGTACGACGTGGAATTTGTCTGGGAGGCTGCTTTCGAGAGCTTCACCATCCCCGAGCAGATCGGCGAGACGGAGTTTGTCTACGAGGGTCGTACTGGCAATAAGATCAACATCAACGTGCCCTATGGCTACGATCTGAAGAGCGTTATCCCCACTTTTGCTCTGGCTGACGGCATTGACAACCTGAACATCAAAGACAATGCCAACGGCAACCCCCCTGTGGTTTCCGACTATACTGTTCTCACTGATGTGGAACTCAGCAAGTCTAACGGTTCCGTTCGTGAAAATGTTGGCACGGAAGTGTTTAATGTCAATCAGCATGACGGCGTGTGGAGCGATATCACCCTGACTATTACTGCTGTGGCTCAGAACGACGAGGCCCTGCTGAAGGACATCATCGTGAAGGAGAGCGGCAAAGACAACATCAGCAACAAGACTGATGCCACCGTTGGCACCACTTACGTGGAGATGCCCAAGGGCACTGGCATTTACAACAACAACTTCGACCTGACCATGACCGTGTCCAGAGACGCCACCGTTGTGGTGACCGACGCCAACAACAAGAAGGTTAAAGTTACTGCCGATACCGCTGGCACTACCTACACTGCCAAGAACGTTCTGACCGGCGGTGAGAACAAGAGCCTGTCCTTCACCGTCGTGGTGACTTCTGAGGACGGCACCGACCAGAACAACTACAACATTGTTCTGTCCGCTGCTGAGACTGCTCTGGCTAAGCTGGAAAACATCACTCTGAAGGATACCGTCAACAACAAGACCTACGATGCTGAGATCAACCAGGCCAATGGTGAAGTGGTCATCACTGTGCCTTATTTCTGGACCAACTCTGATAACACTGAGGGCTTTGAGGTCTATGTAAAGGCCAGCACTGGCGCCACTGTGTACCATTCTGATAAGAAGTCTACTTGGACTGTCAACACCGGCAAGGATTTTAACGATTGCGTGACGTATGACTGGCTGCCTAAGGTGGACGGCGTCTCTACCACTACCCTGTGGGTTGACGACAACGACCCCCTGGACGGTGGAAATCCGGCTGATGATGATGATTTCAATAAGTACACCGTCACCATCAAGTATGAGGATCCCAAGCAGGATCGCGTGATTGAGGACATCCAGTTTGTGGGCACCGACAAGCCCTACGAGATCACCGAGGATAACACCTATCCCACCGAGATCGGCACTGCTACTCTGGACGGCAAGACCGTTCGCACCATCGAAGTGACTGTTCCCTACAGCTTTGTGGACTACACTGACAAGAACGGCTACATCAGCGAGCTGGAAATGAGCGAGGGCGCTGTGGCTTACGGCGACTGGAGCACAAAGGGCGCCTTCAATACCATTGGCGAGACCAGCACCACCAACTACCCCTGGGCCTTTAACCTGGGCAATCTCGTTGGCGGCAAGGCGGCTGACGGTACTCTGGTAGATGGTAAGTATTTCCGCATCTTCGTTCTGAGCGAGGAGTATGCTGTACCGGAAGGCGACGCTATTTCCGCTGACTGGATGGACTACAAGAACGAGTCCTTTGAGGACAACAAAAACATGTCCGTCTACTACCTGGTTGTAAACCGGGCCGCTCCCGAGACTGGTCACAGCCTCCTGAGCATCGAGTCCACTGTTGATCCCAACGTCACCGCTACTCTGAAGGGCGACACCGTGACCATCACTGTGCCCGCTTCCTACGTGGCTGGTGGTGTGGCTGGTGTGACTTCTCCCACTGATTTCTCTCTGAATTTTGAGACCTCCAAACTTGCCAAAGTTTACACTGACAAGAATTGTACCAAGGAGGTCAAGTCTGACCTTGGTTCTGCTCTGACTGATGCGACCAAGTTCCTGGTGGAGAAGCAGGGCAACGAGTATGTCCTGATCGCTAAGAACGAGTGGAACGAAGCTGAACAGCTCCATGTTCGTTCCGAGGATAAGAACAACACTACCGCCTACGACGTGAAGGTTGTTGTGGGTAAGCCCCAGACCGGCGCTGAGATCACTAACGTGTCCGTGAACGGCGTTGCCGGCACCATCGCCCGCGACAAGATCACTGTGCGGCTGCCCCTGGGCACTCAGCTGTATCCTGTGACCCTGGACATCACCGCTTCCAAGATGGCTTCCATCTTCGTGAACGACACCAACAACTACGAGGCTGACAAGCTGTTGCCTTACGAGCCCGATGGCCGCTACGACGTGAACGAGCCTGTCACCATCAACGTTAAGTCTGAGGACGGCGCTACTCTGAACACCTACACCCTCACCTGCGTCCTGGAGACCGGCTTCGAGGATGTGAACACTGGCGATTGGTTCTACGGCGAGGTTATGACCGCTGCCAACGCTGGCTGGGTGAACGGCATGGAGCCCGGTAAGTTCGAGCCCAACGGCACCATGACCCGCGCCCAGTTCGCCACCATCGTGGCCCGCATCCTGGGCTGTGACACCGACGCCACTGTGGAGTCTATGTTCCCCGACTGCAACGAGACTGATTGGTTCAACGCTGCTGTGACCTTCTGCGTCAAGCGCGGCATCATCGCCGGCGACGACAAGGGTTACTTCAATCCCAACGAGCCCATCACCCGCGAGCAGATGGCCAAGATCCTGTGCGAGGCCGCTGGTGTGGAGCAGGTGACCGATCCCGAGAACACCTACGCTGACGATGCTTCCATCGCTGGCTGGGCCAAGGGCTACGTCTACGGCTGCCAGGCTGCCGGCATCATGCACGGCGACGAGAGCGCCAACGTGTTTGACGCGAAGGACAGCGCCACCCGCGCTGAAGGCGCCGCTGTCCTGGTAAGAGCTTTCGCGTAAGATTTCAACTCTTACTTAAATTTCATACCCCATAAGCGAGAGGGGCGGAGAGTGATCTCCGCCTTTCTTGCTTTTTGGGAACAGAAAAATAGACCAAGGGGAGTGGACTTTCGTCCACTCCCCTCAGCCTTATGGGGTATTATTTAAGTAGAGTTGAAACCCTTTTAATCGATGAATCCAGCTCTGTTGGCGTTCATCAGGATGGTAGCGGCCTCAGCGCGGGTCAGATCAGACACGGGACGGAAGTTGCCGGTGTCAGCGTCGCCCATCATGAGCTCGGCAGCCAGGCACTTGTACACGTCGTCGCTGGCCCAGCCGGCGATCTGGCTATCATCGGGATAAGCCTTAGAGGAGATCTCCTCCAGGTTGAACGCGCGGGCCAGGATGGCAGCCACTTCCTGACGGGAAATGGTCTTTTCGGGCTTGAAGGTGCCGTCCTCATAGCCGCGGATGATGTCGTTCTCGTAGCAGAAGTTGATAGCAGCCTTGGCGTAGTGGTCGTCCTTCACGTCGGGGAAGGAAGCCTCCACGTCGGGGTTGGAATCGTAATTCATGGCGCGAGCGATCATGGTGGCGAACTGAGCGCGGGTCAGCTTGCCCAGAGGCTCGTACTTGCCAGGCTCCATGCCGTTGATGTAGCCCTCTTCTGCGGCGGCCACAACGTCATCGTAGAACCAGTCGTCCTCATCAATGTCCTCGAAGGTGTAGCCCTGGTTGACAGTGATGACGTACATGTGGGTGTGGTCCTTATCCTCGGAGGTCACGTAGACCTTCACGGGGTTGGTGTAGTTCATGGTAGTGATGCCGCTCTCGAAGGGGATACCGGTCTCGGGAGCGCCAGTGGTGACCACAGCGCCGGGGGAGGCCACGAACTCGGCCACCATGCCCTTCACGTCGGTGCCGTAGGGCACGTTGACAGTGATGGTGCGGGTCTCGGAGGTGGTGTTCTTAATGGTACCCTCAAAGCCGTCCAGAGTGAACTCGGTAATTTCGGCTTCCTCAGAGGGAGCGTTCCAGTGCAGGTCGAAGGTGTAGGTGGTAGTAGAAGCGGCGGGATCGTTCGTGGCTTCTCCTCTGCCGTCGAGTTTGCTGTTCAGACGGTCCTCGGCGATAACAGTGAGACTGTCAATCTTCACACGATCGTTGGTATTATTCCCTCTCACACGGTACACATTCACGTCGTGATCGGCGTTGTCCACTCTCTCAAAGACCAGCTTCCAGTTGTTGTAGTTGTAGTACTCGCCACCATCGCCCTTATAATTGTTAAGAGCGTTGATCTCGTCAACGGTGCCGTCTCCGGTCACGTCGCCGTTGGAGAAGAACACAACATCGTTCTCAGTCCCCTCGTTGATCAGCAGAGCGTAGTCGCTGATCTCGAACTCTACGAAGGTAGCCTTGTCAATGCCGCCCGGTTCTTCGGGATCAAAGTCTTCAGCAGCAGTCTGGCTAAAGTTCAGGTTGCCAGTGATAACCCTCTTGTCGGTGATGGTCAGCTCGGTGTCGCCCACGCTCATGGACTTGAGCTCGGAGCCGCTCTGAGCAGGCTGGGGATCGATCTTTACATTGTACAGAGTGCCGTCCTTCTCGGCCTTGTTAACAAGGATCTTGCCCGGTTTGGGCCCCTCGTTAACAATGCTGGCGTCACCGGTCAGAACTTTACGGGCGGTCTCATCGGGCAGAACAATGATCCGGCTGTAGACATTAGCGGCATCGCCATCGTTTTGCAGCTTGGAAGCGGTGATGATATCTTCCTCGCCTTCGTTCATGTCGTCGTCGGTGAGAACCTGAAGAGGCTTCAGAATGTAATAACCAAATGTTTCTTCCTCAATGCCAAACACAGTGCCCTCGTTGTCGCGGGTCTTGTAGCCGGTGGCGATGTTCTGGTAGTCGAAGCCCAGATCTTCCCGCATGCCGGCACTGGTGGTCAGGCTCAGCGGGATGGGCAGGTTCACGGTGCCCACATTGTGGTTGCCGCTGGTCTCCTGCTCCACTTCGGCGTTGAACAGATTGCGGCTGGTGTCCTTGGTGTCGCGGATAGCGCGGAACACCTTCTCGTCGTTATCGTTATCGGTGGGCTGAGTGGTGAACTCCAGATCGGTCAGAGCGTGGCCGGTGGTCATGGAATCCTTGTCCAGCACCACATGGATGGTGTAAACTTCCTTAACTTTGGGATTGTTCTTGTTGAAGGCGTACAGCTTGGTGGAATCGCCTTCCAGGGGCAGGAAGCCGTCATCAAATCCGATTTCAGCAGCCTTGAAGCCGCCGCTGTAAATCTGGTCTGCGATGGAAGTGCTGTTGGCACTCTTGGTCACATAGGTGTACTCGGCGGGAGTGATGTACACGGTCCAGTCAGAGATGTCGGTGGTCATGTAGGGCACGGTGATCACCAGGTCATCCTCTTTGCCGGTCACTTCGGCCTCGTAGGTAGCGCCAGTAGCGGGATCCTTCAGCCAGAAAGCGTTGATGACAGCGTCGGTGACGTTCTCGGTGTGCTTGGCAGCCAGAGTGTACTGCTCCACAGTCACGTCATCCTCAGCGGTGATCTGCACGATCTTGTCCTTGCTCAGGTCAACATCCGCGAAGGTGTAGATGTCGTAGGCAACGCCTTCCTCGGTGACGCCGCTGGCATCAGGAGTACCCGGAGTACCCTGAGTGGTACCAATGGCAGGTACGGCGCCGGGGGCGACCCACAGGGTCACGTCAGCCTCGTCAATCGTGTCGAAGTCAGACTCGGGCAGATAGGCCTCAATCTCCTTGGCCTCGTTGTCCACCTTGGCGATGGTGCGGTTCACAATAGCGCCCACCACGGTGGTGTCGCTGGACTCCTCCAGCTTGACAGTCAGGTTGTAGAACTGGGTAGCGCCGGTGTCCTTGTTGGCAGGCAGGCGGCTGACCAGAACGTAGTTCAGAGCAGACTTGCCGGTCTCCAGGCCGGTGAACTCCACCTTATCGCCGGTCTTCACATTGGGATTCTCAGCAGGGTTAGCGCCAGTACCGATTTCCACGGTGCTGTTCACATGGCCCTTCACCTCGTAGGTAACCTCCAGCTCGGGGCCCTCAATGGGCTCGTCGTAGCTGTCCCAAATGGCGGACTCGGGCAGAGTCACCACAACGGTGTCGGCCACGTCATCCCGGTTGGTGTCCACGGGAGTGCCGGTGTAGGTCTCGCCGTCGGTGCCAGTGATGGAGAAGGTCTCCAGAGCGTCCACGTAAGTGGCGATCACCTGGAAGGTTGTATGCTTGCTGCCATCCTCAGAATCCACCACAAAGGTATCCTCATCGTCGGCGTCGACCAAAGCGTAATCGGCTCCGTCGATGGTAGCGTTCTGCAGGGTGGTCACGTGCATTTTGGCACCCAGACTATCCTGATCTTCCTCGATAGAGGTGGTCAAAGTCTTGCGAGCCAGCTCTACGTATACCTTAGC
Source organism: Candidatus Acutalibacter pullistercoris (assembly GCA_019115285.1). Classification (GTDB taxonomy): domain Bacteria; phylum Bacillota; class Clostridia; order Oscillospirales; family Acutalibacteraceae; genus Acutalibacter; species Acutalibacter pullistercoris. The sequence continues at coordinate 6,950 of DXDU01000135.1, forward strand.
GTTCTCGTTGTCCACCTTGGCGGAGTACACGCCAACGCCGTCAAACTCAAAGCCGTCGGGATCCAGCATGGTGGTGGAGAACTTGTCAACCTTCTTCACGGTGATGGTGAAGGTGTCGTCCACTTCCTTCAGGTTGCTGTTGTCGGCGTTGCGGTACAGGATCAGCGTCATCACGCCGTCCTTGTCGCAGTACTGAGCCAGGGACAGGGGTTCCGGATCAGTGTCCAGCTTGACCTCCTCAGTGGAGGAAGTCACGTCGTCCACCCACAGCTCGTAGCCCGTCGGCAGATCGTTGGCCAGATTGACCCAGACCTCGCCCTCTTTTGTCTCCACTGTGTCGCCAAATTTCACCGGGTTCCCATCCACGTAGATGAGATCCAGGTTGTCAATGGTCGCAGCGGAAGCACTGAGCGGAATCATTGCGACGACCAGCATGAGAGCCAGAAGCATCGCAAGTGATTTCTTCAGAAACTTGCTTTTGTTCATAATTTCAACCCTCTTAAATTTTAGATTCTCCCGGGGCAGTTTTCCCCAAGAGTGGAAGTTATCTATACACTTCCACTCTCCCCCGTGGTCTGGGGGGAGAAACGCAGGCGGGCCCTGTCTTTTTTTGTGACAGGGCCCGGGGGTTTCGTTCAACTTTCGTTCAACTGTCCTGCTTTTCCTGGCGCTGGGACTGGGCCCTGGCCTGCTCTAAAATCTCCTCCATCCGGCGGCTGAGCCGGTCCTCGGCCTCCTCCATCACGTGGGCGTAGACGTTGGTGGTGGTGGCCACGCTGGAGTGCCCCAGCCGGTGGGAGACGCTGACGGCGTCCACCCCGCTGAAGAGCAGGAGGCTCGTCATGGTGTGGCGGAAGGCATGGGGGTTTAAGTGGGGCAGCTGGTGGCGCTGCTGGAACCGGGCCAGCCAGTTCCCCAGGTGAGAGGGGTGCATGGGCCCGCCCCGCTCCCCGGTGAACACGTAGGGGGAGTCCTTCCACCGCTCCCCCAGGCCCAGGCGCTGCTGGGCCTGCCACCGGCGGTACTCGGCCAGCAGGCGCATGGTCTCCTCCGGCAGGCGGATGGTGCGCACCGAGTCGCTGGTTTTGGGGCTGCCCTCGTAAATGCCCCGGTCTTTGGCGTAGAGCAGGGCGCAGTCGATGCGCACCGAGCCCCGCTCCCAGTCCACCTTGTTCCACTTCAGGCCCAGCAGCTCCCCTCTCCGGCAGCCGGAGACCAGCAGCAGGTGGACGGCGGCCCGCCACTTCAGGGGCTCCTCCGACAGGGCCTCCAAGATCCTGCCCACCTCCTCCGGCTGGTAATAGGTGGGGGCAGAAGCGGTCTTCTTGGGGGGCGTGGCCCGGCGGGCGGGGTTGAAGGGGATGAGCATCTCCCGCTCCGCCTGGCTCAGGATTCCCGCCACCAGGGCGTGGCAGTTCAGCACCGTTCTGGCGCTCAGGCGCTTTTCCTCCCGCACCGGGTAGAACAGCTGCCCGGGGGGCAGCTCCAGGGCGGCGGCGATCCGCCGGGCGGTGTCGGGGCGGACGGTCTTGCCCTGGCGCAGCCGGGTCAGGCTGATCTTCCTGCCGTCCTCCCCGGGGACGCTCTGGCCCCAGCCCCGCTGCTCCACCTCCCGCCACAGCCGGGGGGCGGCGGCCGCGGTGACGTTGTCCACCCTGGCCTGGGGCTGGGACAAAGTCTCGTAGAGCTGGTTCAAGTGCTGGGGACGGATGTCCCCCAGCCGCATAGCCCCCAGCACCGGCAGCACCCGCTGCAGGCACTGGCGGTAGTGGAGCTCTGTCAGGTGCTTGAGCCCCAGGGAGCGCTTCCAGCGCAGCACGTACTCGGCGTAGGCGGCGAAGGTCTGGTGGCCGTCGGCCACCTGGCCCTCCCGGCAGCGCTTCTCAAAGAGCACCGCCTGGCGCTCCGCCTCTTTTCTGGCCCGCTTCTCCCCCCAGCCCTCGGGCACCCGCCAGGTGGCGGTGTAGGGGGTCAGCTGCTTGCCGGTGCCGGGGTCCCGGCCCCGGTACACCCGTATGCTGTAAGAGATGATCTTCCCCGCTTTGTCTTTTCTGGACTGTATGCTTGCCATACCGTTTTGTCACTCCTTCCCGCCCTTGCGGGCCCAGGCCTGCCGCCAGGAGGGGACGGGGTGTGTTCTCGGGGAAAGAGCCTAGCAAGCCGCCGCGGCGCTGGGGCAGGCACGCGCTGGGGCCGTCTTCGGGGACCGGGCCCGGGGAGGCTCTCTCCCCAGGCCGGTCCAAAGGCCCATTCTAGCATACCAGGGAAAGGGGAAGGCTGTCAAAACCTGGGAAAGCCAGGCTTCGGGAAAGGGAAAGCCTCCCCCAGCCTGGGCGGTGGTGGGAAGCCCCCGGGCCCCCTGCCCGGCCTCCCCCTCCGGGGGAGGGCGGGCGCCCAGGGCGGGGCTGCCCCGCCCTGGGCAGCCGCCCCAGGCGGCCTGGGGGGCCCGGGGGCAGCGCAGGGGCTGGCCGCCGCCGGCAGGGTGGGGGAGCGCCTCCCTCCCCCACCGGTTTTTTATGGGTGCCGCCCCAAAACAAAAAAGCCCCCAACAGGGGGCTTTTCGCCTTTGTCTCTCAGCCGCAGTAGTTGGCGGTGTCCAGCAGTTCCTGGGGGAACTCCACCCCCACGGCGGTCTGGGCCGCCTGGTTGATCCAGGTCTGGGGCTCGCCAAAGAACACCACCGGCAGCTCCTTGACCGGGCGGCCGGCCAGGCGCTCCACCACCAGGTCGGCGCAGCTGCTGCCCACCTGGGCGTAGTCCACACTGACCCCCGCCAGGGCCCCTTGCTGCACCAGCTGGCCGTCGCCGCTGGCGTACCAGGGCTTCCCGGCCTCCCGGGCGGCCTGGGCCACCGCCTCGGCGGAGGCGGCCACCAGGCTGTCGTTAGCGGTGAGAATGGCGTCCGCCTGGGCGCAGAGGTCGGCCATGGCCTGGGGCAGCTCCTCCCCGGTGGAGAAGGGCTTCTCCACCACCGTCAGGCCCAGGCTCTCGGCGTAGGTCTTGGCCTGGGCGGCGGCGGCAGAGGCGGTGTCCTCCCCGCTGTGGAGCAGGCCCAAGGTCTGGATGGCCGGGGTGGCCTGCTTCGCCAGGTCCACGGTCTTGGTCACGTCCGTCTGGCTGGAGACCCCGGTGACATTGCCGGAGGGCGTCTCAGGGTTCGTGATCCCCAAGTCCTCCTGGGGGTCGCTGACAGCGGCGAAGATCACCGTCACGTCGGTGCCCTGGGCGGCCTTCATGGCGGCCTTAGCCGCCGGGGTGGAGATGGCGGCGATCAGGTCCACCTCTTCTTCCACAAAGCCCTGGCAGATCTCGGCGAGCTTCGCCTCGTCCCCCTGGGCGTCCTCGCAGGTGATCTCCACCTTGGTGTCGTCGTAGCCCCACTCCTCCAGGCGGCTCATAAAGTTCTCCCGGACGGTGTCCAGGGCGGCGTGCTGCACGTACTGCACCAGGCCGATCTCAAAGGGCTCCTGCTCCGTCACAGGGGCCGGGGTGCTCTCAATCTGGGAAGAGGGCTCTTCCTCTTGTTTAGAGCAGCCGGTCAGGGCGGCCAGCAGCAGGCACAGGCCCAGGCACAGGGCCGTGATCTTTTTCATCTTCTTCCCCTCCTGTCGCGGGGCGTCTGCAAGAAAGCCCTCGCGGCCTTCCTCCACGGAAAGGCACGCAAGGGCTTTGCGCGTTTCGTTCTCTTACCCCGGTTTCGGTTGCACTCATTAAACCACACCCCGGGGGTTTTGTCAAGGCTTTCAGCTCTGGGAGCTCTCGCTCTCCTGACTGCTCTCCTCTGTCTGGGAAGAGGCGGAGGACTCCTCCGTCTCCCCGCCCTGGTTCTCGTTGAGCTGCGGCAGGGCCTCCAGCAGGGACTCCACGTCGTCCTTGCGCACCAGGCCGTTGAACTCCCCGTTGAGCAGGGCGGCGTACCGGTCTTTGCCGGGCACCTGGTAGAAGGACACCGTGTCGGTGCCGCCGTTGTCGTAGTAGCTGTACTCCACGGTCAGGGCGGCCTGTTCCTCATACTCGGCGGGGTCCACCGACAGCACCGGGGTGCCGATGAGCTCCTGGTAGAAGTCCTGGTACAGGTCGTAGTCGATGTCCTCTCCCCCGGCGTTGACGATCTCCAGGTCGTAGGCGGGCACCGTCTCGGTGGAGCGCTCCTCATTGAGGACCTTGGTGACATCGAAGGAGTAGACCATGTCTCCCTCGGCGGTGAGGGTCAGGGTCTCCACGTCCTGGATGTTGGGCAGCCAGATGGTGCTCAGCCGCAGGTCCATCAGGTCCGTCTCCGCCCAGGACTCCACCGACTCGGCGTTGACCATGTAGATCAGGTCCTGGTCGTCGGCGATAAGGTACCGGTAGCCGTACTCGTTAGAGGCGCTCACCGTCAGGGTGTGGCTCTCCCCGTTCAAGGTGTAGGCGGCCACGGCGTCGGGGGCGTCCAGGCCGTACTGGGCCAGGGTCTCCTGGTCCAGGCCCTGGTCCACCACGTCAGAGGCGGAGATGGTCTTCAGGGCGGAGATGATGGTCTCCAAGGTGGAGGTGCCGGACTCGGCGGTGACAGGGGCGGTAATCCGGTAGCCGGAGATCCGGTCCGGGTCGGTCTCGATGTGGATGGCCTGGGGGAAGTGGGCGCCGCTGAGATCCAAGCTGGTCAGCTCGTCCTCCTCGCTGGAGCCGTCCTCCCCGGTGCGGTCCGCCACGGTGTAGACCTTGGTGTCCAGGTAGCTGAGAGGCCCGTTGTAAGTCTGGCTGGGGATGGTGGAGATGTACACCGTGTCGTTTACCAGCACGTAGTTGCCGCTGGTCTCCGCGGCCTCGTCCCCCAGCAGGATCACGTCCTCCTCGCCGCTGGTGTAGTGGATGGTAAAGGTGGCCAGCACGTCCCCTTCCAGCCCGAAGGCGGAAAGGTCCTCCTGGACGCCCAGGTTCTTGGTGGCGCTCAGGCCCAGAATGGCGTAGGCGCTGGTGTCCACCCGGGTGGTGACCACGTTGTAGTCCTCATACCCTTCCAGGGTAAAGTCGATCAGGTCTTCCTTGTCCTCATCCTCGTCGGAGGAAGCGTCGCTGTCCTCTTCGCTGGAGCTGCTGGCCTCCTCACTCTCTTCCGGAGGCAGGGGCACCATGGTGAAATTCCCCTCGGCGCTCTCCACGGTGATGGAGGCCACGTCGGCGGGGTCCACCTCCAGCACGGCCTCCTCCTCCGCTTCCGAGGAGGAGCTCTCCGAGCTCTCCTCCTCCTGGGGGGCGGTGAGGACCAGGGCCACGGCAGCGCCGCCCAGGACCACCAGCACGCCCAGCATCAGCAGCAGGAGCTTCAGGTTTTTCTTCATAGGCTTACATGTGCCTCCTTCTCAGGAAGATGACCAGGCCCACCGCCAGGATGATCACCGGGATGGCGATGGTGAACACCCCCAGGCCCAGGAGCATGATGGTGCTCTGAGAAGCGCCCACGTCGTAGGTCTGGGTCTGCACGGCCTGGGTCTCCACGGTGATGGAGCTGCCGTCGGTGGCGGTGACGTACTGGAGCAGGTCGGTGACGTACTGCCGGTCGTCAAAGGCGGAGGCGTTTAAGAAGGTGTCGGTGAACACGTAGCTGGAGCCGAACACCACCACGTTCCGGGTGTAGGACTCCTCCCCCACGTCCACCGTGCGGTAGGACTGGGTGGCCACGATCTGCTGGGAGGTCACCGGGTCGGCGGCCTCGGCCTCGGTGGTGTCCTCGGTGATCACGTAAGCGGTATCCCTGGTGCTCCACAGGGCCCGGGTGGAAATGCCGTCGTTGCTCTCAAAGAGCAGGGTCAGGGGGGAGCTGTCAGGGGACACCAGCCGGCTGTAGCCGTCCTCGGCCAGGATGTCCTCGGCGGCGTCCACCAGCACGTAGCTGCTCTGGGCCACCACCACCCGGGAGCTGCTGGTCTCGGCCACGATGCCGGGCTCTACCTGCACGCCCCACTCCTCCAGGAAGCCGGCCAGCTTGGGCAGCTCGCCCTGGGAGGGATAGCAGGTCACCATCACGGTCAGGTCCTTGGCGGTTTCCTCATCCTCCAAAAAGTCCCTGAGCCTCTGGATCTCCTCGTCGGTGTAGTCGGAGGTGGGGGCGGGGATCAGCAGGATCTGGGTCTCCGCGGGGATCTCCTCCAGCATGAAGTCCACTTCCTGCACGTCGAAGTTCTGAGAGCCCAGCAGGGTCTCGAAGGCGGTCAGGTTGCTGCTGCTCAGGATCTCGTCGTGGCCGGTGGCGATGGTCAGCACCGGCACCTCGTCCATGTTCACCATCTCCAGGGCGCCGGCCAGGGCGCTGTCCACCATGGAGTAGCCCACGGTCTGGTAGGTGGTCTCATCCTGCTGCAGGCTGAACAGGTCGTTGACGGTCAGCACCTTGCTGCGCTTTTCCGTCTCCACCAGCACCTTGCCGGTGGTCAGGTAGTCCTCGGCCCGATCGCTGATGAACTGGGGGTCGGTATCGGGGTCGATGAACTCCACGTGGATCTTGGAGTTGGCCTCCTGCATCCGCTCGGCCAGGTTGGCCACCTGGCTGTACTCCAGGCCATAGTTGGAGTAGATGGTGTTCTCCCGGTAGTTTTCCTCGGCGCCGATGAGGTAGATGCTCGTCTCGTTCTCCACCCCCCGGGCGATCTCCAAAGCCTGCTCGGACAGGGTGTTCAGGCCCTGAGCGGTCAGGTCGATGTTCATGGAGGGGAAGCGGTCGGTCAGGGCGGAGACCACCACGTTCAGGGCCACCACAATGGCCACGAAGAGCACGGTCATCAGGGTGGCCACGCCGCCCCGCTTCACCTTATTGAAATTGAAAGGCTTTTTGGGGGCCTTCTGCTTTTTTTCCTTTTTAGCCTCCTGGGGCTTTTGGGACTCCTGGGTCACAGGGGTCTGGATCTCTTTGTTTTCTTCCATTGCTCGGTCCCTCCTTTAGATCCAGCGGCGGCTTTCCAGCCGGCGGGCGGTGAGAAAGATGAACACCGCGATCACGCTCAGGAAGAACACGGTGCTGGAAATGCTGAACAGTCCCTGGGTGAAGGTGGTGTACCGGTTGTTAAAGGAGATCCAGTCCACCACCGTGGCCACAGCGTCGCTGCTCACGGCGCCCCCCAGGGTGTCGATGTACATCAGGAACACAGACACCACGAAGGTCCCGATGGCGGCGATGATCTGGCTGATGGTCAGGCTGGAGATGAACACGCCGATGGAGACCATGGCGCCGCCGTAGAGCAGGGTGCCCAGGTAGTTGCCGATGATCTCGCCCCAGGAGGGGGAGGAGAAGAAGCTCATGGCCACCGCGGGCAGCAGGCCCAGGGTAGAGGCCACGAAGAACACGAAGAAGCAGGCCAGGAATTTCCCCACCACAATGGAGGTGACCCCCACCGGGGCGGTGAGCAGGGCCTGGTCGGTCTTGTTCTTCTGGTCGTCAGACATGCTCTTCATGGTGATGATGGGAATGATCATCATGCTAAAGGAGAACATGGTCTGGTACACGGCGGAAATATAGCTGGTGGAGCCGATGGCCATCACCAGGTAGTAGTAGTAGCCGTACAGGGCGGCCAGGGCGGCGATGCACACGTAGCCCACAGGGGAGTTGAAGAAAGAGCGGATCTCCCGCTTGCAGATGGCGATCACTGGTCCTCCCCTCCTTTCTCAGTTTCGCTGGGGACTTCCGCCAGATCTTCCTCCAGATCCGCCGGGTCCTGGTCCATCTCGTTTTCCTGGTGCAGGGCAGCGTCAGAGCTGGTAAGCTGCAGGAACAGGTCTTCCAGGGTCAGGTCGGTGTTCTTCAGGGCCATCATGGGCCAGCCCTTCCGGGACAGCAGGGCGAACAGGTCCCGGCGGATGTCGGCGTCGGGCTCCGACTCCACGCTGAGCTCGAACACGCCCTTTTCCCTCTCTCCCAGGGAGTAGACCTCCACCACGTGGGGCAGGGTCTGGATCTCGTGGACCATCTCCCGCTCGGGGCCCTCCGCCCGGAGGATGAGCCGGTGGTCCTGGGACAGGTCGTGGGCCAGGGTGTCGGTGGCGCCGTCGGCCACCAGCCGGCCCTTGTTCACCACGATGATGCGCTCGCACACCGCCTGGACTTCCGGCAGGATGTGGGAGCTCAGGATCACCGTGTGGTTGCGGCCCAGGTTTTTAATGAGGGTGCGGATCTCGATGATCTGCTTGGGGTCCAGGCCCACGGTGGGCTCGTCCAGAATCAGCACAGGGGGGTTGCCCAGCAGGGCCTGGGCGATGCCCACCCGCTGCTTATAGCCCTTGGAAAGGTTGCCGATGAGCCGGTGGTAGACGTTGGAGATCTGCACCAGCTCGCAGATCTCTTGGATATGCTTCTGCCGGGGGAGCTTGACCTTCTTTAAGTCGTACATAAAGTTCAGGTACTCCTTCACCGTCATATCCATGTAAAGGGGCGGCAGCTCGGGCAGGTAGCCGATGAGCTTCTTCACCTCGTTGGGCTCTTCCAGGATGTTCTTCCCGGACACCGTCACCTCGCCGGACGTGGCGGACAGGTACCCGGTGATGATGTTCATCGTGGTGGTCTTGCCGGCGCCGTTGGGCCCCAAAAAGCCCACGATGGTGCCTTCCTCCACGGTAAAACTCACACGATCCAGCGCCAGGTTCTGGCCGTAGCGCTTCGTGAGGTTCTTGACCTCTATCATGTTTCGTAATCCCTCCAGTTTCTTCCTTCTTCGCGGCTTTCTCTCCGCCCCCGCTGTCTCATCCGCCGGCAAAAGTTTGTAGCATGCCACAGTTTTTCGGCGGGAGCGTCCGCAGTTTCCCCCATTCTAGCCCTCTATTGTGAAGATTTGGTGAAAGCCCGGTGACACTCCCGTAAAGCTTCCCCTTCAAAAGGGCGCGGGAGCCCAGGGCTTTTCCGGAAGATTTCGTCGTTTTGCCGGGGATCGCGCTCATAACTTATTCACTTTTCCCAGTTTCTCTCCCCGGCAGGGGAAGGGGACGACCCATTCCGCTTGACGCCGGGGCCGCCAACCGGTACAATGGAGGTATCCTGAAAACCACTTTGAGGAGGTCATCCCCATGGCAGAGATCCGGCCCTTGCAAGCCCTGCGCTACCGGGACAAGGCGGGGGACATCGCGTCCCTCACCTGCCCCCCTTACGACATCATCCCCCCCGCCCAGCGGGAGGAACTGCTTTCCCGCAGCCCCTATAACGTGGTCCGACTAGAGCTGCCCCAGGGGGACGACCCCTACGGGGAGGCGGGGCGGACCCTGTCCCAGTGGCTGGAGGAGGGGATCCTGGCCCCCGACATGGACCCGGGCCTCTACATCTACGAGGAGGAGTTCCTCACCCAGGTGGACCGGGGGGAGAAAAAGAAGCTCCGGGGCCTGGTGTGCCGGGTGCGGCTGGAGGACTTCTCCAACGGGGTGGTGCTCCCCCACGAGGAGACGCTGTCCAAGGCCAAGGAGGACCGGTTCCAGCTGATGCAGGCCACCCACTGCAACTTCAGCCAGATCTACTCCCTGTACCAAGACCCCCAGCACGTCACCGCCGGGCGCCTGGAGAACCTGTGCGCCGCCACGCCCCCCCGGTATGAGTTCTCTGACGGCCTGGTGACCCACCGGCTGTGGATCGTCAACGACCCGGTGGCCATCGCCGCCCTGCAGGAGGACTTCGCCGGGCGGAAGCTGTACATCGCCGACGGCCACCACCGGTACGAGACCGCCCTGCGGTACCGGGACCACTGCCAGGCGGAAAACCGCTACGAACCCGGGGCCGGTTACGTGATGATGATGCTGGCGGACATGGAGGACCCGGGGCTGGTGGTGTTCCCCACCCACCGGCTGGTGCGGGGGCTGGAGACCTTCGACGAGGAAGAACTGCTGGCCGCCTGCGGGGAGGACTTCACCCTGGAGCCCTGCGGGGACCGGCAGGAGAGCCAGGAGAAGCTTCTCTCCCTGTATGAGCAGGGCCGCCACGCCTTCGCCTTCTGGGCGGGGAAGGGCTGGACGGTGCTCACCCTGAAGGACCCGGCGGTGATGGACCGGCTGCTGCCGGAGAAGAGCCAGGCCTACCGCCGCCTGGACGTGTCGGTCCTCCACAGCCTGGTGCTGGAGAAGTTTTTGCGCATCGACCGGGAGAACATGGCAAACCAGAAGAACCTGACCTACACCCGGGACGCCGCCGAGGCGGAGGACTCCGTCCGGCGGGGAGAGAGCCAGTGCTGCTTCCTCTTAAACCCCACCCGGGTGGAGGAGATCGGCCAGGTGGCCGCCGCCGGGGAGAAGATGCCCCAGAAGTCCACCTATTTCTACCCCAAGCTCATCACGGGCCTGGTGATGAACCCCCTGTGGATCAAGTGAGGGTAGAGGAAAGAGGGTATAGAAGATGAGACATTTTGAAGAGACCAACCGGGAAGAAGTGCTGTTCGAGGGCAGGATCATCCGGGTCCACGTGGACGACGTGACCTTGGAAAACGGCCAGCCCGCCAAGCGGGAAGTGGTGGACCACCCCGGCGGGGTCAGCGTGGCCTGCCTGACGGACCAGAACGAGTTGATCTTCGTGCGGCAGTTCCGCTACCCCTACAAGGAGGAGCTCTTGGAGCTCCCCGCGGGGAAGCTGGAGCGGGGGGAGGACCCCTTTGAGGCCATGAAGCGGGAGCAGCGGGAGGAGACCGGCACCACCGGGAAGAACTACGTCTCCCTGGGGAACGTGTACCCCACCCCCGGCTACTGCGGGGAGATCATCCGCCTGTGGGCCTGCCGGGTGGACCAGGAGACCGGGGAGCTCCATCTGGACCCCGACGAGTTCCTGCAGAACCTGCGCATCCCCCTGGACCAGGCTGTGGACATGGTGCTGCGCAACGAGATCCCCGACAGCAAAACCCAGATCGGCATTTTAAAAACCGCCAAGCTGGTGGAGCGGGGCCTGCTGTAAGCCCCGGGAAAGGACAGGTGAACAGGATGAAACAACACGCTTACTGGCTGCGGCGGGCCGCCGCGGCCCTGCTGTGCCTGGGCCTGCTGGCCGGCGCCGCCGGCTGCCAGGAGAAGGAAACCCCTGTGTCTTCCGCCCCCCAGGCCACGGCCACCCCCACGCCGGAACCCACCCCCGAGCCTACGCCGGAGCCCACGCCCACTCCCACCCCGGAACCCACGGCCACCCCGGCCCCCACCCCTGCCGGGGACTTTGAGGCCTTGTTCCAGGAGAACCCCATCGACAGCCTGTTTGAGGAATCCATGTCCCTGGCCACCTCCTTCACCACCATGGAGCAGGCCTGCGACACCGCCGCCCAGCGGTGGCAGCAGGTCATCGACCGGGCGTACCAGCAGGCCCAGGGGGCTCTGTCCGGGGAGGAGCTGACCGCCTTAGAGGAGGAGCAGTCCCAGTGGGAGAGCTCCTTAGACGGCCAGGTGGAGGAGCTGCGGGCCCAGACAGGCGACAGCCCCGACGGCGCCGTCACTGTGGCCAGGCAGATTGTGGAGCTGTACCGCCAGCGGGCCAAAGCCCTGTGCCAGACCGCCTATGAGGCCACCGGGGAGATGCCCTCCTTCCAGTCGGAGGACCCGGTGGGATAAGCGCATTCTTTCACAGACGCGAAAACGCCTGGGAGCTCAGCTCCCAGGCGTTTTTTCAGCGTTCTTTACTCTTCCTCGTCCTCGGGAAGGGCCTCTTCCACGTCGGGCTCGTCGGGGGTGTCGCCGCCCTCGTCGGCGGTGCCGTCGTCCTCGATTTCCACGTCGTCGATCTGGTCCTCCTCGTGAGGCACCCGGGCCAGGGTGACCACCTTGCCCCCTTCCTGGAGCTTCATCACCCGCACGCCCTTGCTGGGCCGGGCGCACACCCGCACAGAGCTTGCCGCGATGCGGATGATGACCCCGTCCTCGCTGATGAGGATGATGTCGTCGTCCATGTCCACCACCTTAATGGCGGCCACATCGCCGAACTTCTCAGTGTGGTAGTTTAAGAGGCCCTTGCCGCCCCGCTTCTGCACCCGGTAGTTGTCCTGCTCGGACAGCCGGCCGAAGCCTGTCTCGGTGACGGTGAGCACCAGGCCCCCCTCCCGGAGGATGGACATGCCCACAATCTCGTCCCCCTGAGAAAGGCGGATGGCCCGCACGCCCCGGGCGGTACGGGACAGCTCCCGGATGTCCTCCTCGTGGAAACGGATGGCCATGCCCTTCCTGGTGGCGGCGATCAAGTCGTCGTGGCCGGAGGTGACCCGCACCCAGGTGAGCAGATCCCCCTTGTCCAAACCAATGGCGATCAGGCCGTTCTTCCTGGCGTTCTGGTAGGCGGAGAGCCTGGTCCGCTTGATGATGCCCCGCTTGGTGATCATCACCAGGTACTGGTCCTCCTCAAAGCTGCGCACCCGGATCATGGAGGTGATGCGCTCCTCGGGCTGCAGGGGCAGCAGGTTCTTGATGTTCATGCCCCGGCTGTTCCGAGAGCCCTCGGGGATCTCGTAGCACTTTAACCGGTAGACCCGGCCCAGGGTGGAGAAGAACATCACATAGTCGTGGCTGCCGGTGAAGAAGATCTCCGTGGCCACGTCCTCCTCCCGGCGGTTCATGCCGTTGACGCCCCGGCCGCCCCGCTTCTGCTGGTGGTAGTCGTCGATCTTCTGGCGCTTGACGTAGCCGAAGTTGGTCATGGTCAGCACGCAGTCCTCCACGGGAATCAGGTCCTCGATGTCCACCTCGCCGGAGATGGCGGCGATCTCTGTGCGGCGCTCATCGGAGAAGCGCTGCTTCATGGCCAGGGCCTCGTCCTTGACGATGGCCAGCCTGCGCCCCTCGCTCTGGAGGATGTCGTTGTAGTCGGCGATGCGGGCGTGGAGCTCGCTCAATTCGTTCTCGATCTTCAGAATCTCCAGCCCGGCCAGCTGCCCCAGCTGGAACCGGCAGATGGCATCGGCCTGTAGGTCGTCAAAGCCGAACTGCTCCATCAAGGCCAGCTTGGCCTCGGGCCGGCCGCCCTTGCAGGCCCGGATGGTGGCGATAATCTCGTCCACGATGTCGATGGCCTTTTTCAGGCCCTCTAAAATGTGGGCCCGCTCCTGGGCCTTTTTCAGGTCGAACTGGGTGCGGCGGGTGACCACTTCCGTCTGGAACTTGATGTACTCTTCCAGGATCTGCCGCAGGTTCAAGATCTGGGGCCGGCCGTTTACAATGGCCAGCATGATCACCCCGAAGGTGGTCTGCAGCTGGGTGAAGCTGTACAGGTGATTTAAGACGATCTGGGGAGAGGCGTCCCGTTTCACGTCGATGACGATGTGCATGCCGTTGCGGTCGGAGTGGTCGTCCACGTTGGAGATGCCCTCAATGCGCTTCTCCTTCACCAGGTCGGCGATACTCTCGATGAGCCTTGCCTTGTTCACCTGGTAGGGCAGCTCGGTGACGATGATCTTGGACCGGCCGGTCTTCTCGTTCTCCTCAATCTCCGCCCGGGCCCGGACGGTGATCTTCCCCCGGCCGGTGGCGTAGGCCGCCCGGATGCCGGACCGGCCCATGATGATGCCCCCGGTGGGGAAGTCCGGCCCCTTGATGTGCTCCATGAGCTGATCCAAGGTGGCGTCGGGGTCGTCGATGAGAGCGCACACCCCGTCGATGACCTCTCCCATGTTGTGGGGCGGGATGTTGGTGGCCATGCCCACGGCGATGCCCGTGGAGCCGTTGACCAGGATGTTGGGGAAGTGGGTGGGCAGCACCGTGGGCTCTTTCAGACGGTCGTCGTAGTTGGGGGTGAAGTCCACCGTGTCCTTGTCGATGTCGTCCAGCATGGCCACAGAGAGCTTGTTCATCTTGGCCTCCGTGTACCGGTAGGCGGCAGGGGGGTCGCCGTCGATAGAGCCGAAGTTGCCGTGGCCGTCCACCAGCATGTAGCGCATGGAGAAATCCTGGGCCAGGCGCACCAGGGCGTCGTACACCGAGGCGTCGCCGTGGGGATGGTACCGGCCCAGCACGGCGCCTACGGTGTCGGCGCACTTGCGGTAGGGCTTCTCCGGCCACAGGGTGTTCTCATACATGGTGTACAGGATGCGCCGGTGCACGGGCTTTAAGCCGTCCCGCACGTCGGGCAGGGCCCGCTGCACAATGACGGACATGGAGTAATCCAGAAAGGACTGCTCCATCTCCTTGGTCAGATTCACGTTTACAATATGGCCCCCTGGCTGCTGTTGTTCCTGGGGCGTATTCTTTTCCATATCCATGGGGATCCCTTCCTTTTCTCAGCTGTTACACGTCCCAGTTGGCCTTTTGGGCGTTCTCGATGATAAACTCCCGGCGGGGCTCCACCTTGTCCCCCATGAGGACGGTGAACACCTCGTCCGCCTGGGCGGCGTCTTCCACCTCCACCCGGCGCATGGTGCGGGCCTCGGGGTTCATGGTAGTCTCCCACAGCTGTTCAGAGTCCATCTCGCCCAGGCCCTTATAGCGCTGGATGTCGTAGCCGCTGACCAGCTCCGCCATGAGCTTATCCCGCTCCTGGTCGGAATAGGCGTAGTAGTGGCGCTTGCCCTTGGTGATCCGGTACAGGGGGGGCTGGGCCAGGTACACGTGGCCTTCCTCCACCAGAGGCCGCATAAAGCGGAAGAAGAAGGTGAGCAGCAGGGTGCGGATGTGGGAGCCGTCCACGTCGGCATCGGCCATGATGATGATCTTGCCGTAGCGCAGTTTGGAGAGGTCGAAGTCCTCCCCGATGCCGGTGCCCAGGGCGGTGACCACAGGCATGAGCTTCTCGTTGCTGTAGACTTTATCGAGCCGGGCCTTCTCCACGTTGAGCATCTTGCCCCACAGGGGGAGGATGGCCTGGAACTTCCGGTCCCGGCCGCCCTTGGCGGAGCCGCCTGCGGAGTCGCCCTCCACGATGTAGATCTCGGTCTCCTCCGGGTCACGGCTCTGGCAGTCCGCCAGCTTGCCGGGCAGGGAGTTGCTCTCTAACGCGGTCTTTCTCCGGGCCAGCTCCCTGGCCTTCCGGGCGGCTTCTCTGGCTCGGGAGGCCATGAGCGCCTTGTCGAAAATGGCCCGGGCGGTGGCGGGGTTCTCCTCCAGGTAGGTCATCATCTTGTCGTAGACCATAGAGCTTACCAGCCCGCTGATCTCCGTGTTGCCCAGCTTCGATTTGGTCTGGCCCTCAAACTGGGCCTCCCGCATGTTCACGCTGATGACGCAGGTCAGCCCCTCCCGCACGTCCTCGCCGGAGAGGTTCTTGTCGTTTTCCTTTAAGATGTTGTACTTTCTGGCGTAGTCGTTCATCACCCGGGTCAGGGCCCGCTTAAAGCCGTCCTCGTGGGTGCCGCCGTCGTTGGTGCGCACGTTGTTGGCGAAGGACAGCAGCAGCTCGTTAAAGCTGTCGGTGTACTGCATGGCCACCTCGGCGGAGGCCTCCCCGTCGGCGGACTTGCCGAAGAAGTGGATCACGTCCGGGTGGATGAGCTCCACGGCCCCGGCCTTCCGGCCGTTTAGAAACTCCACGAAGGAGCTCAGGCCCCCTTCGTAGCAGTAGCTGTTGTCGATGACCCCTTCCTGGTCCTGCTCGTCGGGCACACGCTCGCTGGGATCCCGCTCGTCGATGAGGCGGATGTTCACCCCGGCGTTTAGAAAGGCCTGCTCCCGCAGCCGGGTCTGCAGGGTGTCGTACACGTAGGTGGTGGTCTCTTTGAAGATCTCCCCGTCTGCCTTAAAGCGGACAGTGGTGCCGTTCTGCCGGCCGTCGGCGGCAGGGCCTTTGTTCTGCAGCTCGGTGACGGCCTTGCCCCGCTCAAACCGCTGGGTGTACAGCACGCCGTCGCTGACCACCTCCACCTCCAGCCACTCCGACAGGGCGTTGACCACCGAGGCGCCTACGCCGTGCAGGCCGCTGGACACCTTGTAGCTGCCTCCGCCGAACTTGCCGCCGGCGTGGAGGATGGTGAACACCACCGTCACCGCGGGCAGGCCGGTCTTGTGCTGCACCCCCACCGGGATGCCCCGGCCGTTGTCGGAGACGCAGATGATGTTCCCCGGCTGGATGCGCACCACGATGGTGTCGCAGAAGCCCGCCAGGGCCTCGTCAATGGAGTTGTCCACAATCTCGTACACCAGGTGGTGCAGCCCCCGGGGGCCAGTGGAGCCGATGTACATGCCCGGGCGCTTGCGCACGGCCTCCAGGCCTTCCAGCACCTGGATCTGGTCGCCGTCGTAGGCCTTGCCGGCCTTGGTCATGTCAGACATTTCGTTGATTTCCAATGCTTGAACCTCCAGTTCACATGGGCAAAAGCCCTGGGAGGCCGAAAAAAAGCAGGCCCCCAACAGACCCTATCCTATCACGATATACTTTATTATTAGTATAGCAGAGTTTCCCCACCTTGTAAACAAAAAAAGGGGAAAAAACCTGACGTTTTGCCCAGGAACAGGCAACTTTTCTTTCCAAAACGGAAAAAACCGCCCGGCGGGCCGGGGGAGAGCCCCCACACCTGCGGGCGGTACGGTTTTTTCTGGGAGTTTACTGGCCTTTGCCCTCCTGCTGGGCCCGCTCCCGGCGAAGCTCCGCCAGCCGCCGGCTGATGTACTCCGGGTCGTCGTACTTGGCGAAGTAGTCCTGGGAGGAAGCCTTGTATGCCGCAGCAGCGGGGGCAGGCTGGCTCACGGGCTTGGAGACGGGCTGGGACACAGCCTGGGCCTTGGGAGCCACGGGAGCGGCTGCCTGCACCGCAGCAGCGGGGGCAGGCTGGCTCACAGGCTGAGAGACAGGCTGGGACGCGGCCTGGGCCTTGGGAGCCACGGGAGCGGCTGCCTGCACCGCAGCAGCGGGGGCAGGCTGGCTCACCGGCTTGGAGACGGGCTGGGACACAGCCTGGGCCTTGGGGGCCGCGGGAGCGGCCTGGCGGGCGCTCTGCACGGCGGCTCCCGCCTGGGCCCGCACCTGGGCCGGGGAGGGCACAGGAGAGGGTGCCTGAGAGGTCTGAGAGACCCGAGAGGTCTGAGAGACCTCGGGGGCTTTGGCGGGCACCACAGAGGAGCGCTCCACCGCTTCTCCCTCGCCCAAGGGGCGGCCCACCTCTTTTGGGGCCACGATTTTCATATCCTCATCCTCCGCGGGCATGGGCCCGGGGAAGTTCTGGGGCTTCTGGGGGTAGTAGTCCTCCTGGCCGAAGAACACCCGGCCGGTCTCCCCCTGCTGGGGCATCCGGCGGGACTCGAAGGTCTGGCCTTTCTGGCGCCGCTTCTTGTCCACCTGTTCCCGGGGGACTTTCTTGATCACCGGCTTTTCCAGGTACACCATAAACAGGCTGAGCAGGAAAAACAGGGCGAAGGGCACCACCACCTGCAGGCAGGTGTCCAGGGCGATGTCGTCTAAGATAAACTTGTGGAAAAAGTAAATGGCCACCCCGGCGAACACGGCGATGAGGGCGAAGACGAACACCAGGGGGGAGAGGTAGATGTTGGCAATGCCGCCGCACCGGGGGCAGCGGTACTCTCCCTGGCGCTTTAAGGACCAGGTGCGGATGAGATTCACCCGCTTTTTACAGTAGGGGCAGGTGGGAATTCCAAAATACCGCATAAGCGTATCAGCCTTTCTTTTCTTGAGATTTCCTTTTTCTTCCGGACTAAGACCCGGCTCTTCTCTTTTCCACTGTTTTTTTCTCTCCTGTGGAAAACAGAAGAACAGGGGCAGCCTATCCTTCCAGGCCCTGGGCCCGGCGCAGCAGGGTGGCGGGGGAGAGCTGGGAGAGGTAAACCCAGTCCCCGTCCTGGTCCCGGCACACCACAAAGGACTTGGGCAGCTCCTGAGAGACGCTGACCACCCGGTCCTCCCGCTGGGCCCGGGCCAGAAACGCCCGGGTGTGCTTGGACACGGTGGAGTTGTCCAGGTCGAACACGCCGATCACCGTCCTGTCGTCCACCAGGGTGTTCTGTCCCAAATGCAGGAACACGCCGCTCCCTCCTTTTACTCCACTTTTTCCGGGAAGACGCGGCCGTCCTCCACCCGGAACCGCATCCCGGTCTCCTGCAGGTCCACGGTCTCCGGGCTGCAGCAGGTGAGAAACACCTGGCGCCCCTGGAGGTGGTTGAGCAGATAGTCCTGGCGGCTCTGGTCCAACTCGCTCATCACGTCGTCCAGCAGCACGATGGGGGTCTCCCCCCAGCTTTTCAACAGCATCTCCGCCTCTCCCAGCTTCAAAGCCAGCACCAGGCTGCGCTGCTGCCCCTGGGAGCCGAAGGCCCTGGCGGACATCTGGTTGATGGACAGGTCCAGATCGTCCCGGTGGGGCCCCTGGGCGGTGAACCCCGCCCGGATGTCCGTCTTCCTCCCCCGCTGCAGCTCCTGGAGGAAGGCCTGCTGGGCCTGGTCTCTGGTGAAGTCCTTTCCCAAAGCCCGCAGGGAGGGAGCGTAGGCTAAGGACACCTCCTCCTTCCCCTTGGAGATGCCCCAGTACACCTCCCGCACCTGGTGGGAGAGCTTCTGAGCGTAGTCCCGGCGCTGCGCCATGATCTGGGCCCCCAGGTCCGCCAGGCGCAGGTCCCACACCTCCAGGGTGTCGGAGAGCTCCGGGAACCGGGAGATGTCTTTGAGCAGGGCGTTTCTCTGGAGCAGGGCCCGGTTGTACACGGTGAGCAGCCCGGCGTAGCTGGGGCGGATCTGGCACAAGGCCCCGTCTAGGAAGCTGCGGCGGCGGGCGGGGCCCTCCTTCACCAGCAGCAGGTGCTCCGGGGAGAAGATCACCGCCCGGACTTTGCCCATCAGGGCGGCGCCGGTCTTCTTCTTCACCCCGTTGATTTCCGAGGAGCGCCGGCCGTTCTCAATGCGCAGCAGGGCGGTCTGCTCCCGCTCCTCGCTGAAAAAATCCAGGGCCAAAGCGGCCCGGGGGCCGTTTTCCCCGGTGGCGGGGTCCAGCCGGGGCAGCTCGCTGTCCTTGGCCCCCCGGAAGGAGTGTCCCCCCGTAAAGAGCCACAAGCTCTCCAAAAGGTTTGTCTTCCCCTGGGCGTTGCCGCCGTAGATGACGTTGACCCCCTGGCAGGGGAAGATCTCCCCATCCTCCAGGTTCCGATACTGTTGGGTGGCAAGCCGCAGAACGTGCAACTTTCTCTTCCTTTCTCAAACGCCAGGCCCCTCAATCTGGAACAGGGCCTCTCCCAGCCGGAACTGGTCTCCCGGACGCAGTTTCTTTCCCCGCTGCAAGCAGGGCTCTCCATTGACCTGGACTTTCCCCTCCTGCACCAGGTACTTGGCCTGGCCGCCGGTGTCCACCAGGCCGGAGAGCTTCAAAGCCGCGTCCAGCCGGATAAATTCTGTGTCGATGCGGATCTCTTCCATGGCTGTCACTCCGTCTTCAGCCGCACGGGCAGCACCAGGAACAGGAAGCTGTCCCCTTCCTTGGGCAGGATCTTCATGGGGCTCAAGGGCCCGCTGAGCTGCACCCGCACCTCGTCGCACTCGGTGTTGCGCAAAGCGTCCAACAGGTAGCGGTTGTTAAAGCCGATCTCCACCGGCTCCCCCTCGATAGAGGCGCCGAACTGGTCACTGGCCCGGCCCATGGAGGTGGTGCACAGCAGGCGCACCTCGTTTTCCCCGAACTGGCAGCGCACTGGGCTCTTCAGCCGGTCGGTGATCAGCAGGGACACACGCTCCACGCTGTCGATGGCATCCCGCACCCGCAGCACCACCTGGGTCTTGCTGTCCGCGGGAATGGCCGCCTTGTAATTTAAAAACTCTCCCTCCAGCAGGCTGGAGATCACGGTGTAGTTGTCGATCTTAAAGAGGATGTGCCGCCGGCCGGCGAAGAGCTCCACCGGGTCGTCGCTGTCCTTTAACAGGCGCAGGATCTCCGCCAGGGTCTTGCCGGGCACCACGAAGGACAGGTCCTGGGGGAAGTCCACAGGCTCGGTGCGCTTGGCCAGGCGGTAGCCGTCCACGCTGACCACATCCAGGCTCCCCTGCTGGAGATTGAAAAGGCTGCCCTGGTGGATGGGCTTGGCGTCGCTTTCCGCCACGGCGAACACGGTCTGGCGGATCATGCTCTTGAGCACCCCGGAGGGCAGCCGCAGGCAGGTGGAATCGGAGAGCCTGGGCAGCTCGGGGAACTCCTGGGCGGGGATGCCGATGATGGAGAACTTGCTGTAGCCGCTTTCGATAGAGGCCATGTTCTTCTCGTCCACGGTGACGGTGACGGTCTCGTCGGGGGTGCGGCGGACGATGTCGGAAAAGATCTTGGCGCTGAGCACGGTTTTGCCGGGCTCCTCCACCTGGGCGGGGATGGTGGTGGTGATGCCCAGCTCCAGGTCGTAGGCGCACAGTTCCAGCTCCCCGCTGCCGGCGGTGAGCAGGATGCCCTCTAAGGCGGGGATGGAAGTTTTGGTGGACACGGCCCGCTGGATATTGGACACCGCTTCTGCGATATGGGTCTTCTGCACGGTAAATTTCATAGGGATGCTCCTCTCTGGCCCCAAAAGCCCCTGGCCAAAGCAGGGCGGGCCTAGTGTCTAGTATATTCTTTTAGATTTAGCAGTAGTAATAGGGGCTGTGGATTTGTGGAAAAAACCTGGCGCCCCCCATGTTCCCTGAAAAAGGGAGGGAAAAGTTTTTCCCGGGGAAGGTGGACAGGCTGTGCAGACCGGGGGAAAGAAAAAAAGTTTTGCACCAGGCGTGGAAGCCTGTTTGTGGAATGTGGAGTAGAATGTGGAATTTTAGGCCCCTTACCGGTCCCGGATATTTTTGATGATGTCGTCTACCAAAGCCTTGGTGCGGGGGTCCTTTTTGATGTTCTGCTCCGCCTGGCGGATGGCGTAGACCACGGTGGAGTGGTCCCTGCCCCCAAAGGTCTGGCCGATCTCCACCATGGACATGTTGGTGATCTCCCGGGCGATGTAGATGGACACCTGCCGGGCCATGGAGATGTTGGCGTTGCGCTTTTTGGAGCGGATGTCCTCTGGGGTGATGCCCCCGGGCACGTTGCCGCTGAAAGTCCTGGCCACTTCCTCGATGATCTTGTCCACCGTCACCGGGGCGGGCTGGTTGTTGTTGATGATGTCGCTGATGGCCGCCTGGGCGGTGGCGATGTTGATGGGCTTGTTTTCCAGCAGGTGGAAGGCCCGCAGTTTTTTCACGGCCCCTTCCAGCTGGCGGATGTTGTTCTTCAGGCGGTTCGCGATGTACTCGCACACCGTCTCGGGGATGTCCAGCCCCACGCTCTCCGCCTTGCGGATGATGATGGCGATGCGGGTCTCAAACTCCGGGGGCTGCACGTCGGCGGTCAGGCCCCACTCGAACCGGGTTTTCAGCCGGTCGTCCAACGTGGAGATGTCCTTGGGAGGACGGTCGGAGGTGAGGACAATCTGCTTTTTTGCCTCGTACAAGGTGTTGAAGGTGTGGAAAAACTCCTCCTGCACCGAGATTTTCCCGGCGATGAACTGGATGTCGTCCATAAGGAAGAGGTCGGCTTTCCGGTACTTTTCCCGGAAGGCCGGGGTGGTGCCCCGGGCGATGGCCTCGATGATCTCGTTGGTGAAGGCTTCGCTTTTGGCGTAGACCACAGAGCGGTCGGGATAATTCTTTTTAAACTCGTTGGCGATGGCGTTGAGCAGGTGGGTCTTGCCCAATCCCGAATTGCCGTAGATGAACAGGGGGTTGTACAGGGTGGCGGGCTGGGAGGCCACGGCCTGGCAGGCGGCGTGGGCGAACCGGTTGGAGGGCCCCACCACAAAGGTGTCGAAGGTCAGGTCGTAGCCGTCGCTCTCGGCAGAGGGGGCGGGAGCGGCCTTGCGCTCCTCGGGCACAGTGATGGCAAAGGCGATCTGGGAGCCAAACACGCTTTGAAAGGCCTCGCCCAGCAGGTCGCTGTAGCACCGCAGCAAGGTCTGTTTGTGGAATTCGTTGGGGGCCTCGATCTGGGCCATCCCAGCTTCAAAATCCAGGGACAGGGGCTTTAGGCGGTCGAACCAAGTTTTATAAGCCACGTCGGTGATCCTGGACCGGCAGTAATCACAGATAAGTTCCCACGCTTGATCGAATGACTCCAAAATGTCTTTCCCTCCAAATTTGTGGTCTTTTCGCCGTTTTCCGCACAGTTTTTCCTCCCCGCCGGAAAACGGTTACATACATATCTTATCATAGCACAAACCGCCGCACATTTCAAGGTCCGTGCCCGGACGGGGCAGGGAAAACCCCTAACCGTTCGCTTCGCTCACTCACCGGGGTTTTCGGGGATGGTTTATCCAACCTGGTGCGGTAGAGGGAAACTAAAAGTTTTTGGTCAAGCTTTTTTCAAAAAGCTTGTGGGTTGCAGGGCGGAGCCCTGCGGTCTTAAGAGCGGCGCAGCCGCGACAAGAGCGAGCCAGGGGCAACGGCCGCACGCGCCCGCAGGGCGATAGGCCGCTGCCCCGGACGGCAGCGCACCTGGTTGACGAGCTCTAGGAAGCCCACCCCGGTATCACATAGTTAAAAATATTGG
>DXDU01000136.1 GCA_019115285.1 Candidatus Acutalibacter pullistercoris
CAGGTAGCCCTCCTGGACCAAGCCCTCGAAGCTGGTGGAGCCGTGGCGCTTGGAGAGCTTGGAGACGGAGCCGTCCTCGTTCTTGCCCATGATTAGGGGCAGGTGGACGTAGGTGGGGATCTCCCAGCCGAAGGCCTCATACAATAGATTGTACTTGGGGGTGGAGGTCAGGTACTCGCTGCCCCGGACCACGTGGGTGATGTGCATCAGGTGGTCGTCGATGACGTTGGCGAAGTTGTAAGTGGGGTAGCCGTCGGCCTTTAACAGCACCTGGTCCTCGATCTCCTTGTTCTCGATGGTGATGGACCCGAAGACGGCGTCCTCAAAGGTGGTGGAGCCGGTGAGGGGCACCTTCTGCCGGATGACATAGGGCGCGCCCGCGTCCAGCAGCCGCTGGACCTCGTCGGCGGGCAGGTCCCGGCAATGGCGGTCGTAGCCGCCCAGGCCCTGCTCGTCGTGGAGGGACTCCAGCCGCTCCTTGGTGCAGAAGCAGTAGTAGGCCTTGCCCTCCTCCACCAGCTGCTGGGCGTAAGGCTTATAGAGATCTTTCCGCTGGCTCTGCACATAGGGGCCGAACTCTCCCCCCACGTCCGGGCCCTCGTCGTGCCGCAGGCCCACCTGCTCCAGGGTCTTGTAGATCACGTCCTCGGCGCCTTCCACCAGCCGCTCCCGGTCGGTGTCCTCAATGCGCAGGACGAACTTCCCGCCCTGGGACTTGGCCACCAGGTACTCGTACAGGGCCGTGCGCAGGTTGCCCACGTGCATAAAGCCCGTGGGGCTGGGGGCGAATCTCGTTCTCACAGTTGCCATTGTCGTCGCTCCTTGTTTATGGTATACTGGCCCCAAAAGGCCAGGGAAAAAGGCTCTCTTTATTATAGCAAAAAATCCCTGTTTGGCAACAAAAACTTCCGTGCGGCCCCTGTTCCCCGCTGGACTTTCGCAACATTTGGAGGGATCTCCCATGAAAACCATCTTTCTCTACGGCGAAGAGGAAAAGCTTACAAACTACACCCAGTCCCTGGAAGCCGCCGGGGCCCGGTGGATCTGCTCCCTGGACCTGGAGGACAGCCGCCCCTGCGACGGCCTGCTCCTCCCAGGCGGCGGGGACATAGCCCCCGCCCGCTACGGCCAGGAGGACCGGGGCAGCGGCCCGCCGGACCTGGTAAGAGACCAGGCGGAGCTGGAGCTGATCGCCCGGTTCCTCCAGGCGGGCAAGCCCATACTGGGCATCTGCCGGGGAATGCAGGCGCTCAACGTGGCCCTGGGGGGCACGCTCATTCAGGACCTGCCCACCGCCGCGGACCACAAGGCCTCGGAAGAAGCCGGGGACAGCGTCCACCCGGTGACCGCCGCCCCGGGGAGTTTTCTCCACAAGCTGTACGGGGCCCGCTTTTCTGTCAACAGCGCCCACCACCAGGCGGCGGACCGTCTGGGGGAAGGGCTGCTGCCCGCGGCCCAGGCCCCCGACGGGGTGCTGGAAGCCTTGGAATGCCTGGAGAGGAAGATCCTGGCAACCCAGTTCCACCCCGAGCGCATGACCGGCGCCCGCCGCCGGGCAGACACAGTGGACGGCGGGGCGGTGTTCCGGTTTTTCCTCTCCCTGTGAAAAACGTGAGATTTCCCTGTTGACAAACCGCCGGGCCAGGTGGTATAATATCGCCTGTTAAGCGCGAGTGCTGGAACTGGCAGACAGGCACGTTTGAGGTGCGTGTGTCTTCGACGTACGGGTTCAAGTCCCGTCTCGCGCACCACGTCGCGGTGAGGCCTTGTGCCTCGCCGCATTTTT
This sequence comes from Candidatus Acutalibacter pullistercoris, assembly GCA_019115285.1. Lineage (GTDB taxonomy): Bacteria > Bacillota > Clostridia > Oscillospirales > Acutalibacteraceae > Acutalibacter > Acutalibacter pullistercoris. The sequence goes on from DXDU01000136.1 coordinate 1,787, forward strand.
CTGCGCAAAATGCGGCTTCGGTGTACGGCCTGCCGCTCCTCCCCGCAAAAAGTCTCGTTTGCTCCGGCTGTTCCCTTGCAAGCGCGGTCGCCACGCCTCCGCTGCACTACCAACTTTTTGCGGATAAGGGCAAGGGCTTTTTTATGTTTCGTTAGCTCTTATCGTGCGTGTCTATATCTCCATCCTAACCCAAAAATCGGCAGACACCGCAAGGTGCCTGCCGATTTTTACTTCTTCCCTCTTCCCTCTTCACTATTTCCTTTTCGCTGCATTGCTCGGGCGAGAGAGTGTCCATCCCCTGGTCTCGCCTGTCGGGGGAAAGTTTTGCAGTGCCCACCACCTGCACCCTCCCGTAAGGATAGTTATGATATAATCAACACCCTGCAGTACGGGAGGGGGAGATAAATCTATAATCTCATTCCAAAGGGGGGAGCTACCGCTCCCCCCCTTTGACAACCCCCCACGTTTTATATCTCTCTGCCTCAAAGGAGGCGAGCTATAAACAGGGGGTTCACAAAGGGGTCGCTGCGTGCCGGTGGCACGCATTCAGCGACCGGTCTCACCTCCCGGTTCGGTCGGCGCTGAACGGTCGCCACTGGCGACCAGCGCCCGAGCCGGCAGGCGAGACGGGGGTGGGCACACTCGGCTCCCCCTATGGGGGAGCTGGCACGACGAAGTCGTGACTGAGAGGGCGCCCTTCCAAGGGGGTTCACAAAGGGGGAGACGACAGTCTCCCCCTTTGGAATTAAACTATATAACTTTCTCCCCCTCCCGCACCAGCAGGGGTACATATACCTCCTTGGTCTGGGCGCGGGAGGGGGTGAGCGAGCGCCGGTGGCGCTCTGCCGCGAACCGGTCTCAGCTCCCGCTTCGGTCGGCGCTGAACGGTCGCCACTGGCGACCAGCGCCCGAGCCGGCAGGCGAGACCAGGGGGTGGGGCGCAGATAGTTGCCCTCCAGCTTGGCGGCAGGCGAGAAGGGTAGAATCTTTTAGTCCCCCTCCCCTGTTACCGGCCTTACCTCCTCAAACCGCGGGGGTTCCTCCAGGGGGAAGGACTGGGGCCGGGAGGCGTCCAGCAGGCGGGAGAAGTCCAGCCTGCGGATGGTCTGGTTGTCGTAGGTGGTCCAGTACATCCCCAGGGACTCGGCGCAGTACACGGTGGTGTACACGGTGAAATCATAGGGCAGCACGTCCTGGTCCAGCTGGGTGACCGGGCTTTGGTGGCTGACCCGCACCGCCCCCAGGGGGAAGGCGGCGCTCTCCAAAATCCGGAACAGCCACGCCACCCCTTGTGCCTCGTCCTTCCCACGCAGGGCGAACTTGCGCAAATAGCACAGCCGCACGAACCGGGAGGGCGAGCTCCAATCCCCGGGCAGGCCCTGGGCCCCGCTGCCGGAGTAGCACTGGGGGATCTCCTCTCCCAGGGAGGCGCCGGGGTAGTCCAAGTCCCGCAGGCCGGCGAAGTTCAGCAGATTGGTCTTGTGCCAGGGGTAGCCGGGGCTGTTGGTCATCACCCCCAGGGTGGAGCGGTACAGCACCGCTCCCCTCTCCCCCGGCTCCAGAATGGCCATCTCCCCCGTCCTATCGGAGAAGCACCAGTGCAGGGGCGGCACGGTGCCCAGCAAGGGCTCGTCCACTAAGGAGAGCCCCTCCAGGCAGGCGGCGGCTTCTTCCACCGTGGCGCACTGGGCCAGCAGGTGGGTGACCAGGAAAGGCGGCTGCACCGCCTCCCGGCCGGGGGCGGGCTGGGGCTGGTACACCGCGTGCTCCCGGAAGTACAACTGCCCGCCCATCAGGCCTTTCTCGTTCATGCCCTCGTAGAGGATGGGCGTCCCCTCCAGGAACAGCCCCACCCCGGCGCAGGCGTACCGGGACCGTTTCCGCCCCGTCTCCCGCTGGGAGATACCGTACGCCGTCCCCCGGGGGAGGACCTGCACCGCCGTGCCCTGGGCCAGCCGGTCGAAATCGTAGTTCCTGCCCCACAGGTGTTTGCTGTCCTCCGTCTCCCAAGCGAAGGCGCTGCAGCCTCCCTCCAGTCCCAGATCCCTCATGTCCCGCTCCTTTCCCGCCTGATACCAGGCGCTGTCTTGTGTCAGTTTTCCCGGGGATCGGGCGGCTATGCCCCCTCCCCTTCCCGTATCAACACCACTCCAATCCCAGCGGTCTGCCCAGGCCCCGGAGCGTCAGCGCTTGCCCCCCTGAACAGAGCGCCGGGGGCTTCATCCCATCGCCTGCTCCGCCGCTGGGAAACCCGTTTTTTCCGTGTTCCGACCCATCCCCGCCCAGAAGAATTCTCGCGGAAACCTGCCACTTTCTTTTTAATCCACGCTTTTTCCAACAGCTTTGGCAAGTCTCCCCCTTGGCAGAACC
>DXDU01000137.1 GCA_019115285.1 Candidatus Acutalibacter pullistercoris
GCCAGTTCAACCTGATGTTCAAAACCTTCCAGGGCGTGACCGAGGACGCGAAAAACGAGATCTACCTCCGCCCCGAGACCGCCCAGGGCATCTTCGTCAACTTCCCCAACGTGCAGCGCACTACCCGGAAGAAGCTGCCCTTCGGCATCGCCCAGGTGGGCAAGAGCTTCCGCAACGAGATCACCCCCTGCAACTTCACCTTCCGCACCCGGGAGTTCGAGCAGATGGAGCTGGAGTTCTTCTGCAAGCCCGACACCGATCTGGAGTGGTTCCAGTATTGGAAGGACTTCTGCAAGCAGTGGCTCTTCAGCTTAGGAATGACCGAGGAAAACGTCCGGTTTAGAGATCACCGGCCGGAGGAGCTGTCCTTCTACTCCAAGGCCACCACCGACGTGGAGTACCTGTTCCCCTTCGGCTGGGGCGAGCTGTGGGGCATTGCCGACCGCACCGACTACGACTTAAAGCGCCACCAGGAGCACTCCGGCAAGGACCTGACCTACTTCGACCAGGAAACTCACGAGCGCTACATCCCCTATGTGGTAGAGCCCTCCCTGGGCGCCGACCGCATGGCGCTTGCTTTCCTCTGCGATGCCTACGACGAGGAAGTGGTGGGCCAGGACAAGAACGGCAAGGACGACGTGCGGGTGGTGCTCCGGTTCCACCCGGCCCTGGCGCCCTTTAAGGCCGCGGTGCTGCCCCTCTCCAAAAAGCTGGGGCCCAAGGCCCAGGAGATCCACGACATGCTCTCCAAGGACTTTATGGTGGACTACGACGAGGCCGGGTCCATCGGCAAGCGGTACCGCCGCCAGGACGAGATCGGCACGCCGTTGTGCGTCACCGTGGACTTCCAGACCGTGGGGGACCCGGAGAAGGGCGAGCCCGCCGACGACTGCGTCACCATCCGCGACCGGGACACCATGGAACAGGTGCGCCTGCCCATCAGCCAGCTGAAGGCCTACATCGCCGAGAAAGTGGCGTTCTAAGGCGCGCGCCCGGGCGGTTGGCACCGCAGGCCATGAAAATCCCTCTGCACTTCGTGCGCCGGGATTTTAAGGGCGGGTATCCCACAGTTTTGCGGTACCCACCCCCTACCCCTCCCGCGCTCATACCATGGAGGTATATGTTACCTCGGTGGCGCGGGAGGGGGATTTTATTTTTAATATATAATAGGATTTCCAAGGGGGCTGTCGCCCCCTTGCACCCCCATGGTAGATGGCCTTCTCTGAGGCAGAAGACTACAAACCGTGGGGGGTTATCAAAGGGGGGAGCGACAGCTCCCCCCTTTGGAATGAGATTATAGAAAAACATCCCCCTCCCGTACAGAAAAGCTGACGATTGCCGCTCGGTAAATATACGGGAGGGGGCAGGGGGTGGGCAGCACATAGCTTTCCCGGCCGGCAGACAGGCGGGACGGGGGTGGGCACACGCGGCTCCCCCTATGGGGGAGCTGCGCATTGCCCTGCGGCGGCAGCCGCCTCGGTTGTGAATCTTTCTTGGGAAAACTTGCAAAAAATCTGGGCTGGAGAGGGAAAAGTCAGGAAATACCCTTGATTTTTGCAGGAAGAAGCACTAAAATGAAAGGGATCGTACTGTTTCCACAGAAAGAAGGACAGGATATGAACAGCCAGCTCTCCGAGCGCATCCGCCAGAACAGCGCCGGGTTCTCCAAGGGACAGCGGGCCATCGCCCGGTATATTGAGGAACACTCCGACAAGGTGGCCTTTATGACCGCCTCTAAACTGGGAGCTACCGTGGGGGTCAGCGAGTCCACGGTGGTGCGCTTCGCCACAGAGATCGGCTATTCCGGCTACCCTGCCTTGCAGCAGGCCATGCAGGAGATGATCCGCAGCAAGATGACCAGCGTGCAGCGGCTGGAGATGACCTCTCACAACGTGCCGCTGGAAAAGCTGCTGGACGTGGTGCTGGAGCAGGATATCGACATCCTGAAGCGCACCAAGGAGAACATCGACCACGACGCCTTCAACCAGGCGGCGGACGCCATGATGAAGGCCAAGACCGTCTATGTGCTGGGAGCGGGCAGCTCCCTGGCCCTGGCCACCTTTCTGGCCCACTATCTGCGGCTGATCTTCGACACGGTGCACCTGGTGGAGGCCACCAGCGAGGACGCCATCCTCCAGCAGATGGTGCGGGCCGGGGAGGGGGACGCCATTCTGGCCATCAGCTTCCCCCGGTACTCGAAGAAGGCCGCCAAGACCCTGAAGTACGCCTCCGACCGGGGCATGGTCACCATCGCCATTACGGACAGCCACCTGTCCCCCCTGGCGGAGCACGCCCAGCACCTGCTGCTGGCCCGCAGCGACATGGTCTCCTTTGTGGACTCCCTGGTGGGGCCCCTCAGCGTCCTCAACGCCCTGATCGTGGCGGTGGCCATTCGCAAAAAGACGGAGGTGGCCCGGACGCTCCAGCAGATCGAGGAGATCTGGGACCAGTACGGAGTCTACGAAAAGGTAGATGAGAAAAACAGTTGAGCGGGCAAAGGAATTTTGACGTCCTGGTGGTGGGGGGCGGCGCCGCGGGACTGATGGCCGCGGGCACCCTGTTGCAGCGGGGCCGGACCGTGGCCCTGTTCGACAAGAACCAGCAGCTGGGAAGAAAGCTGCGCATCACCGGGAAAGGCCGGTGCAACGTGACAAACGACTGCACCGTGGAAGAGGCGGTGGCCGCCTGCCCCCGGGGAGGGAAGTTCCTCTACGGGGCCTTTTCCCACTTTACCCCCCAGGACACCATGGCCTTTTTTGAGGAGCTGGGCGTCCCCTTGAAGGTGGAGCGGGGCAGGCGGGTGTTCCCCCAGTCGGACAGCGCCCACGACATCGCCCAGGCTCTGGTCCGGTACGCCGCCGGGGCCCAGGTCTTCCGGGAGCCGGTGACGGAGCTGGTGCTCCGGGAGGGCCGGGTGAAGGGAGTGCGCACCAGCCGGGGAGTTTACGCTGCCCAGGCGGTGCTCCTCTGCTGCGGGGGAGCCTCTTACCCCGGCACCGGCTCCAACGGGGACGGCTACCGCCTGGCCTCCCAGGCGGGCCACCGGGTGGTGGACCCGGAACCCTCCCTGGTGCCCCTGGTGGCCAAGGGGGAGGACTGCTCCAGGCTCATGGGCCTTTCCCTGCGCAACTGCGGGGTGAAGGTCACCCAGGCGGGGAAGAAAAAACCGGTATATGAGGACTTCGGGGAGCTGCTGTTCACCCACTTTGGGCTTTCTGGCCCCACTATTTTAAGCGCCTCGGCCCACCTGCACCCCATGGAGCCCGGGAAGTACACGGTGCACATCGACTTAAAGCCCGCTCTGGAGGAGGGCAAGCTGGACGCCAGGCTCCTGCGGGAGCTGGAGGCCCACAAGAACAAGATCTTCGCGAACTCTCTGGAGGAGCTGCTGCCCCAGAAGCTCATCCCCCTGGTGGTGGAGCGGTCGGGCATCCCCGGGGAGACCCGGTGCCACTCGGTCACAGCCCCCCAGCGCCGGGCGCTGCTTGCGGTGCTGAAGGACTTTTCCGTGGAGATCCAGGGCTTCCGGCCGATCAAGGAGGCCATCGTCACCCGGGGCGGGGTGTCCTTAAAGGAGATCGACCCCCGGACTATGGAATCGAAACTGGTGAAGGGCCTGTACTTTGCCGGGGAGATGATAGACGCCGACGCCTACACCGGGGGCTTTAATTTGCAGATCGCCTTTGCCACGGGAAAACTGGCGGGGGACCACGCCTGAGGGACACGGGCGGGAGAGGGCGGCCCCGGGCCCGCCCGGCCGGGGCGGCTGCCCCGGCCGCTCCGCCGGGCGCGGCGGAGCCGCCGCCCTCTGGGGCGGCGGGGAGGGCCCGGGGCCGGGGAGAGCCGCTCAGGCCCCCTCTCCGCCAGGGCTTTTCCAGAGTTTTACCCCCAGGACGCGGAAAATTGACAGAATTGTGGGACACTGGTCCCGAGAGAGGAGCAAGCTGTATGTTCGCAGTTGCCATCGATGGCCCCGCCGGGGCCGGGAAGAGCAGCCTGGCCAAGGCCGCGGCCCAGGAGCTGGGCTTCGTCTACGTGGACACCGGGGCCCTGTACCGCACCGTGGCCCTCTACCTGCTGGAACAGGGAGAGGACCCGGGGGACCCCCAGGCGGCACAGGCCGCCCTGCCCCACATCCAGGTGGGGCTGGAGCACAGCCCCGAGGGCCAGAAAATGTACCTGTGCGGCAGGGAGGTCACCGGCCTCATCCGCACGCCGGAGGTGTCCATGGCGGCGTCGAAGGTGTCGGCCATCCCCGCGGTGCGGGCGTTTCTCTTGGAGCTGCAGCGGGACCTGGCCCGGAAGAACAACGTTTTGATGGACGGGCGGGACATCGGCACCGTGGTGCTGCCAGGCGCCCAGCTGAAGATTTTCCTCACCGCCTCCGCCGAAGAGCGGGCCGGGCGGCGGGTGGCCCAGCTGGAAGAGAGCGGACATCCCGCCGACTACGACAGCATCCTGCGGGATATCCAGCAGCGGGACTACCAGGACTCCCACCGGGAGACCGCGCCCCTGAAGCCCGCGGAGGACTCTGTGCTGCTGGACACCACAGGGGAAGACTTTGCTCAGTCCCTGGGCCGGCTGGTGAGCCTGGTGCGGGAGCGGCTGTGACCATAGAGAGAATCACCTGGGAAGGGAAGGAATGACGTGGCGAGAGAGAAGAAGCGGAGAAAGCCCAAGGGCTGGCTGTACCGGTTGGGACAGCTGGTGCTGTGGGGGTACTTCCATGTGGTGTTCCGCATGGACGTGAAAGGGGCGGAGAACGTCCCCGAGGAGGGCCCGGTGCTGCTGTGCAGCAACCACCTGGCCAAGCGGGACCCGGTGCTGCTGGGGTTGACCCAGAAGCGGCAGGTGTTCTACATGGCCAAGGAGGAACTGTTCCGCAACAAGTTTTTGGGGGCGCTGTTCCGCAAGCTGGGGGCCTTCCCCGTCAATCGGGGCACCGGCGGCGAGGACGCCCTGGAGAACGCCTACGAGCTGCTGGGGGAAAACGCCGTGGTGGGGGTGTTCATCGAGGGGCACCGCTCCAAGACGGGAGAGCTTTTAAAGCCCAAGACCGGGGCGGCGCTGCTGGCCTTTAAGACCCAGGCCCCCGTGGTGCCGGTGTGCATCACCGCCGGGGACGGGAAGATCCCCGAGATGTTCAAGCGCACCCTCATTCGCTTCGGCAAGCCCATCCCCGCCCAGGAGCTGGGCCTGACGGAAGGCACCAGCATGCACCTGCGCCGGGCCAGCCGGATTATTATGGGAGAGATCGCCAAGCTGCGGGAGGAGTCCCTAAAAGAGCTGGGCCTGCCCCTGCCCGCTCCCGCCGCGAGCGAGAAGAAGCCTGCCGGGAAAGAGGGGGACGCCCTATGAGCCTGCAGGTGGAGGTGGCCAAGACCGCCGGCTTCTGCTTTGGGGTGGACCGGGCGGTGAGCGCTGTGTACCGCCTGCTGGAAGAGGGTAAGCGGGCCGCCACCCTGGGGCCCATCATCCACAACCCCCAGGTGACGGGGGATTTGGAGGCTAAGGGAGTCCGGGCCGTGTCCTCCCCCGAGGAGACGCCCCCCGGCTGCGTGCTGGTCATCCGCTCCCACGGGGTGCCCCAGGCCACCATGGACAGGATACGGGAATTGGGCCTGCCCTATGAGGACGCCACCTGCCCCTTTGTGAAGAAGATCCACGACCTGGCCCGGCAGGCCGGGGAGGAGGGACGCTTCTTTTTGCTCTTCGGGGACGAGAAACACCCGGAGGTGCAGGGCATCGTAGGGCACTGCACAGGGCCCTTCGCGGTGTGCAAAGACAGGCGGGAGCTGGAAAAACTGCTGGCAGAGCGCCCAAATTTAGCGAAAATGCCCGTGGCCGTGGCCGCCCAGACCACTTTTCACACGGGAGAGTGGCAAATTTGTTTGGAAACCTTGAAAAAAGTATGTACAAACGCCGCGGTATTTGCTACAATATGTAATGCAACTGCGAAACGGCAAAAAGAGGCTGAAGACCTGGCCCGGCGCTGCGACGTGATGGTCGTGGTGGGGGGCCGGGAGAGTTCCAACACGGCGAAGCTCCGAGAGATATGCGGGGACCACTGTGAGACGTACCTCGTGGAAAGAGCGGAAGAGCTGCCGGCTTTTCCAGCCGGTTCACGCATTGGCATCACAGCGGGAGCTTCCACCCCCGCAAGCATTATAAAGGAGGTACTTGTTACCATGGCTGAAGTCAACAACAACGAAATGAATTTTGAGGAGATGCTTGAGGAGTCCCTCAAAAGCTTAAATACAGACGAGAAGGTACACGGCGTCGTAGTGGGCATCTCCCCCACCGAGGTCTACGTGGACGTAGGCCGGAAGCAGGCCGGGTTCATCCCCGCCAATGAGCTGTCCAACGACCCCAACGTCAAGCCCGAGGACGTGGTGAAGATCGGCGACGAGATGGACCTGCTCATTATGAAGACCAACGACCAGGAAGGCACCATCATGCTCTCCAAGCGGCGCGTGGACGCCATGAAGGGCTGGGACGAGATTGGTGAGGCCATGGAGCAGAACGAGATCCTGGAAGGCAAAGTCATCGAAGTGGTCAAGGGCGGCGTCATCGTGCTGTACAAGGCCATGCGGGTGTTCGTGCCTGCCTCTCAGGCCACCGCCACCCGGGGCGAGGACCTCAACGCCCTGCTGAACACCACCGTGAAGTTCCGCATCATCGAAGTCAACCGCCAGCGCCGCCGGGCCGTGGGCTCCATCCGCAGCGTCCTGCGGGAAGAGCGCAAGGCCGCCCAGGAGAAGTTCTGGGAGCAGGTGGAAGTTGGCCAGGAATACACCGGCAAGGTCAAGTCCCTGACGAACTTCGGGGCCTTTGTGGACTTGGGCGGCGTGGACGGCATGGTCCACATCTCCGAGCTGTCCTGGAACCGGATTAAGCACCCCAGCGAAGTGGTGAACGTGGGCGACACCGTCACCGTGTACGTCAAGGGCCTGGACCGGGAGAACGGCAAGATCTCCCTGGGCTACAAGCGGCCTGAGGACAATCCCTGGGTGAAGCTGGAGCGGGAGTACCCCGTGGGCACCGTGTGCGACGCCAAGATCGTGGGCATCACCCAGTTCGGCGCCTTCGCCAACGTGATCCCCGGCATCGACGGCCTGATCCACATCTCCCAGCTGGCTGACCACCGGGTGGAGAAGCCCCAGGACGTGGTCAAGGTGGGCGACGAGGTGAAGGTGAAGATCACCGACATCGACTTCGACAAGCACCGTGTGTCCCTGTCCATCCGCGCCCTGCTGGAAGAGCAGCAGGAGCAGGAGGACCAGGCGGCCGCCCAGGCTCCCGCCGAGGAAGTGATCTACTCCACCGAGGCTCCCGCCGAGGAGACCCCTGCCGAGGACCAGCCCGAAGCCTAACAGCTGAATCTAAGCCAGACGATACAACAGGGTAGTATCCACTGCCCTGTTTTGTATGTAATACGAGAAAACCCGGCCCCTGCCGCAGGCCCCGGTTTCCGGGGGGCAGACGGGCCGAATTGGAGGAAAGACCCATGAAGCGAGTAAAGAAACCGGTGTTCTTCATTGTGGCCATTTTGATTCTGGCCCTGACCTACACCTCTCTCTTCGGCGTGTACGGCCAGTTTGGAGACTTTAAGACCACCTACATCAAGGGCGCCGAGGACATCCGGTGGGGCATCGACATCCGGGGCGGCGTGGAGGCCACCTTCAGCCCCGCCGAGGGCGTGGAGGCCACCACCAGCCAGCTGGAGGCCGCCAAGGCCATCATCGAGACCCGTATGGTGTCCCAGAACATCACCGACTACGAACTGTACACCGATTCCAGCAACAACCGGATCATCGTCCGCTTCCCCTGGAAGAGCGACGAGACCGACTTCGACCCGGAGGAGGCCATCAACGAGCTGTCCGCCACCGCCCAGCTCACCTTCCGGGAAGGGAATGAGTACGAGACCACCGACTACGGCGACGACGGCAGCATTGTGTACAAGACCCCGTCCGGCACCACCGCCGACAACGTGATCCTGGAGGGCTCTGACGTGGATACCGCCGAGCCCATGGTCATGGCGGACGAGGAGACCGGCGGCTACTCTTACGTGGTGGCCCTGACCCTCACCGACGAGGGCGCCCAGAAGTTTGCCGAGGCCACCGAGGCCATGGTGGGCCGCACCATCTCCATCTGGATGGACGACGTGATGCTCTCCGCCCCCACGGTCAACGAGGCCATCACCGACGGGGAGTGCACCATCACCGGTGACTTTACCAGCGAGGAAGCCACCCAGCTGGCCTCCCAGATCCAGTCCGGCGCCCTGCCCTTCGCCCTGGAGACCTCCAACTTCAAGGCCCTGGCGCCCACCCTGGGCTCTCAGGCCCTGGACGTGATGATGGTGGCCGCCGTCATCGCCTTTGTGGTCATCGCCGTTCTGATGATCGTGATCTTCCGGCTGCCCGGCGTGGTGGCTGTCATCAGCCTGGCGGGCCAGGTGGCGCTGTGTTTCGCCGCCGTGTCCGGCTTCTTCCCCAACCTGAACTCCTTTACCATGACCCTGCCCGGCATCGCCGGTATCATCCTCTCCATCGGCATGGGCGTGGATGCCAACATCATCACCGCCAGCCGTGTCCGTGAGGAGCTGCGCAACGGCAAGAGCCTGGACGGCGCCCTGCAGCAGGGCTTCCAGACAAGCTTCTGGGCCATTTTCGACGGCAACATCACCACCGCTATCGTGGCCATCATGCTCATGGGCGTGTTTGGCCCCAGCAATATCCTGTCCATCATTTTCGGCGAGTCCACCACCGGCTCTATCTTCTCCTTCGGCTTTACCCTGCTGGTGGGCATTGTGGGCAACTTCGTCATGGGCGTGTTCGCCACCCGGCTGATGACCCTGTCCCTGGCTGGCTTTAAATGCTTCCACAAGAAGTGGCTCTTCGGCGGCCCCCGGGACGAGAGTTCCGCCCCCGGCATGCACAAGCCCGTGGACTTCTACGGCCGAAAGAAGATCTTCTACGGCATCTCCATCGGCGTGCTGGTGGTGGGCATCATCGCCAGCGCCATTGTAGGGCCCAAGCTGGACATCCAGTTCGCCGGCGGCTCCATGATCACCTACACCGTGGAGGGCGGCGAGGTCTCTGGGGAAGAGGTCCAGGGCGTTATCGAAGAGGAAATGGGCCGGGAGTGCTCTGTCTCTGTGGACCAGAGCCTGAACGGCGGCGGCGTGAACGTCACCGTGTCCTTCTCCGGCAACACCACCATCACCCCCGACGAGCAGACCCAGGCCGCCCAGGCCCTGACCGACGCCTTCGAGGGCCGGACCTTCACCCTGCTGGAGTCCAACTCCGTTGACGCCACCATGGGCGCCCGGTTCCTGCAGAAGTGCCTGGTGTGCTTCGCCATCACCTTCGTGCTGCTGCTGATCTACATCGCCCTGCGGTTCCGGAAGATCGGCGGCCTGTCCGCCGGCGTCTCCGCCATCGTGGCCCTGATTCACGACGTGCTGGTGGCCACCTGTGTCTTCGTGGTGTTCGGCCTGCCCATCAGCGATATCTTCATCGCCGTGGTGCTCACCATCCTGGGCTACTCCCTGAACGCCACCATCGTCATCTATGACCGGGTGCGGGAGAACAAGCGGAAGATGGGCCCCAAGGTCAGCTTCCAGGAGGTTATGAACACCAGCCTGACCCAGAGCTTCGGCCGTACTTTCCTCACCTCTCTGGCCACCTTCCTCAGCCTGCTGGTGGTGCTGGTGGTGGCGGGGATCTACTCCATCTCCACGGTGGTGTCCTTCTCCCTGCCCATGATGATCGGCGTGGTGGCCGGCTGCTACTCCTCCCAGGTCATCGCCCCCAACATCTTCGCCCAGTGGCAGATCCACAAGCGCAAGAAGCTGGATGAGGCCAAGGCCCTGAAGAGCGGCAAGTAATTTATTCAGAACGAAACGAGCGGACGGTCCACAAAAGGGCCGCCCGCTTTTTGTATGCGCGCTCGTTCCCGGGGCACACTAAGAGCAGAACACGGGAAAGGAGAGAGACAGCGTGAAGAAAATAGACTACCACGAGCACCAGGGCCCGGAGCTGGAAAGCGGCGTGGCCTCCGCCAACGAGTGCACCGGGCTGCTGTACCGCGCCCCGGAGAATGAGGAGGAGCGGGAGAACGCCCAAGACCTGCTCCCCCTGGAGGTGCCGCCCGCTCCCCGGAAAAACAGGGCGGAGAACCCCCGGCTGGAAACTTCCCCGGGGGACAGGTGAAAAACCCCCGGGAATGTGGTACAATGGAGAAAACTGGCGGCCTTGCCCGCCAAAGGAGGTTTTCTCTATGGGTATGACCATCACGTGGCTGGGGCACTCCTGCTTTCGGGTGACCTGCGGGGACAGCATCATAGTGCTGGACCCCTACGAGCCGGGGAGCGTTCCCGGCTGCGGGGACATCTGCGAGACGGCGGACCAGGTGCTGTGCAGCCACGAGCACCACGACCACAACTACCGGGCGGGGGTGCGCCTCACCGGCCGGGGGGAGGGGGCCATCCAGGTGACGGCCCTGCCCTGGTACCACGACGACTGTGAGGGAAAGAAGCGGGGCCCCAGCGTCATCCATCTGCTGGAAGGAGGCGGGGTGCGGGTCGCCCACTTTGGGGACGTGGGATGTATGCCCTCGCAGGAGATTGTAGAGCAGCTCCGGGGCGTGGACGCCGCCCTGCTGCCGGTGGGGGGCTTTTACACCGTGGGGCCCCAGGAGGCCAAGGAGATTGTGGACGCCATCCGGCCCCGGGTGGTGGTGCCCATGCACTACCGGTCGGAGAGCTTCGGCTTTGACGTCATCGGCCCGGTGGAGGACTTTCTGGCCCTGTGCCAGAACGTGAAACGGTACGACAGCGCCGCGTTGGAGATCGTTCCCCAGATGGAGGAACAGACGGCGGTGTTGTTCCCCGCCAATTGCCGCGGCAGCGCAAACTAAAAGTTTTCGCCAGCCTTTTACAAAAGGCTGCGGGTTGCAGGGCAGAGCCCTGCGGCCTTAAGAGCGGCGCAGCCGCGACGAGAGAGGGTAGGAGCATTGTCATACCAGCCCGTAGGGCTGTAAACAATGCTCCGGCCCTCTTTCTTGTTGCTGGCCTCTGCGCAGGGGAGACCCGCACTGGACGAAGCCCACCCCCTGGTCTCCGCTGCCGGCTTGCTCGACACGAGTGCTACCCACCCCCTGGTCTCGCCTGCCGGATGGGCGGGATTTGCGGTGCCCACCCCCTGCCCCCTCCCGTAAGGCTAACGAGATATTATTTGTACTCTTGCGGTACGGGAGGGGGAGATAAATCTATAATCTCATTCCAAAGGGGGCTGCGCCCCCTTTGTGAACCCCCCAGATGGTACAGTCTTCCTCATTATAGAGAGGTTGGTACAATAGAGGGGGTTCTCAAAGGGGTCGCTGCGTGCCGGTGGCACGCGTCCAGCGACCGGTCTCAGCTCCCGCTTCGGTCGGCGCTGAACGGTCGCCACCGGCGACCAGCGCCCGAGCCGGCAGGCGAGACGGCGTCAGTCTCCCCCTTTGGAATTAAACTATAGTACTTTCTCCCCCTCCCATGCTAGAAAGCTATCCTCTTTTGCAAGGCGGGGGCATGGGAGGGGGCAGGGGGAGGGCCTTATCAAGGCCCCAGCAGGCGGGAGCGGGAAGATACCGACCAGGCTGGGTAGACCCGCCCTTAAAATCCCGGAGCTTGCGGAGGGATTTTCCTGCCCTGCGCGGGCACGCGCCCCGGCACGCGCCCCCTTCCCGGAAGGAAGGGGAAAAGAAAAAGGCCGCTCCGTGGGGGAGCGGTCTTTTTTCTTTGCGGGTTACTCCGCCAGGGCTCGGGTCAGCCAGGCGTCGGCGATGTCCAGGGCCAGGAACAGCCCGGGCTTCTCGCTGGTCTTTACGATCTGCTTGCGGGTACGGATCTCGGGATCGGTGTACATGAGCTGTACGGTGACCTTGTCGGCCACTTCCAGATCGCCCACCTTCTTTTTGGACTTGATGTCCATCTTGATCACGTACTTATCCTGCATGCTGCCGTAGTAAATGGTGTCGCCGCAGCGCACCAGGGGCTTTCCCTTATAGGTGGGGAAGGCCTGTTCTTTCTTTTGCTGGCTCAAAAAAGATCACCGCGCTTTCGTAAAATTCCCACTCACTCGCCCAGGTAAGAGCGCACCATGGCCTTTAACAGCTCATCCCGATCGATGCGGCGCACCAGGCTGCGGGCGTTGTTGTGTGTGGTGATATAGGTAGGATCTTCGCTGAGCAGGTATCCCACGATCTGGCTGATGGGATTGTAGCCCTTTTCTTTCAGCGCGTCGTACACCGTGAGCAGGATGCGCTTCATGTCGGCTTCGCACACTTCCTCCAGAGAGAAGGTGATGGTGTTATTGTTGTTGGGATCGTCCAGCATGTGGGAACACCTCCATATCGTTCCGATTTTTCGCCTACTACCCTATGATACAGGAAACCGAGGGCGAATGCAAGTGTTTGGGGGGATTTTTACGACCGCAGCACCGCCCCGGCCTGGGACAGCCGCTCTACAATGCCGTCCACCAGGGGCTGGATCTCCTCTTTCGACAAGGTGCGCTCTTTGGAGGAGAAGGAGAACCGCAGGGTCACGCTGCGCTGGCCCTTCTGCTGGAAGATGTCGATGAGGCTGACCCCGGTGAGCAGGGATTTGGGAAGATCCGCCCAGGCGGGCTCCATCTGAGAGAAGGTCATGCCCTCGGGCAGCAGCAGGGACAGGTCCATGTCCATGCCGGGGAACTTGGAGGGCTCCTCGTAGGCCACGTCCGCGGCGGGGATGGCGGCGAAGGCGTCCATGTCCAGCTGGGCGCAGACCACGGCGGCCTTCTTGTCCAGCTTCTGCAGCACAGCAGGGTGCAGGCAGCACAGCCAGCCCAGGTCCTCCCCCTGCCAGGAGACGGCGGCGGTGTTTCTGGGGTGCTGGAAGCTGTGCAGGGGAGATACGTTCCTAAACTGGAACTGGGTGCGCTTCAAGTCCACGGCCAGGGCCCGGAGCATGTCCAGCAGCTGGTAGTACAGCTCCCGCTCGCTTCTGGTGCGGCTGAACAGGGCCACCCCCAGCTTTTTCCGCTCGTTGCACGAGCCGTCTTCCTTCAATCCCTGGCACACCCGGCCGATCTCGAAAATGCCGAAGTCCTGGGAGAAGGACTTGTTCTCCTGCAGGAAGCTGAGTAGGGTGGGGCCCATGTTGGTGCGCAGCACCTCGTGGTCGGGGCTCTGGGGGCTGAGGAGCCTGACGTTTTCCTCCAGCTGGATGCCCAGCTCTTTGCACTTCTTCCGGTCGAACCAGATGTAGGAGTGCACCTCGTGGAGGTGGTAGCGCTGCACCAGCAGGTCCTTGGTGAAGTTGTCCGCCCGGTTGGCGGCGGAGCGCTGCTGGGGATACAGGGGGCTGAGGGTGGTGGAGACCTGGAAGTTGTCGTAGCCGTAGATCCGGGTGATCTCCTCGATGATGTCAGCTTTAATGGTCACGTCCTTGGTGGCCCGCCAGGAGGGCACCTCCACGTGGAACTCCTTCCCGTCGTAAGAGGCCCCAAAGCCCAGGGCGGTCAGGGTGGAGAGGATTCTGTCGTTGCCGATCTCGATGCCGGTGTACCGGTCCACGTAGGCCTTGTCGAAGCTGAGGGACACCTGGGGGTAGCGCTTGCGGTACACGTCGGTGAGCCGGGAGATCACCTGGGCGCCGGGATCGATGTCCAAGAGGAGCTTTAAGAACCGGCCAATGGCGGCGGGGCACAGCTCCGGGTCCAGGGTCTTCTCGTAGCGCATGGAGGCGTCGGTGCGCAGCCCCAGGCGGGTGGAGGATTTGCGCACGCTGACGGCGTCGAAGTTGGCGCTCTCCAGCAGCAGGCTGTCGGTGTCGTCCTCAATCTCAGAGTCCAGGCCGCCCATAATGCCGGCAATGGCCACAGGCTCCCCCTTAGAGCAGATCATCAGGGTGTTCTCATCCACCTTCCGCTCCTGGCCGTCCAGGGTGGTGAACTGGAAGGGCTCCCCAAAGCGCTTGACCTCGATCTGGTCCACCTTGGCGCAGTCGAAGGCGTGCATGGGCTGGCCCATCTCCAGCATCAGGTAGTTGGTCAAATCCGCCAGCAGGTTGATGGCCCGGCTGCCGCAGTAGAACAGGCGGATGCGCATGTCCACGGGGCTGACCTTTTTCTGGATGTTCCGGACCTTCAGGCCCGTGTAGCGGTAGCACAGGTCGTCCTCCACGGAGATCTCGATGGGGGGGAGGCTGTCGAAGGCTTCCAGAGAAACGGTCTCCAGGGGCTTTAACTCCCGGCCGGTGAGGGCGGCGAACTCTCTGGCGATGCCGTAGTGGCCCCACAGGTCGGGGCGGTTTGTCAGGGACTTGTTGTCCACCTCGAACACCGTGTCCCGAATGGCGAACAGGTCGCAGATGTCCACGCCCACCGGGGCGTCGGGAGAGAGCTCCATCAGGCCGGAGTGGTCGGCGGAGATGCCCAGTTCCTTTTCCGAGCAGCACATGCCGTGGCTCTCGCAGCCGGCGATGGTGGCGCAGCCGATCTCCTGGCCGTCCACCATGCCCCCCTCCTTCACAAAGGGGACCAGCAGGCCCTCTCTGGCGTTGGGGGCGCCGCAGACCACGTCGTAGATCTTGTCCCCGGCGTCCACCTTCAGCAGGTGGAGCTTGTGGGAGTTGGGGTGGTCCTCCAGAGAGAGGATCTTGCCCACCACCACGTCCCGCAGGCCCTGGCCCATGGGGTAGATGTCTTCCACCTCGGCGGTGGAAAGGGTAAAGCGGTGGATCAGGGCGTTGAGATCCAGCCCGGACAGATCCACAAAATCGCTGATCCAATTCATTGAGATGAACATTGTTTTCCTCCTTATTCCCTCTTTCCCGATGGGAAAGAGGCAAAGAACTTTTCCTCGGCGGCCCGCCCGCCTTCGCGGGAGCCGCCCGTCTATTGGCCGCTCTTTTCCGCAAACGAAGAAAAGAGGTGTGTTTCTTAATTGCGCCTGGTGGCGGGCCTGAGAAGGCCCGCCACAACCCCGGTGACAGACATCCCTTAAAATCCCGGAGCTTGCGGAGGGATTTTCCCGCCCCGCGCGGGCACGCGCCCCGGAGCTTGCGGAGGGATTTTCCTGCCCTGCGCGGGCACGCGCCCTGGCCTGCCCGGCCACGGACTTATTCGTGCTTAAACTGGCTCAGGGCCTTCAAGTTGCCGCTGTTCAGGTCCCGGATGTCCTTGACGCCGTACTTCATCATCACCAGGCGGGTGAGGCCTAAGCCAAAGGCGAAGCCGGTGTACTCCTCCGGGTCCACGCCGCCGGCTTTGAGCACGTTGGGGTGAATCATGCCGCAGGGGCACAGCTCCAGCCAGCCGGAGTTCTTGCAGGAGGGGCAGCCCTCCCCGCCGCAGATCAGGCAGGAGATGTCCATCTCGAAGCCGGGCTCCACAAAGGGGAAGAACCCGGGGCGCAGCCGGACGTTGATATCCCGCTGGAACACCTGGGAGAGCATGGTCTTCATAAAGTAGATGAGGTTCGCGATAGAGATGTTCTTATCTACCATAATGCCTTCCATCTGGAAGAAGGTGTTTTCGTGGCAGGCGTCGGTGGCCTCGTTGCGGAAGCACCGGCCGGGGAAAATGGCCCGCAGGGGGGCGCCGTATTTCCGCAGGATGGCGTTCTGGGCCGCGGAGGTGTGGGTCTTCAGCAGCTGGCCGTTGGACAGGTAGTAGGTGTCCTGCATGTCCCGGGCCGGGTGGTCCTTGGGGATGTTCACCGCCTCGAAGCACTCGTAGTCGGTGACGATCTCCTTGTAGTCCTCAATGGTGAAGCCCATGGAGGCGAAGATCTCCTCCAACTCCCGTTGCACCAGGGTGATGGGGTGGTAAGATCCCTCGCTCTCCCCGGTGGGCAGGGACACGTCGTACTGCTCCGCCGCGGCCACCAGGGCCTCTTCCTCGGCGGCGTGGATCTTCTCCACCTGGGCGGCGATGCCCTCTTCCACCTCTTTCTTCAGCTGGTTGATGGCCTGGCCCATGGCCTTCTTCTGGTCGGCGGCCACGTCCTTCAGGCCTTTTAATAACCCGGTGACAGAGCCTTTCTTGCCAAGGTACGCCACCCGCAGCTTTTCCGCGGCCTCGCTGTCGCGGGCCTGTTCCAGTTCCCTGCGGAAGCTCTCCCGCAGGGCGTCGATGGTCTCTTTCATGCTTTTGAAACCGTCCTTCCTATGGTGATTTTTGGGGACAAAAAAACTTCGCCCCTTCGATTGGGGCGAAGTGTAAACTACGCGGTACCACCCAACTTCAGCAGGGCGCCAAAAAAGCGCCTGCTCTCTTTCGGCCTGTAACGGAGCCTGCCCGTCGGGGCCTACCAGCCGGCGCGCGGCCTTCAGCCCCGCCGCTCGGAAAGGAACTTCCCGCCGCCCGCCGCGCCCCGGGCTTTCAGCCGCAGACCCAGGGTCTCTGCCGCGTGGAAACGGTGGTACTTTCTTTCGTCGCCGCGTTTCCCCCATCATACCACAAACCGGGCCGCCTTGCAAGGCGCCAGGGGCAAAACCTGCGCTTTTCCCCGGGATTTTTCCAGGTTTTCCCCGGGAAAGGGCCCTATGATGCCTGTTTTCTATGGAAAACCATCCGAACTGGGTATTTGCCTTCCCGCTCCCCTTGGACTATGATAGACCCAGCGGCCCGGCCGCGCTTTTTGAATTTGTGAAAAACAAAGTGTTTTATTTCTTGACTTAGAGCCGGGTCTAAGTGGTATGCTGAGGACAGAAACTGTTAGGAACCGAGCGAATCGCCGGGAAAGGGACAGGAAGGGAGCTGGGAATGGTTTGAGCCGTGGAAGTACGGGGTGGAGGGTGAATTCCAATCAGTTAAAGCTCATCGCCGTGGCCGCCATGCTGGTGGACCACGCCGCGGTGGTCTTCGCGCCGGAGGATTTTCCGGGGCTGTGGCTGCTGCGGCTGGTGGGGCGGATGACAGCGCCCATCATGTGTTATCTCATTGCGGAGGGATATTATCACACCCACAACTTAAAGCGGTACATGGGGCGGCTGTTTCTCATGGGGCTTGTGTCCCACGTCCCCCACAACCTGTGCATGGGTTACGACCTGCTGGCCTTTTGGGAGGCCACCGATGTCATGTTCTCCCTGCTGCTGGGGCTGGCGGCCCTGGCCATCTGGGAGCGGGAAGGGCCGGCCCTGTGGCAGAAGGGGCTGCTCATCGGCCTGTGCTGCCTGGTGGCCTACTCCGCCGACTGGAACTACATCGCCGTGCTGTGGATCTTGGGCTTCGGGATGTTCCGGGGTAGCCCCGCCCTGCAGATGGCGGCCTTCTCCCTGGTGGGGGTTTTGTACCTGCTGCAACCCCTGGTCTACGGCACGTCTTTCCCTTACATCAGCCGGCTGGGCATTTTCCTGGTGATCCCCCTGCTGCTGCGTTATAACGGCCAGCGGGGCCGCCGCTCCCGGCTGATCCAGTGGGGGTTCTACTGGTTCTACCCCGTGCACCTGCTGGTGCTGTACCTCCTGGGCAGGGTGGTGTGAGGGCCAGCCGGGGAGAGCAAACTAAAAGTTTTTGGTCAAGCTTTTTTCAAAAAGCTTGTGGGGGTGCGGGGGCAAAGCCCCTGCGGCCTTAAGAGCGGCACAGCCGCGACGCAAGAGGGTAGGAGCATTGTCATACCAGCCCGTAGGGCTGTAAACAATGCTCCGGCCCTTTTTCTTGTTGCCAGCCCCTGCGCTGGGGGGTCACCCTGGGTGAAGCCTACCCCCTGGTCTCACCTGCCGGCT
>DXDU01000138.1 GCA_019115285.1 Candidatus Acutalibacter pullistercoris
TGCCTCCCCCTGTGGGGGAGGTGTCATCGCTAGAAGCGATGACGGAGGGGGTGCCCTCCAAGGGGGTTCGCAAAGGGGGAGCATCCGCTCCCCCCCTTTTGTGACCCCCCACTTGAGGAAACCTTCTGCCCCAGAGAAGGCTATCTAACACAGGGGTACAAGGGGGTCCTGGTGCCCAGTGGGCACCGCCCAGGACCGACCGAGCCGGCAGGTGAGACCGGAGTCCCCTTGAAAATCCTATTAAATAATATTAAAAATAAAATCCCCCTCCCGCGCCTGTAAGGTTAGGTATACCACCTATGTATGGGCGCGGGAGGGGGCAGGGGGTGGGCTTCGCAAATCTTGCCCACCCGGCAGGCGAGACGGGGGAGGGCTTCGCGAATCTTGCCCACGCTGGGGTCAGTAGTCGAACTGGCGGTAGTAGCGGCGGATGGACATGGGGTGGCGCAGGAACAGCTCCAGGTAGGCGTCCACCCGGTTGTTCACCCCGTGCATCATCAGGTGGGAGAGGCTCCCCCGAAACTCAGGGCTGATGCCCGGCATGGGCAGTTCTTTCGTGTCGATCACCGTGTAGTTGCCGCAGACTTTGGGCAGGAACCGGGCCACCCGCTCCCCCAAGGGGCGCTGCTCGTCCTCCCCCAAGAACAAGGTCACCGGGGTGTCCGCCACGATGATCTCCTGCATCCCGTGGAAAAACTCCTGGCAGGAGATGGACTTGGTGCGGATCCAAAGCTGCTCCTCCCAGTAGCACATGGCGTAGGAGTAGGTGGCCCCGTACTGGTTCCCCGACCCGATGAAATAGTGGGGCAGGTCCGGGCGGGCCTTCACAAAGGCGGCCTTCTCTTTGGCGTACTGGTACGCCCAGGCATCCGTCAGCTCCTCGATGTCCGCCAGGTCCTCCGGCAGGTGCTCCTCCATCTCCCGGTTGTACCGGTCATAGTGGGGGAACTCCCCGTTTTTATACAGCAGGTAATTTGCCAGCATGTAGAATTTCAGCTGCTCGTTTTGGGGATAACAGACCAGGTGGTCCCACTTTCCCGGCTGGGTCAGGGCGGAGCCGGGGGTGTCGATAAAGGCCACCACCCTGGCCCCCAGGGACTTGACCTTGTCCACCAGCTCCACCATCTCTTTGGTGTTGCCCGAGACAGAGGAGTACACCAGCACCGAGCGGCTGGTGAACCGCTTGTTCCCCGTGGTGAGGAACTCCGCGGCGTTTTCCGCGTACACCGGCAGGGCGGTCTTGCCCCGCAGGTACACCTCGGCCTGCAGGGCGGAGGCCCAGGTGCCCCCGATGCCCATGTACCAGATGCCGTCGAAGCCCTCCTCCCACAGCTGGTCCACGATCTTCTCAATCTGGGGCCGCAGGGCAAGCGCCCCCCGGACGCTGTCCATCGCTTTCTGCCGGTTGAAATTCCGCAGGCAGGGGCCTTCCTGCTCCTGCCACAGTGTGGTGCCTGTATAGGCCATGATCCATTCCTCCCTTTCTCTGTGACGGCGCCTTTACCAGGCGCCGAAGTAACCCAAGGTCTCGGTGGCGGTGCGGGCGCCTTGCTCCATGGCCTGTTCCAGGGTCTTGCCCTCTCCCAGGGCCACCAGGAACCCGGCGATGTAACTGTCCCCGGCCCCCAGGCTGTCCACCAGCTCCGGGCAGGGCACAATGCCCCAGGGGTGGAAACCGTTCCCGTCCCAGCACAGGCTGCCCTGGCTGCCCAGCATGGCGGTGACCAGTCTGGGCCCCCGCTTCCCGTACTCTACCATCCGCTGGCGCAGCTGGGGGGTGTCCCCCTCCTCGGTGGAGAAGAACAGGTAGTCGGTGTGGGGCAGGGCGATCTGGCAGTCCGGGTCCCAGGGGCGGTCCGCCCCGTCGAAGGCGGTGGGGATGCCCCTGGCCTGCAGCTCCCCGAACTGGCCGCCCACCTTGCCCCATAAGTCGCAGACCACCACGTCGCAGCTTTCCAGAAAGTCCAGGTCCTCCGGGGTGAGACGGTACTGCGCCAGGACCCCTTCGTCGTAGTCCCCCAGCAGCCGCTGGCCCTGTTCCATGCGCACCTGGGTGACGGCGGTCTTCCCCGGCAGGGTGCGCAGGCGGGACACGTCCACGCCCTTTTGGGCCACGGCGTTTCGGAGCATGGCCCCGTAGGGGTCGTCTCCCACCACCCCTACATAGGCGGACTGGGCCCCCAGGCGCCTGGCGTACACCGCCATGTTCACCGGGCCTCCGCCGGGGAAGGCCTTGCCCCCTTCCAGGTTTTCGTAGTAGTCCACGCAGTTGCTGCCCACCGCTCCCAGCTTCATGTGCTTCTCCTCCTTGGGACGGGCCCAGGCCCGCTCTTAGCCGGAGTATAGCACGGCCTCCGGGACTTGTCAAGAAAGGGGTTGACAGGGCCGGAGGCTTCTGGTAGGATGGGCAGGACCCTTTTTCAGGAGGTGCCTTATGGAGGGAAAATACCCCAGGGACTCTTATACGGAACAGGTGCAGATCCTGTCCCAATCCGCCCTAAACGGCTACAACCGGCTGTTCGGCGGCAGGCTGATGCAGTGGATCGACGTGGTGGCGGCGGTGGCCGCCCGGCGGCACTCCGGCCGGAACGTGACCACCGCCGCCGTGGACAACCTGCGCTTCGCCGGGCCGGCCTACGCCAACGAGACGCTGGTGCTCTGCGCCGTGGTGACCTACACCGGCCGCACTTCCATGGAGGTGCGGGTGAACACCTACGTGGAGGAGCTCAGCGGCCACAAGCGGCTGATCAACGTGGCGTACCTGGTGATGGTGGCCCTGGACGGGGAGGAGCGCCCCACCCCGGTGCCGCCCCTGCTCCCTGTCACCGAGGAGGAACAGCGGGAGTGGGAAGCGGGGAAGGAGCGGACCCGCCTGCGCAAAGAGCGCCGGGCCCAGTGCCCAGGAAAGTAAAGAGAGCGGTAAAAAAACGCGCCGGGAGGGTTCCCAGGCGCGTTTTTTGTTTCAGCTTCTCCGCCAGGCGGCGGGGACGAAGACCATGAGCAGGGGGAAGATCTCCAGCCTGCCCAGGAGCATGTCGAAGGAGAGCACCAGCTTGCTGAACCAGGAGAAGTGGGAGAAGTGGCTCATGGGTCCCACCGCGTCCAGGCCGGGGCCCACGTTGTTGAGACAGGTGAGCACCGCGGTGATGCTGGTCTCCAGGGAGTACTCGTCGAAGGCGATGACCAGCATGGAGCCCAGGGCGATCATGCAGTAGAAGGCCAGGTAGGCGAAGGTGTTTTGGATCACCTGGTCGTCCACCAGCTGGCCGTCCATGTGGACCTGCACCACCGAACGGGGCCGGAGCATCCGCTTGATGGTCCTGCGGCCGGCCTTGCCCAGCAGCAGCACCCTGGCGCACTTGATGCCCCCGCCGGTGGACCCGGCGCAGGCCCCCACGATCATCAGGCCGACCAGGATCATCTTGGAGAAGGGGGGCCAGAGGTTGAAGTCCGTGGTGGCAAAGCCCGTGGTGGTCATGATGGAGGACACCTGGAAGGCGGCGTGGCGCAGGGAGACCCCCAGGTCCCCGCTGTACTGGGGCAGGATGTCCCAGGCGATGAGCCCGGTGGCCAGGGCCATGATGCCCAGGTACAGCCAGAGTTCCTCGTTGCGGCAGACCCGCTTCCACTGCCGGAGCAAGATCAGGTAGAAGACGCTGAAGTTGATGCCGAACAGGGCCATGAACACGGTGCACACGTTCTGCAGGTAGGGGCTGTACCCCGCCATGCTGTCGTTTTTGATGGCAAAGCCCCCGGTGCCCGCGGTGCCGAAGGAGATGGTCAGAGAGTCGAACAGGGGCATGCCCCCCGCCAGCAGCAGGAGGATCTGCACCACCGTCAGGCAGATGTAAATGGTGTAGAGGATCTTGGCGCTCTTCTGCAGGGTGGGCACCAGCTTGTCCACCTGGGGGCCGGGGCTCTCCGCCCGCATGACGTGGAGCAGGGAGTTGCGCCCCCGGCCCATGGGCACCACCGCCAGCAGGAACACCAGCACCCCCATGCCGCCCAGCCAGTGGGTGAAGCTCCGCCAGTACAGCAGGCCCTTGGGCATGGCCTCCACATCGGTGAGGATGCTGGAGCCGGTGGTGGTAAAGCCGGAGACCGTCTCGAAGAAGCAGTCGATGAAGTTGGGGATGGCGCCGCTGAAGAAGAAGGGCAGCCCTCCCGCCAGGGAGACCACCACCCAGCACAGGGCCACCCCCAAAAAGCCCTCCCGGGCGCCGATCTCCCGCTCTTTTAAGGGGAAGAGGCAGGTGACAAGGCTCAGGGCGGCGCACAGGGCCATAGAGGCCCCCTGTCCGAAGGCGGCGGCCTCTTCCCCAGAAAACAGGGAGATGAAAAAGGAGGGGAGCAGGCACACGGCCTCCACCCGGAAGATGTAGCAGACCAGCCGCAGGATCATTCTGTAATTCATACGTCAGCGCTCCCCCAGAAACACGTCTTCCAGGTCGTCTAAGACCTGGTCGGACAGGGCCACCACCACCACGATGTCCCCGGCCTGGATGCAGTCCCTGCCCGAGGGGAAGATCACCTTGCCGCCCCGGTTGATGCAGGCGATAAGGGTGTTAGGGCGTGTCTTTAAGTCGGCGAGCTTCTGGCCCCGGCGGGAGAACTTCTCGTTGGCGTGGAACTCCAAGGCCTCCACCCGGTCGCCTACAATGCGGTGCAGGGCGTGGACCGACTCCCCCTTGGGGTTGCCCATGGCCCGGACGTACCGGACGATGTCGTTGCAGCACAGCTCTTTAGGGGAGACGATGCAGTCGATGCCCTTGTCTGCCAGGGCCTCGGTAAAGTCTGTGCGGTCGATTTTGGTGATGACCTTGCAGGTGCCCCGGTAGTTGGCGTACATGGAGATGATCAGGTTCTCCTCGTCCATGTCCGTCAGGGTGACCAGGGCGTCGGTGCGGGCCAGGCCCTCGCTGTCCAGCACGCTGCGGCTGGAGCCGTCGGCGTGGATCACCGTGGCCTTGGGCAGCACGTCCGCCAGCAGCTGGCACCGGGCCTCGTCAATCTCGATGAGCTTGACGGACACCCCGGCCCGCAGCAGCTCCTCCGCCAGGTAGATGGCGATGCGGCTGCCCCCGATGATCATGGCGTCCTTTACCTTCTTCTGGGTGATCTCCAGGTCCCGGAGCATCCGGGCCAGGTCCCCGGAGGAAGCGGTGAGGGAGAGCTTGTCCCCCTCCTCCAGCTGGAAACTACCGTCTGGGATGAACACCTGCTGGCCCCGCTCCACGGCGCAGACCAGGACCTTCACCTTGCCCCGCTGGTGGAACTGGGAGAGCTTCATGCCGATGAGGGGGCTGCCCGGCCGCAGGGCCAGCTCCACAATCTCCACCCGGCCCTTGGCGAAGGAGTCCCGCTTTAAAAAGGAGGGGAACTGGAGCAGCCGGAAGATCTCGCTGGCGGCGGTGCGCTCGGGGTTGATCATCATGCTCAGGCCCAGCTCCTCCTTCATCAGGTACAGCTGCTGGAAGTACTCCGGGTTGCGCACCCGGGCGATGGTGTGGCGGCAGCCCAGCTTTTTGGCCATGATGCAGCACAGCAGGTTGATCTCGTCGGCGGAAGTGGCGGCGATGAGCAGGTCGCTGCCAGGCACGTTGGCCATTTTCTGGATCTTCAGGGTGGCGCCGTTGCCGTGGACCACGTTGATGTCCAGGCTGGACTGGGCCTCTTGGAGCACCAGCTTGTTGCTGTCGATGACCGTCACGTCGTGGCCCTCCCGGGCCAGCTGGTCTGTGAGGGCGAAGCCCACTTTGCCGTCGCCCACGATGACGATGTTCATAAGATCGTATCCTTTCCCTATTCGCAAAAAAACAGGCCGCTTCCGCGGCCTGTCACAGAGCGGGGGAGACCCCGGCTCTCTGCCGTGTCCTTTTCTAACCAGAAACCGGGGACTATCCTACCACAAAGCGGGGCCCGGCGCAAGATGAGAACAGACAGTATGTTGCTTTTTTCGGCGAAGCCTTAGGCGGACTTCTTCTCCTCCTCCAGCTGGGAGGTGCAGTGGGGGCAGCGGGTGGCCTCGATGGCGATCTCGCTCTTGCAGAAGGGGCACACCTTGGTGGTGGGGGCGGCGGGAGCCTCGGGGGTCTTCTTCAGGTGGAGCTTGTTCATGGCCTTGATGACCAGGAACAGCACCAGGGCCACCAGCAGGAAGTTGATGACGGCGGTGATGAAGGAGCCGTACATGAACTGGGCGTCCATAAACCCGAAGGACAGGGTGCTGAAGTCGGCGCCGCCGGTGATCAGGCCCAGCAGGGGGTTGAAGATGTCGTTGACCAGGGAGTTGACGATGGCGGTGAACGCACCGCCGATGATAACACCGACGGCCATGTCTATCACGTTGCCGCGAGAGATGAATTCCTTGAATTCCTTGATGAAGCCCTTGGAGCTTTTCACGATGTCCTTTGCAGTCTCTTTGGTATCCATGTTTTGTGGAGCCTCCTCAGAAAATATACTATATTTAGCTAACCGCCCCATTGTTGCATGAGCGGGCGAGCTTGTCAAGAGAGGTGCGGAAAATGGCGTGTTTTGCGCAAGTCCGTCGAAAGGCCGGGCTTCAGCGCAGCTTCGCCAGTTCCTCCGGGGAGTAGGCCGTGCAGCCGGCGGCGATCTCGGGCTTGCGCTCCATGCTGTCCTCCTGGGTGATCTCCCGGATCACCCGGCAGGGGTTGCCCGCGGCGAAGGTGTGGGCGGGGATGTCCTTCGTCACCACGCTGCCCGCGCCGATGACGCAGCCGTCGCCGATGGTGACCCCGGGGCAGATGACCACATTGGCCCCCAGCCACACGTCGTTGCCCACGTGGACGGGCTTGGCGTAGCACAGGTGCTTGGGGGAGCCGTCCGGGGCCTTTAAGCGGTAGCGCTCGTCGGGGAGCATGGGGTGCACCGGGGTGACGATGGTGCAGTTGGGGCCGAAGTTGCAGTCGTCCCCAATGGTGACAGGGCCGTCGTCCTGGATCATCAGGTTGAAGTTGCCGAAGAACCGCTTGCCGATCTTGGTGTGGACGCCGTAGTGGAATTGGACCGGCCCCTGGATGAAGCTGCCCTCGCCCCAGGCCCCCACAATCTGGCGGATGAGCCTGTCTCTGGTCTCGGTGTCGTTTTCAAAGGTGCGGTTGTAGTCGGCGCACAGGTTGTGGCTGCGCAGCTTGATGGCCTTGAGCTCCGGATCCCCAGGGGAGAACAGGACGCCGGCGAATATTTTTTCTTCTTCTGGAACGGACATGGCAGGGGCCTCCTTGTTTTGACCTTTTCCCTTATGATAGCACAAATTTCCCTTTTTGAAAGGCTTTTCCCCGGAAGCGGGAAAAATTCTTTCCGCCCCCAAAAAAGGGAACAGTCTACCCGCTCCCTTTCCGATTATTTTTCTCGCAGGGCGGAAGTTACCTCTTCCAGGGACAGGCGCTGTTCCCGGGCGAGGCGGGCCAGGTCGTCGTACTCTGCCTTCCGGCGGGTCACTCCCCAGCCGGAGGAGACCTTTACCCCCACCGGGCCCCAAGGCGTCTCCGCCCGCTCCATAGTGCGCTCTAGCGTGTACCGGCGGCACAGGCTCTCCCGAATGCCCAGGGTGGTGGTGTGGCGGAAGAGCAGGGACGCCATCTTCTCCCGGTCCTCCAGGCGGCACAGCACGGTGAGCATCACCCCGGGGCGGCTCTTCTTCATGCCGATGGGGGTGGTGAAGGCGTCCAGGGCCCCGGCGGCCAGAAGCTCCTCCAGGGCGAAGCCGATGCCCTCGGGGGTCATGTCGTCCAGGTTGCAGGAGAGCTCCGCCACCTGGTCCTGGGGCTCCTCCCTGGTCTGGCCCAGCATGGCCCGCAGGCCGTTCATGGCCTCAAAGTCTTTTGTGCCCATGCCGATGCCCACCTGCTCCACGGCCATCACCGGGGCAGGGCCGAAGGACGTCACAAAATGCTTGAGCAGGGCGGCGCCCGTGGGGGTGCACAGCTCCCCCTGCACGGCCCCGCCGTAGGTGGGCACCCCCTGGAGAATGGTCGCGGTGGCGGGAGCGGGCACCGGCAGGATGCCGTGGGCGCACCGCACCTGGCCGCAGCCCACGTGAACGGGGGAGCACAAGATCTGCTGAGGGGCCAGCTCGTGAAGGAGCAGGCACACCATGGTCACGTCGGCCACGGCGTCCAGGGTGCCCACCTCGTGGAAGTGGATCTCCTCCACCGGCACCCCGTGGGCGCGGCTCTCCGCCTCCCCGATGAGCTGGTACACCCCCAGCACGTCCTCCCGCACTTGCTGGGGCAGGTCCAGGTGGGAGAGAATGTGGCGGATGTCCCCCATCCCCGCGTGGTGGTGATGGCCGTGGTGGTGCCCGTGGTCGTGGCCAGGATGCTCGTGTTCATGATCGTGATGGTGCTCATGCTCATGGTTATGCTCGTGGTGATGGTCGTGAGCATGCCTGTGGGAGTGGCCGGCGAAGTCCACGTCGCGGCTTTCTTCCTCCCGGCCGTTCACGGTGACGGAGACGTGGGTGCCGGTGATCCCGCACTTGACACAGGGGGCGGCGGCGATTCTCACCCCAGGCAGGCCCAGGGCGTTGACCCGGCGGAGGAAGCCCTCCGGATCGGGGTGAAGTTCCAGCAGGGCCGCGGCCAGCATGTCGCCAGCCGCGCCCATGTTGCATTCCAGATACAGGGTTTTCATAGCGATGCTCCTTTTTACGATAGGTTGCCCAAGAGGGTGCATGTCCCGCTTCAGATCCAAGAAGTAAGGTGCTGGAAAAGTTCGGTGGTTCTGCGGGGGTGCGGCCTTGTTATTTTACTCTCTTGGTTTTAGGCCGAGAGGCAGCTTTTGCGGTACCCTCAGAGAGGGACGTCCGTCCCCCGTTTTTTGAGCAGGGGAAGGCGGTGGCTTCGCCCCGGGTTATTAGCCGCTCCCCGGAAGTTCCGCCGCAATCAAGCGGCGTCCGGGGCGGGGTGTTACAGGTGGTTGATCATACTGGCCAGGTACCCGGCGCCAAAGCCGTTGTCGATGTTCACCACGCTGACGCCGCTGGCGCAGGAGTTGAGCATGGACAGCAGGGCCGCCAGGCCCCCGAAGGATGCCCCGTAGCCCACGCTGGTGGGCACGGCGATCACCGGGCAGTCGGAAAGGCCCCCGATGACGCTGGCCAGGGCCCCCTCCATCCCGGCGATAGCGATGATGACCCGGGCGCTCATAATGTCCTCTAAGTGGGAGAGGGTGCGGTGCAGCCCCGCCACTCCCACGTCGTACAGCCGGGTGACTTTGTTCCCCAGCACTTCGGCGGTGAGGGCGGCTTCCTCCGCCACGGGCATGTCGCTGGTGCCGCCGGTGGCCACCACGATGGAGCCCTTTCCCGTGGGGGCGGGTATGCGGCCCACAATGCCCACCCGGCCGATCTTGTGGTAGGAAAGGGGCAGGGCCTCGCCCACCACCTGGGCGGCCTTTTCACTCATCCTGGTGATCAGAACGGCTTTCTCCCCGTCCTCCCGGAGCGAGGCGGCGATGTCCCGGATCTGCTCCGGGGTCTTGCCCGCCCCGTAGATCACCTCCGCGGCCCCTTGCCGCAGGCCCCGGTGGTTGTCCACTTTGGCGAAGCCCAGCTCTTTAAAGGGCTCCATCTTCAGGGCCAGGATGGCCTCTTCCACCGACCGTTTGCCGGCGGCCACCTGCTCCAGAATGGCCCGTATCTCTTGCTGATCCATCACGTCAGCTCCTTTCTGTGGTTTGGGAAGTCTTCTCCCCCAGGGGCAGGCAAGGCGCTCTGGGGGAGCCGCCCGCCCTCTCCGTCCTTGCCCCGGGGGGCAAGGACGTCCCCCGCTTTGCGGGGGCGCGCCGCCTCCGGCGGCGGAGAGGGCGGGCGGCGGCCGGCTCACCGGGGGGCGAGGTCCAACAGCACTGTCTGGAACCAGGGCCCCAGCGCCTGGCGGAGCTTGCCTGCCTCGCAGGCGGCCCGCTGCAGCTGGTCCTCCCGCAGCTGCAGCCGGGCGGCCCCGTGGAACACCCGCACCCGGAAGTCCCGGTAGCCCAGGGCGAACAGGGCGTCCTCGGCCCGTTCCACCTGTTCCAGGACCTCCGCCGTGATGGCCTCCCCGGTGGGGATACGGGTGGCCAGGCAGGCGTAGGCGGGCTTGTCCCAGGTGAACAGCCCCGCCTCTCTGGACAGGGCCCGGACCCGGTCTTTGGTCAGGCCGCACTCCCGCAGGGGGGAGCGGACGGAAAGTTCCGAGATGGCCCGCATCCCCGGCCGATCCCCGGCGTCGTCGGAGGCGTTGGTGCCGTCCAGCAGCAGGGAGAAGCCGTCCGCCTGGGCCCGGTCCCGCAGGGCGGTGAACAGGGCCCGCTTGCAGTGGTAGCACCTGTCCCCAGGGTTTTCCGCCACGCGGGGCGCCGCCAGAATGTCCAGTTCGATGACGGTGAGCTCCACCCCCAGCTCCCGGCACAGCCGCCTGGCGTCCTCCAGCTCGAACTGGGGCTGGAACGCCGTCTTCACAAAGTAGGGCCGCACCTGTTCCCCGTAGGTGACCCCTGCCCACAAGAGCAGGGCGGAGTCCACCCCGCCGGAAAAGCCCAGGGCCGCCCGGGGGTTTTCTCGAAAAAACGCTTGCAGATCCACGGAATCCTCTCCTTTCCCAGGCGGCCGCGCCTGAAAAAACAGCAGGAAACAAGCCGGCAGGGTTTCCCCGCCGGATGTCTCCTGCTTCCTGCAAGATGGCGCCGGAAAGCGCCTGGCCCTTCCTGGGCCGCTACTTCGCTATTGTATACCCTGAATCCCACTTTAAGTCAAGCCCCAAAATGGCGGCTGCCGCCGCGGGCCCGGTCCGTGGCCGGACGGGCCGGGAAAACCCCTATCCATTCGCTACGCTCACTCACCGGGGTTTTCGGGGGTGGTTTACGCAACCCGGTCGGTTAGGGCGGCTGAAAATCCCGGAGCGCCCTTTGCGGAGGGATTTTATTGCCCTGTGGCGGCAGCCACCCCACCCCCTGCCCCCTCCCGTAAGGCCAACGAGATGTAATTTGTACCCTTGCGGTACGGGAGGGGGACGGTTTTATATAGTCTAATTCCAAAGGGGGGGAGCTATCGCCCCCCCTTTGATAACCCCCCAGTATATAGTTTTCTGCCTCACGGGCAGCTGTCTGCTATGGTGACAGAAGGGCTGCCCTCTCAGTCACGACTACGTCGTGACAGCTCTCCCAGGGGGAGAGCCAAGTTTTACCTGCTAGAGGAAAGCTTTCAGATACTCCCCTGGACTCCGCCAAGCCAGAGCGAGACGGCGGGCGAGACGGGGAGGACAAAGCCCCCTGCCCGGTGGGGGGAGGGGGCTTTGTGCCGCGGAATTTACAGGGTGGCGCAGCTGGTGGGGTCGTAGCCGGCTTCCTTCACCGCGTCCATCAGAACGCTGTCGGCCACGTCGGCGGAAAGCTCCACCGTGGCCTTCTTGCTGTCCAGGTCCACCGCGGCGCTGGCCACCCCGGGCACCCCTGCCAGGGCCTTCTGCACATGGGCCTGACAGTGGGCGCACATCATGCCCTCTACGGTCAATACTTTTGTCATCGCGATCTCTCCTTCTGTTGTGGTGTCAAGGTCTTCTATGGGAGCGGCCGCCGCCGGAAGGGGGCAGGCCGGTTCCTGGTTGGTGGGAGCGGGCTTCGGGGCAGTCCCGGTCACAGGGGCGCCCTTATCTTGAAAGAACCGCAGCCGCAGGGCGTTCAGGCACACGCACACCGAGCTCAGGCTCATGGCGGCGGAGCCCAGCATGGGGCTGAGCTTGATGCCCAGGGGCAGGAACAGCGCCCCGGCGGCGATGGGGATTCCCAGGATGTTGTAGAAAAACGCCCAGAACAAGTTCATGCGGATGTTGCGGATTACCGCCCGGCTGAGCTCGATGGCGGTGGCGGCGTCGTTTAGGGAGTTCTTCATCAGCACCACGTCGGCGGACTCGATGGCGATGTCCGTCCCGGCGCCGATGGCCATGCCCACGTCCGCCCGGGTGAGGGCCGGGGCGTCGTTGATCCCGTCTCCCACCATGAGCACTTTCCGGCCCTGCTCCTGGAGCCGGCGGACCACCGCCTCCTTCTGGGCGGGGAGCACGTCGGACACGGCTTCCTCAATGCCGGCCTGGCGGCTGACGGCCTGGGCGGTGACCTGGTTGTCCCCGGTGAGCATGACCACCTTGAGCCCCAGCTGGTGGAAGCGCTCCACCGCCTGGAGGCTGTCCTCCCGCAGGGTGTCCGCCACGGCGATCAGGCCCAGAAGCTTCCCGTCCCGGGCAAAGAGCAGGGGGGTCTTGCCCTCCGCCGCCAGCCTCTGGACTTGGGCTTGGGCCTCCGCGCCGGGGTCTAATCCCTGTTCCGTCAGGAAGGCGGCGTTCCCCGCCAGGTAAGCGCCCCCGGCAAGCTGGGCCCGCACGCCCCGGCCGGCCACAGCCTGAAAGCTGTCCACCTGGGGCAGGGGGAGGCCCTGGGACTTGGCCCGCTCTACCACCGCCTGGGCCAGGGGATGCTCGCTGCCCAGTTCCACCGCCGCCGCCTGGGAGAGAAACTCCTCCTCCCTCAGCCCGGGGGCCAGGGGGAGGATGTCCGTCACCGCGGGGTGGCCGGAGGTGAGGGTGCCGGTCTTGTCCAGCACCACCGTGTCCATGTGGTGGAGGTTCTCCAAACTCTCCGCGGACTTGACGAGGATGCCGTACTCCGCGGCCTTGCCTGTGCCCACCATGATGGCCACCGGGGTGGCCAGGCCCAGGGCGCAGGGGCAGGAGATCACCAGCACGGCGATGCCGCAGGACAGGGCGAACTCGAACCCATAGCCCAGCAAAAGCCACACTATGGCGGTGAGCAGGGCGATTCCCATGACCACCGGCACGAACACCCCGCTGATCTTGTCCGCCAGCCGGGCGATGGGGGCCTTGGAGGTGCCGGCCTCGTCCACCAGGCGGATGATCTGGGCCAGGGTGGTGTCGTCCCCCACCTTGGAGGCACGGAACTGGAAGCTGCCGTTTTTGTTGATGGTGGCGGAGAGCACCTGGTCCCCGGGGCCCTTCTCCACCGGCAAACTCTCCCCGGTGATGGCCGCCTGGTCCACAAAGCCCTGGCCGGAGATCACTTCCCCGTCCACGGGGATGCTCTCTCCCGGGCGGATGACCACCAGGTCCCCGGCCCGGACCTGCTCGGCGGGGATGGTCTCCTCCTGGCCGTTTCGCACCACGGTGGCGGTCTTGGGGGCCAGGTCCATGAGCTTATCCAGGGCGCTGGAGGTCTTGGCCTTGGAGCGGCTCTCCAGGTACTTGCCCACCGTCACCAGGGTGACGATCATGGCGGAGGACTCGAAGTACAAGTCGTGGGCGTACTGGTGCACCAGCCCCAAGTCCCCGTGGCCGAAGCCCCAGGCCATGCGGTACATGGCGAACACCCCGTAGAGCAGGGAGGCCCCCGACCCCACCGCCACCAGGGAGTCCATGTTGGGGCTGCGCTTCCACAGCCCCCGCAGGCCGGAGGTGTAGAACTTCCTGTTCAAAAACAAAATGGGCAGGGTGAGGAAGAGCTGGGTCATGGCGGAAATCAGGGCGTTCTCCTCCCCTTTCAGGAAGAAGGGCACCGGCAGGCCCAGCATGGCTCCCATGGCCACGTACATCAGGGGGACCAGGATGCACAGGGAGGCGATGAGCCGCGTCTTCATGGCCCGCTGCTCCCGGTCCGCCAGCTCCTGGCGCTTTTGCCACTGGCCCCGGAAGCTGTTCTCCCCGGGCTTTCCGGCGGCGGGGCTGGCGGGCTCCGCCCCGTAGCCGATGTCCTCCACCGCCCCTACAATG
This sequence comes from Candidatus Acutalibacter pullistercoris, assembly GCA_019115285.1. Lineage (GTDB taxonomy): Bacteria > Bacillota > Clostridia > Oscillospirales > Acutalibacteraceae > Acutalibacter > Acutalibacter pullistercoris. Next base: position 13,785 of record DXDU01000138.1, read on the forward strand.
GCGTCCTCGCTCAGGGCGCCGTCGTCGTAGGTGACGGTCATGGAGTTTGCCAGCAGGCTCACGTCCACCTGCTCCACCCCGGGGAGCTTCGCCACGCACTTGGTGACGTTTGCCTGGCAGGCGGCGCAGGTCATGCCTGTCACCTGGAATTTTTCTGTCTTCATGCGATCACCAGCTTCCTCTCGTTCCGGTCACTTCAGTTTCTTGATGAGCTCCACGGCCTCGTCCACAATCTGGGTGTTCCCCGCCTGGATGTGCTCCACCACGCAGGTCTCCATGTGCTCTTTGAGCACCAGGTAGCCGAAGCTCTGTAAAGCGCTTTCCACCGCCGCCACCTGGGTGAGCACGTCCCCGCAGTAGCGGTTTTCCTCCAGCATTTTAGAGATGCCCCCCAGCTGGCCGATCATGCGCTTGAGCCGGTTTTGCAGCTGGCGCAGCTCCTCCTCGCTGCGGGGGGTGTGCTTGTGGCGGCAGCCGCCGCACTGTCCCGAACAAGTCTTTTCCATGGGCTCACTTCCCTTCCATACCCCGTGGGGGTATTTGACGTTCTGAAGCCATTATATACCCCCCAAGGGTATTTTGCAAGGCTTTTTTCAAAAAAACTCCCGCCGGGGGCCCGGCGGGAGAGGGGGAATCGGTTTTGAGAAACCTTACCGGCTGTTGAGCTCGGCGTACTGCAGAAGGTTTCGGCACAGCCACAGCGCCAGCACGGCGATGGCGGCGTTGACCGCCGCCAGGGCCAGCAGCGCCCCGGCCACCCCCAGCGCGGGGAGCAGGATGGACACCGCCACGCAGGCGGCAATGCCCGGCAGGGCCATCACGATCAGCACCAGGAAGTAGAACAGGAAGATCAGGGTCTTGGAGGAGACCATGCCGAAGACGCGCTCCACCACCACGTTGCCGGCGGTGAACAGCAGGGAGAAGCTGATCCGGGCCAGGACGCAGAAGGCCATGGCCACCGGGGAGGCCTCCAGGATAAAGCCCAGGATCACAAAGAGGACCACCGCCTCCAAGGCGTCGGAAATCAGGCTCTCTTTGATGGCGTAGAGCAGCTTTTTCAGGGGCGGCTCGGGCAAGAGGTAGATGTAGGGCTTGATCAGCTCCCGGTTAAACCGGCCCAGGGCCACGGTGAACAGCTGCATGTAGGTGGACATGGCCAGGACCCCCGCCAGCCCGGCGTCCTTCATGAAGAAGGCGCAGGCGATGATGATGGCGTCGAAGATCAGGGCCATGTTGGAGAGGAAGAACACCCCGCTGCGGCGGTTCTCCACCCGGTGCTTGTAGTACAGGGCCGAGGCCCCCCAGCCCTTGTTCAGGCCGGTCTTGCCCACCTTCACGTGCTTGGGCACCACTTCGTTTAACTGCCCTTCCTTCTGGGCGGTGACGGCGGACTGGGCTGTCTCCGCGGTCTCCAGCACGTCCTCGTAGTAGTTGTTCTTGCAGGTGAGCACCAACCCCAGCAGCAGGCCGAACAGGGCCAGAAGCAGCAGGGCGAACAGCCCCGCCTGGGCCCAGCCCCCGGAGAGGATGGCCCCCACCAGCCCGGCGCTCCAGCCGGAGACGGGGAACAGCAGCCCGGGCAGGCTGCCGAAGAAGCCGGCCCCCGCGGCCACGGCGGGCTCCCAAGCACCGCCCTGGGCCAGGGCCAGCAGGGGCTGCCGGCAGACGGCCAGGGCCAGCACCCCGTACAGGGCCGCCGCCCCGAAGACGCAGTACCGCGCCGCCTTGGCGGCGGCCTCGTTGCCGCTGGTGCGCACGTACACCGCCATGGAGCTCAGCTGGGCGAAGAACAGCGTCAGGCCGTAGCCCAGGATGACCAGCAGCAGGCCGGGGACCTCCACCCCGTAGACGCCGTGCATCCAGGAGTATTGGAACAGGATGAAGAACCCCAGCACCAGGGACAGCCCCAGCTGCCGCACCAGGCCGTAGACCAGGATTTTGTTGGAGCTCAGGGGGGCGGGGAAGAGCAGGGTCACGTCGGACAAGGTGAACATGGGAGAGTTGGAAGAGCTGCTCCCCGCGGCGAAGACCATCAAGAACATCATGGTGTAAAAGAGGGTCAGAATGGCGATGAGCTCCACCGGGCTGCGCAGCTCTTCCACGTCATAAGAGCTGCCGGAGAAGGCCGTCAGGGCGAAGAGGGCCACCAAAATCACGGCGTACACCAGTTTGGCAGGGCTTTTCACCACGGCGATGAGCTGGTTTTTCAGCTTGGTGACAGTGAGATAGACCAGAGGGCTTTTCATGGCGTCAGCCCTCCGCCGGGGCCGGGGCCCCTTCCGTAATCTGGAAGAACAGCTCCTCCAGGCTCTGGCCCCCGGCGCCGTCGTTTAATTTGGTGGCGGCGAAGCGGCCGTTCATCATGATGTTGGCCACGTCCCAGTAGTCCTCCACGCTGTCGATCATGTGGGTGGAGATGAGCACCGAGCAGCCCTCGGCCTTCAGCTCCCGGAAGATCTCCTTCAGCTCTTTGATGGCGTGGGGGTCCAGGCCCACCAGGGGCTCGTCGAAAATGGCCACCCGGGGCCGGTGCACCAGGGCGCAGCAGATGGAGAGCTTTTGCTGCATGCCCTTGGAGAGCTCTTTGCCCAGCTTGTTTTTCTTGTCAGCCAGCTCCAGACGCTCTAACAGCTGCTCCTCGTAGGCGGTGTCCTGGATCTTGTAGGCCCGGCGGATGAACTCCAGGTGCTCGGAGACGGTGAGCAGGTCGTACACCGCGGGCATTTCGGGGATGTACCCCAGCTGGGCCTTGGCATCTATCGAGGTGTTCACAAAACCGTTAACCTCAATCCGGCCGGAGAACCGCAGCAGGCCGGTGATGCACTTGATGATGGTGGACTTTCCCGCGCCGTTGGGCCCCAGCAAAATGCCGATCTGCCCGTCGCCCACGGCGAAGGAGATGTTGTCGTTGGCCACGGTCTTGCCGTAGCGCTTTGTCACGCCACTGATGGATAACATGTGTTTCCCTCCAAAACCTCGCATAATATAGATGGACAGGGCTATTGTACAAGGGGAAAGGCCCTTTGGCAACACGCCGGCGTGTTTCTTAAGATTTTCGACAGAAAATCTTAAATCCCACTTTACACGGCGGGAAAACAGCCGGCTCGGAGGCGTGTTTCAGCGCTCCCCCAGGCCGGCGGCGCACAGGTCGGTTTGGGAAAAGGGCTTTTGGGAGAGGAAGGTCACCTGCCGCCGCTGGACGGACAGTACCCCTTCCTCTTTCAGCTTCTTCAGCTCCCGCATCATGGCGCTGCGGTCGCAGCACAGGTAGTCCGCCAGGGCGCTGAGGGAAAAGGGCAGGGGGAAGCTCAGGCTCTGCTGCTCGTAGGCAAGGATGCGGAAGTAGCACAGCAGCTTCTCCTGGATGGTGCGGCAGGAGAGGACCTCCACCCGCTCGCTGAGCTGGAAGGCCTTGCGGCTGAGCAGGGAGAGCAGCCCCAGGGCCAGGTCCTGGTGGCCGCCGCAGTCCTTCTCGCAGGGGGCGGCCAGCCGCTGCTGGGGCAGGAACAGCACTTTGCAGGCGGTCTCGCACACCAGGGACACGCTGTCGCAGGGGAGGCTGGAAAAGGCGATGAGCTCGCCGAACACGCCGCCGGGGCCCAGGCGCTCCAACAGGGTGCGGCCGCCCTTGGCGTCGATCTTCACCAGGGCCGCCCGGCCGGAGCGCAGGACCCCCACCGTGCGGCCGGAGCCCTCCCCGTAGGTGTAGGCGGTGGCTCCCGGGGGGAACTGGCGGGTCAGGCACTGAGAGCACCGGT
>DXDU01000139.1 GCA_019115285.1 Candidatus Acutalibacter pullistercoris
CTCCCCACCGGGGAGCAGCACCGCTCCTCCCCGCAAAAAGTCACGCTGCGCCTTCGCTGTTCGCTTATAAATGCGCTCACAACGCTGCGGCTTGCTACCAACTTTTTGCGGAAAAGGCCCTCTCTTTTTAAAACGCTGCACCCAATTCGCGATCATCACCTCGGTGGTGGTCGCGAACTTTTTTGCCCGCGCCGGCAAAGCATCTATTTCGTCGCCCCAACCCAAAAATCGGCAGACACCGCAAAGTGCCTGCCGGTTTTTACTTCTTCACTCTTCACTATTCCTTCCACTGCTCGGGACGGGTGCAGCCCACCCCCTACCCCCTCCCGTAAGGCCAGTTAGGATATAGTTTGTACCCTTGTGGTACGGGAGGGGGAGAAAGTTATATAGTTTAATTCCAAAGGGGGAGACTGTCGTCTCCCCCTTTGTGAACCCCCACTATTGTGGCAAGCTTTCTATATCGAGGAAGTCCCTATCGCTTGGGGGGTTGTCAAAGGGGGGAGCTATCGCTCCCCCCTTTGGAATGAGATTATAGAATAATAATCCCCCTCCCGCGCCACAAAGGGTACATATACCTTCTAGGTATGAGCGCGGGAGGGGGCAGGGGGTGGGCACCGCCAAGCTTGCCCAACCGGCAGGCGAGAAGACCAAAAACTTTTACTCTCCGCTCTGCCCCACCGTCTGGGTTTGCAGCAGCAGGTACTCCATAGAGTCCTCCAGGGCTTTCCAGCTGGCGGCCACCACGTCGCCGGAGACGCCTACGGTGGTGTAGCTCTCCGCCCCGTAAGAGGAGGTGATCAGCACCCGGACCCCCGCGGCGGTGGCGCTTTTGCTGTCCAGCACCCGGACCTTGTAGTCCGTCAGCTTCACCTGAGAGAGCACCGGGTAAAAGATCTCCAGGGCCTTGCGCAGGGCCTGGTCCAGGGCGTTGACCGGGCCGTTGCCCTCGGCGGCCATCAGCCGGGTCTCCCCGCCCACCTGGACCTTCACCGTGGCGCTGGCGCCCCGGTCCCGGCCCTCGCTGTAGTCGGTGTAGATGTGGTAGTAAAGCAGCTGGAAAAAGGGGGGATAGGGGCTGAGCCGCTTTCTGGCCAGCAGCTCGAAAGAGGCGTCCGCCCCCTCGAACTGGTACCCCTGGGCCTCCAGGTCCTTCAGGTCCCGGAGCACCTCCCGCACCTCCGGGGACTCCAGCCGCAGCCGGGGGAAGGCCCGGCGCAGGCGCTCCAGCACCACCGCCCTGCCGCTGATCTCCGACGCCGGGAACCTTCTGGCGTTGCCCACCAGGTAGGGGTCCACGTGCTCGAAGGAACGGGGGATCTTCAGCACCCCGTCGGCGTGCATGCCGGCCTTGTGGGCGAAGGCGTTGTCCCCCACGTAGGGCATGGCGTCGGGCAGGTCCAGGTTGGCGATGGAGGCCATCTCCCTGGCGCTGTGAGACAGCAGCTGCAGCCGCTCCTGGGGGATGCAGGGGATGCCCAGCTTCAGCTGCAGGTCGGGGATCACCGCCGCCAGGTTGGCGTTGCCGCAGCGCTCCCCAAAGCCCAAGAGCGTCCCCTGGACCTGGGCCGCCCCGGCCATGACCCCCATGACGCTGTTGGCCACGGCCATGCCGCAGTCGTTGTGAAAGTGCACCCCCACCGGCAGGCCGAAGCGGCCGATCACCTCTTCCACCACCGGCCCCACCTCCTGGGGGAAGGCCCCGCCGTTGGTGTCGCACAGGCACAGCTGGTGGGCGCCCCCCTCCGCCGCGGCCTGCAGGGCCGCCAGGGCGAAGTCCCGGTCGTCCTTGTAGCCGTCGAAGAAGTGCTCCCCGTCGAAGATCACCATCTTGCCCCGGTCCCGCAAAAACCGGCAGCTCTCCCGGATCATGCGCAGGTTTTCCTCGGGGGTGGTCTCCAGCACGTGGTCCACGTGGAATTTCCAGCACTTGCCGAACAGGACGCACACCTTGGTCCCCGCCCCGGCCAGGGACAGGAGGTTGGGGTCCTCCTGGGCCTTTACGTGCTTGCGGCGGGTGCTGCCGAAAGCCGCCAGCTGGGCGTGCTCCAGGCGCAGCTCCCCCGCCCGGCGGAAGAACTCCTGGTCCTTGGGGTTAGAGCCGGGGTTCCCCGCCTCGATGTAGGCCACCCCCAGCTGGTCCAGCAGCCGGACGGCGGCCAGTTTGTCCTCTACCGAAAAGGCGATGCCCGTGCCCTGGGCCCCATCCCGCAGGGTGGAGTCCAAAATGGTCACGCCTGCGCCTGTTCCTCTTCCAGTTCGCTGAGCAGTTCGTCCATCCATGGGGGATCCTCCTCAATCACCAGGGGTTCGTTCTGTTCCAGACGCTCCAGCAGGGCCTGGCAGTCCTCGTAATAGGCCTGGGCCTCCGGGGTGGAGAGCCCCTCCTCGCTGCGCACAGACAGCCGCAGGGCCTGAAACTTCTCTCCGTAGTCCTCCGCCGACCAGGCGTCGTTCTCCGCGGCCTCAGGCTCCAGCTCCGCCAGGGCAGCCACCTCTTCCCAGGGGACCGCCGCCGCCTCCAGCTCCGCGGCCTCCTCCCCCAGGGGGTTGCCCTCCCGGTCCTGCAGAAGGCCGGCGAACTCTCCCGCCACCTTCTGGAAGCCCTCCTGGTCGTGGAGAAAGAGCAGGGAAGTGCCCTTCGCCAGGTCCTGCTCCAAGGCCTGCTGAGAGGCTTTCTGCAGCCCCTGCAGCGTCTCAGAGTCGGAGAACACGTAGTTGACCACCTCCACCCGGACGGTGCCGTCGCCGTTGCGGTCGTCGGCATAGCGGCCCAGCAGGTCCTCAATCTGCATGACCCCCGTCTCCGGCATGGAGTAGGAGGTGATCAGCCCCAGGGTGTAGTCCGGCTTTTTCTGCTTGGCGATGGCATAGATAATGGTGCCCACTAGCAGCGCCGCCAGCACAATGCCCAAAATCAGAATCTTGGTGTGCTGGTCGGTCCATCTCATCCGGCGCTTGCCCGGGCGCTGGGGGAGCCGGGCCTCCGGGTGGACGGCCTCCTGGGCCGGGTCTGTGTAAAAGTCTTGGCCTGCCATGTGCGTTCCTCCTGGAATTTTGAAGTAAGAAGATTATACCCCATCCCCGGCCGGGGCGCAAGCCCGCCCCCGGGAATGGGAAAAAGCCGGCCCAGGGGGCCGGCTCCCGCAGTTACTGCATATCGTTTTCGAAGCGCTCGATGTTGCTGGTCTTTCCCACCACGCTCACCACGTCTCCCGGCCGGAACCGGTAGTCCGGGGGGAAGTCCACCTGGGTGTGGTGCTCCCGCTCGATGGCGATGACGTTGACCCCGTACTTCTGCCGGATGTCCGCCTCCCGCAGGCTCATGCCGATGAGCTCCCCGGTGACCTCAATCCGCCGGACCTCCACGTTGCCCTCCAGGGCCACGGAGTCCAGGAAGTTGTGGTACAGCAGGCCCTTGCCCAGGCGCAGGGCCATATCTCGCTCGGGATAGACCACCTTGGCCCCCAGGTGCTTTAAGATCTCCCCGTGGGTCAGGCTGCTGGCCTTGGCGATGACGTGGGGCACGTTCAGGTTCATCACGGTCATGGTCACCAGTACGCTGATGTCCACCTTCTCCGCGATGCAGATGATCACGGTGTCACAGTTCTGCACCCCGGCCTCTTCCAAAGACTCCTGGTCCAGGGATTCCACCACCATGGCCAGGTCCGTATACCGCCGGGCCTCCCGGACCCGGGTCTCGTCCCGGTCGATGGCCAGCACCTCCCGCTCGGCGCTGGAGAGGCTCTCCACCAGGGCCAGGCCGAACCGCCCCAGCCCGATGACCGCGAAACTGGCGGCTTCGTCTTTCTTCTTCATAGGATCTTGTACCTTTCCTTTCCAAAATACTGGTCGTTCTCTGTTCTATCAAATCCCGTGCGCTCAGCCCACGGTGAGGGATTCTTCCGTATACCGGGCGGCAGGGGCCAGCCGGTCGATCCACATGGACAGCAGGGTGAACATCCCCACTCTCCCGGCGAACATGGTGATGATGAGCACCAGCTTGGCCGGCCACCCCAGCCCCGGGGTGATGCCTGTGGACAGGCCCACGGTGCCGAAGGCGGAGACCTCCTCGAACAGCAGCTGGAGGAAGGTCAGGTCCGGCTCTAAAATGCACAGCAAGAAGGTGCCGGCGCACACCAGCAGCAAAGACAGCAGGGTGATGAGAAAGGCCTTGCCCAGGGTCTCCATGGAGATGGACCGGCGGAAGGCCCCGATGTGCCGCTTGGTGAACAGGGACCGCACCTCCTGGATGAGCACGAAGAAGGTGGTGGTCTTGATGCCGCCGCCGGTGGACCCGGGGGAGGCGCCCACGAACATGAGCAGGATCAGGGTAAACAGGCCGGCGTCGGTAAACTCCCCGATGGGGTAGGTGGAGAAGCCGGCGGTGCGGGCGGAGACGCTCTGGAAGAAGGCCCCCAGCCAGGTCACGTCCTCGGTGGCCTTGAGCAGCAGGGTGCCCGCCACCAGCAGGAACAGGGTGGTGGTGAGCACCACCTTGGTGTGGAAGGTAAACTTCTTGAAGTTAAAGCGCTTCTTCCCCACGTCCAAAATCACCAGAAATCCGATGCCGCCGAAGATGATCAGCCCGGCGGTGGTCAGGTTCAGAAGCACGTCGCCCTGGTAGGGGATCAGGTTGCGCAGGCCCCCTAAAATGTCGAAGCCGGAGTTGTTGAAGGCGGCGATGGAGTGGAACAGGCTCAGCCGCACCGCGTCCCCGGTGGCGTAGTCCTGAGAGAAGACCACAAAGCTCAAAGCGGCGCCCACCACCTCAAAGCACAAGGTCATGAGCAGGACGCTTTTCACCAGGCGCACCATGCCCTTGGCCCCGTCTACGTTCAGGGCCTCTTTCACCAGCACCCGGCCCTTCATGCCCAGGCGCTTTCTGGCCGCCAGGATGAGCCCGGCGCCGATGGAGGTGACCCCCAGGCCGCCCACCTGGATGAGGATGGCCACCACCGCCTGGCCGAAGATGGTAAAGTGGTCCGCCACGTCGATGGCGATCAGGCCGGTGACGCACACGGCGCTGGTGGAGGTGAACAGGGCGTCGATAAAGCTGACGCTGGCGTCCTCCCGCACGGAGACGGGCAGGAGCAGCAAAAGGGTGCCCAGCAGGATCACCAGGGCGAAGCCCACGGCGATGAGCCTGCCGGGAGGCTGTTTTTTGATAAAGAGTGAAATCTGTCTCATGATGTCTTACGCAAAAGGCGGGGCGCGCCCGCCAAAGGATCTCCTTTCTCGAAAAGGGCCCGTCTCAGCTGTTCTTCATAATGACGGACTCGGCCACGTCGGCGATGTGCTCGCAGGCGTCGGCGCACTTCTCCAGGCAGCTGTAAATCTCCCGCCAGGCGATGACCTCCAGGGGGTCCTTGCAGGTGTCGTGGAGCTGGTACATGCAGTCGATGTAAAGTTTGTCGGCAGTCTCCTCCAGGGTGTTGATGCTGACAATGTGGCCGTGGACGGTCTTGGAGCGCTTAAAGTCGGCGAAGTCCTTCATCAGCCGCTCCACTTCCTGGCAGCACTGGATGATGATGTCCACCATGCGCTGGGCGTCGGGCCGCACGGAGGTGATCCTGTTGTAGTACATGCGGATGAACACGTCCTCCAGGGTGTCGGTCAGGTCGTCCAGGTGCTGGCTGAGCTGGAGGATGTCCTCCCGCTCGATGGGGGTGATGAAGGCCTTGACCAGGGTGTTGAGCAGGTCGTGCTTCTTCCGGTCGGCCTCGTGCTCCACGGCGTGGATCTGGTCCATGCGCTCGGCGAGCTTGTCGGGCTGGAAGTCCCCGAAGGCCTGCTTGAGCAGCTGGGCCGCCTGGCAGGAGAGCCCCGCGCAGGCAATGAAGTTCTGAAAATAGTAGGAATCCTGTTTTTTCGACATAGCGTTTGGTCCTTCCTTTCCGCAGGCGGCGCCTGCCCGGCCCTAGGGCCATTCTATCATACAGATCTGGCGATTGAAAGTGAACTCTTTGTTAGAACAGGAACAAGAACAGCTTGGCCATCAGGAAGCTGATGAGGCCGCACCCGGGGAAGGTGAACACCCAGGTGAGGACCATGTCCTTCACCACCCCCAGGTTGATGGCGGACAGCCGCCGCACCGCGCCCACGCCCATGATGGCGGTGGTCTTGGTGTGGGTGGTGGACACCGGGATGCCGAACAGGGTGGAGTACAGCAGGCAGAAGGCCGCCGCCAAATCCGCGGAGAAGCCCTGGTACTTTTCCAGCTTCACCATGTCCATGCCCACGGACTTGATGATCTTCTCGCCCCCCACGCTGGTGCCCCCGGCCATGACCACGCTGCACAGCAGCATGAGCCACACCGGGATGGTGGCCCCCACCACGTCCTCCTGGCCGTTGGCGAAGGCGATGCCCAAAAACAGCACGCCGATGAACTTCTGGCCGTCCTGGGCCCCGTGCATAAAGCTCATGGCGGCGGCGCCGAAGATCTGGGCCCAGCGGAAGAAGCCGTTGGTGCGCCGGCGGTCCATCTTGGCGCAGATGAGGCCCACCGCCTTGCACACCACCCAGCCGGTGGCGAAACCCAGGGCCAGGCTGAGCACCAGGCCGTAGAGCACCTTGGCCCACTCGTTCATGTTCACGCCCCCCACGCCGTTCTGAATGGCGATGGCGGAACCGGTGAGCCCCGCGATAAGGCTGTGGCTCTCGCTGGTGGGGATGCCAAAATAAGAAGCGCCTACGCTGTACACAACAATGGAAAATAGGGCAGCGCACAGGGCGATGAGAGCATCCCTTGTGTTGCCGCCGAAGTTTACCATGTTGCTGATGGTAGACGCTACGGAACTGTTGATCTGTGTCATGATGAACACGCCCAGGAAGTTGAAGGCCGCGCTCATGAGGATGGCCCCCCGGACGCTCATGCACCGGGTGGTAACGCAGGTGGCGATGGCGTTGGGAGCGTCGGTCCAGCCGTTGACGAAAATGACCCCCAGCGTCAGAAGCACCGTGATGAGCAGCACGGGGCTGGAAGTCGCCTGCTGCAAAAACGACAGTAATGTGTTGTCCATATCTTACCTCTATACCCTCTCAAAATCACCGGTCCCGCCCCACGAAAAAAGGGACAGGCCTTCCCGCTGGAAGCTCTGTCCCTGCCGCCGGCTCCGGGCCGGAGACCTTGTGCTGCTCTGGGATAAATAGAGGCGCTCCCCGTCCTCCGGAAAGCGCCGATGCTCTCCGGCGGGGCCTCCCTCTATGACAGACTCCACCGCTTATTCCAGTAGCTCTAAGTATAAATTCCGTGTAAAACCTTGTCAAGGGCAGGGGAGCGAATTGTCACAATAGCCAAGGAAGCTTCCACTCGTCTCCCCCTTTTTAGCGCAACTTGCCGCCTTGACAGGGCTTGAGAAAAAGGAGTACAATAGAAGCCTGCGCTTAGTACGAATTCGTACTGTAGCATCTGCCCCGCCTTTTCTATAAAATAGGGAACGGGAAGGCGGGGGAAGGAGGAGCCTATGGACGAGAAAGACCAGGCCATCTACCGGCTGATGGAGGCCACCAACCAGATTGACGGCAGCTACTACCTGTGCGCCCGGCGCATGGGGGAAAAGTCCAACACCCTGGCGCTGCTCTACGCCCTCAGCGACGGCAGGCCCCACTCCCAGACCCAGGTCAGCCGGGAGTGGCTCATCCCCAAGACCACCGTAAACACCATCGTCAAGGAGCTCAGGGAAAAAGGGCTGCTCACGCTGTCCTGCGCCCCGGGCCGGGAAAAGGAGCTCCTGCTCACCCCGGCGGGGAACCAGTACGCCGCCGGGCTGCTCTCCGGCATGTGGACGGCGGAGCGGGCCGCCCTGGAGGAGACGCTAGAGCGGTACTCCCCCCAGTTTGTGGAGGCCTTCGCCTTTTTCTCCCAGCGGCTGGCCCAGCTGCTGCTGCTCCACGTCCCCGGCCCCGCCGGCACACCCCAGTAAGAGAGGTATCACGCCCTATGGATCCCAAAGTCTTGTTCGCCAAAACGCCCCCGGTCAAGCTGTTCTTCACCGCCGCCCTGCCCGGCTCGGTGAGCATGCTGGCCTCCGCTTTGTACCAGCTCTTAGACGGCCTGTTCGTGGGGCAGTTCCTGGGCAGCACCTCCTTTGCCGCCCTGAACCTCGCCATGCCCTTCGTCATCATCAACTTCGCCCTGGCGGACCTGATCGGCGTGGGGGCGGCGGTGCCCATCTCCATCGCCCTGGGCCGCCGGGACGAGAAAGAGGCCAACAACATCTTCTCCTGCGCCTGCCTGCTCATCGTCACCACCGGGGCCCTCATCGGCGCGGCCCTGTACCTGGCGGCCCCGGCCCTCATCGCCATGATGGGCGCCGAGGGGGACTTCGCCGCCCAGGCGGTGCAGTACCTGCGGGTGTACTGCCTGGCCTCCCCGGTGACCACCATGGTCTTCGCCGCCGACAACTTCCTGCGCATCTCCGGGTTCATCCGGGGCAGCATGGCCTTAAACCTCTTCATGTCCGTGCTCAGCGCCGTCACGGAGTTCCTGTTCCTGGGGGTGTTCCACTGGGGGATCTGGGGGGCGGCCCTGGCCACCTGCGGCAGCATGTTCGTCTGCGCGTTGCTTGCCATGGTCCCCTTTGTGCTGGGCCGGGCCCAGCTGCGGTTCGTCCGGCCCCGGTTCCGGGCCTCCATGTTCCGGCAGATCGTCACCTGCGGTGCCCCCAACTTCCTGAACAACATCGCCGGGCGCATCACCTCCATCCTGCTCAACGCCATTCTGGTGCGCCTGGGCGGGGAGGCCGCCGTGTCCATCTACGGCATCCTCATGTATGTGGACGGCTTTATCCAGCCCCTGCTCTACGGCATGTGCGATTCCCTCCAGCCCGCGGTGGGCTTTAACTGGGGGGCCGGGAAGTTCTCCCGGGTGCGGGCCATTGAGAAGTGCTGCTTTGCCGCCAGCGCCCTCATCTCCCTTCTCAGCTTCGGGGTCATCCTGCTGTGCCCAGAGCAGATCACCAGGATCTTCGTCCAGTCCCCCGCCGGGGAGATGCTCCAGAGCACCGTGGGGGCCCTGCGGCTCTTCGCTTTGACCTACGTGACCCGGTGGTTCTCCTTCGCCACCCAGAGCTACATGCTGGCGGTGGAGAAGCCCCTGCCCGCCTCCCTGATCTCCATGGGCACGGCCCTGGTGTTCCCGGTGGCCCTCATCGCCGCCCTGTGGCCTTTGGGGCTTACCGGCATCTGGCTGAACTTCGCCGGCACCGCATTGCTCTCCGGGCTTTTGGCCCTGGGGACTTTATTTAAGCTCCGCCCCCAGCTGGGCCGGCCGGACCTTGGCTGAGAAAAAGTGAGAAAAACGGGCCCATCCTTCCCCCGGCCTTGACTTTTTCCGCGCCTTCCTCTATACTTAGGCTGGGATAAGTGGTGGAGTCTGTCATAGAGGACGGCGCTGGAAGGTCCACTCCCTCCCTGGAACAGAGAGACGTTCTCCCGGACATCTCCGGCTTCCAGGCAGCCGCCGGGACCTCTATTTATTCCCTGGCGCATTTGCGGCGCGAAACGAAAGGCCCCTTCCCCGAAGGAGCCCCTGTGGAGAAAAGCCAAGGGCAGACCCCTTGTTGGGGTTTGCCCTTTTTCATTTTTCCTCGCCCGTTCCCCCGCCGCCCGGGGAGGAGTTGTGCAAGGCTGCGTCTCCATCGCCCCTAGAAAACAAGCGAGGAAGTGTTTCCCATGGATGAAAGTCAACTTTCCCTGTTCTACGGCCTGTCTTTCCTCATTGTGGCGATTGCCTTCGCCTTCGCCGTGTACCTGTACCTGTGGGTGAAGAGACAGCAGACCGTGAACAAGAAGATCCAGGAAGTGTCCCAGCTGATCAAAGAGGGCGCCAACACCTTTATGGCCCGGGAGTACAAGGTGCTGGCCAAGTTCGCCGGAGTGGCCGCCGTGGTCATCCTCCTGCTGCTGCCCTCCCCCATCTGGTCGGGGAACTTCTTGGACAACATCTTCATGACCCTGGCCTACATCGCCGGCACCGTTCTTTCCGCCATCGCCGGGAAGATCGGCATCCTGGTGGCCACCCTGTCCAACGCCCGCACCGCCGAGGCCGCCCAGAAGGGCATCAAGCCCGCGTTCCTCATCGGCTTTAGAGGCGGCGCCGTCATGGGCCTGCTGGTGGTGGGCTGTTCCCTGTTCGGCGTGGCCGCCGTGCTCCTGCTCACCGGGGACTCCAGCATTCTGCTGGGCTTCTCCTTCGGCGCCAGCTCCCTGGCCCTGTTCGCCAAGGCCGGCGGCGGCATCTTCACCAAGACCGCCGACGTCTCCGCGGACCTGACCGGCAAGGTGGAGCTGGGCATTCCCGAGGACGACCCCCGCAACCCTGCCGTCATCGCCGATAACGTAGGCGACAACGTGGGCGACGTGGCCGGCATGGGCGCCGACCTGTTCGACTCCAACGTGGCGGCCATGGCCTCTTCCCTGGTCATCGCCCAGTCTTTGGCGGGCACGGGCTTCAATAACGTGAGCATGGTGTTCTGCTATGCCATCCTGGGGCTTCTGGCCTCCATCATCGGCATCGCCACCGCCCGGGTGGGCAAGAACGGCCCCACCAGCGCGCTGAACTCCTCCACCTATGTGACCACCGCCATCTACCTGGTGCTCACCGCCATTGCCACCGCCGTGTTCCCCGGCTTCTCCTGGAGGATCTGGGGCGCCGCCGCCGTGGGCCTGCTGGTGGGCGTCATCATCGGCATCACCACCGACTATTTCACCGACGACTCCAAGCCCCCTGTGAAGAAGGTGGCCAAGGCCTCCTCTTCTGGTCCGGCCTTCACGGTGCTGTCGGGCATCTCTTACGGCTTCATCTCCGCCCTGCCCGCCATGGTGGGCATCGCCATCTCCGCCCTGGTGGCCTATAAGCTCTGCGAGCCCATGGGCGAGGGCTACGCCATCTTCGGCATCTCCATGGCCGCGGTGGGCATGCTGTCCATTGTGGGCATGATTATCTCCAACGACGCCTACGGCCCCATTGTGGACAACGCCCGAGGCCTGGCGGAAATGGGCGGCCTGGGCGAGGAGACCATCCGCACCGCCGACGAGCTGGACAGCGCCGGCAACACGGTGAAGGCCGTGACCAAGGGCTTCTCCATCAGCGCCGCCGGTTTGACCGTCATCTCCCTGCTGGGCGCCTTTATGAGTGAGGCAAACAACGCTTTGGCCGCCGCTGGCCGGGAGCTGATTACCGGCTTTGACATCATGAGCCCCACGGTGTTCTTCGGCGTGCTGGTGGGCGCCGTGGTGCCCGCCGTGTTCTCCGCCATGTTGATTTTGGGCGTGGACAAAAACGCCCAGCGCATGGTGGCGGAAATCCACCGGCAGTTCAACACCATCAAGGGCCTGCGGGAAGGCAAGCCCGGCGTCAAGCCCGA